>NZ_CP129137.1:1110000-1410000 GCF_030406905.1 Streptomyces sp. HUAS CB01
GGTGAGGGCTTCGAGCTCCTCATCAACAAGGGCGACACCGTGACCCGCGGTCAGGGTGTCGTGCGCTGGAACCCCGTGGCCGTCGAAGCCGCCGGCAAGTCCCCGATCTGTCCCGTGGTGGCCCTCGAGGCCTCCGCCGACTCGCTGGGCGGACTCCGTGAGGACGGCGACGTGAAGACCGGCGACGAACTGTTCAGCTGGCAGTGACCTCACCCCGGTGAGGGGCCGGTCGTACATCCACCGCGGCGGCTGGGACCGCCGCACAATCGGAGACGGGTGAAATGGAGACAACCCTGCGAGGCGTCGGCGTGAGCCACGGTGTGGCGGTCGGCGAGGTTCGGCACATGGGGACGGCGGTGCTGGAGCCGCCTGCCAAGCAGATACCGGCCGAGGACGCGGGGCGCGAACAGGGGCGCGCCCGGAGTGCCGTGGACGCCGTGGCCGCCGATCTCGTCGCGCGCGGCAACCTCGCCGGCGGCGAGGCGCAGCACGTGCTCGAGGCGCAGGCCATGATGGCGCAGGACCCCGAGCTGATGGCGGATGTCGAGCGGCGTATCGCGGTCGGCAGCACGGCCGAGCGGGCCGTCTACGACGCGTTCGCGGCCTACCGGGCGTTGCTCGCGGGTGCCGGCGAGTACCTGGCCGGGCGGGTGGCCGACCTCGACGACGTGCGCAACCGGATCGTGGCGCGACTCCTCGGGGTGCCGATGCCGGGTGTGCCGGACAGCGACGAGCCGTACGTTCTGATCGCGCGGGACCTGGCTCCCGCGGACACGGCGTTGCTCGATCCTGCGCTGGTGCTCGGGTTCGTCACCGAGGAGGGCGGGCCGACGAGCCACAGCGCGATCCTGGCCCGGGCGCTCGGGGTGCCGGCGGTGGTCGCGCTGCCGGGTGCGTGCGAGCTGGCCGAGGGCCGGGTGGTCGCGGTGGACGGCAGCACCGGTGAGGTGTTCGTGGAGCCGAGCGAGGAGCGGCGTGCGCGGCTGGCCGAGGCCGCGGCCGAGCGGAAGGCCGCGCTGGCCGCGTCCACCGGTCCGGGCGCAACGTCGGACGGCCACAGGGTGCCGCTGCTGGCGAACGTCGGCGGCCCCGGGGATGTGCCGGCCGCCGTGGAGGCCGGCGCCGAGGGCGTCGGTCTGTTCCGCACCGAGTTCCTGTTCCTCGACGACAGCAAGCAGGCGCCGTCGGAGGCCAAGCAGGTCGAGGCGTACCGGAAGGTGCTGGAGGCGTTCCCCGAGGGCCGTGTGGTCGTGCGGGTGCTGGACGCCGGGGCGGACAAGCCACTGGACTTCCTGACACCGGCCGACGAGCCGAACCCGGCGCTGGGTGTGCGGGGCCTGCGGGCACTGCTCGATCACCCGGAGGTGCTGCGGACACAGCTGACGGCGCTGTCGAAGGCCGCCGAAGGGCTGCCCGTGTACCTCGAGGTCATGGCACCGATGGTGGCCGACCGCGCGGACGCCAGGGCGTTCGCGGACGCGTGCCGTGAGGCCGGGCTGAACGCGAAGTTCGGTGCGATGGTCGAGATCCCGTCCGCGGCCCTGCGGGCACGGTCGGTGCTGCAGGAGGTCGAGTTCCTCTCGCTGGGCACGAACGACCTGGCGCAGTACACCTTCGCAGCCGACCGCCAGGTGGGTGCGGTGTCCCGGTTGCAGGACCCGTGGCAGCCCGCGCTGCTCGACCTGGTGGCGCTGTCCGCCGAGGCGGCCAGGGCCGAGGGCAAGAGCTGCGGTGTGTGCGGTGAGGCCGCGTCGGATCCGCTGCTCGCGTGTGTGCTGACGGGTCTGGGCGTCACCTCCCTCTCGATGGGTGCGGCGTCGATCCCGTATGTGCGGGCGACGCTGGCGAAGCACACGCTGGCCCAGTGCGAGCGTGCCGCCGCCGCGGCGCGGGCCGCGGACTCCGCCGACGAGGCGCGTCGTGCCGCGCAGGCGGTGCTGTCCGGGGAGTGACCGCGGGCTTGGGTGTGGAGGGGCTTCCCGCCTGAGGGCGGGGAGCCCTTCTTCCGGCCCCGGCTCGCCGGGTGTCCGCGCTCTAGGGGTGTGCGTCGCCCACCTCGAAGCCCGCGCGGTACTCGACGCCCGGTTCCGGGGAGAGCGGTTCTCCGGTGTCAGCGTCCGTGCAGTAGGCGCTGAAGACCTCGGCCTCGGTGAGTGCGACGAGCCGGCCGCCGTGGAGGCGCCAGCCGTGGAGCCGGTCGGGGGCGCCGGGGGCGGACGTCCTGAGGACGACTCCGCCCGGGCTTTCCAGGGCGATGCCGACGGCCAGGACCGTCGTGAACTCGGTGGCCTGCGAGGCGTCGAGGACGGCGGGCGCGCCGGTGGCGCACATGGTGTGGAGGACCGCCAGGAGCTGCTGTCCCTTCTCGGCCGGGACGCTGCAGACGAGGTGGTGTGTGCCGGGTCCGGCGCCGTCGAGCAGATCCGTCAGCAGCCGGGAGGCCCGGTCGAACGCCGAGCGGCCGACGTCGTCCCCGCAGTCGCAGCAGGTGCCGAGGTCGCCGAGCAGGGTGGTCGCGTACTCCCAGGTGGCCTGCCGGGCGGAGCGGGTGACGAGCAGCGGTACGAGCTCGTCGAGCGGCTGGCCGGTGTAGGCGACCGTCGCGCCCGCGGAGGCGAGCTCGGCGGTGTAGCGGCTGCGGCTTGCGGAGGAGTCGGGGTCGAGTCCGGTCTCCTTGCAGTACTCGGCGAACTCCTCCGGGTCGAAGAGGGCGACGGTGGTGTGCCCTCCCTGGGCCGAGAGGGCCTTGAGCAGGCCCTCCGCGTGGCGGAGGTAGTCGGGATGGTCGTCGAAGGCGAAGGTCGGGTACCGGCGCATGGCCGCGAGGTCCTGGTCGCCGACGAGCAGTCCGACGGTGGCGGGGACGTCGCGGCGCAGGGCCCGGTGGCGCGCTCGCCGGGTGTCGCCCGCCCGGGCGCGCCGCCGTGTGGCGTCGTGGCGCCCGGAACGGGAACGGGCCGCGGTGCGGTCCGGGCCGTCCTGCGTGGGGTGGGTGCCGCCCTCGGCGTGGGACGTGGTCCGGGCGGTCGTGTGGTGCTTGCCGTGCTGCATGGGATCCCCCTGGTCGCGTGAGCGCTGTTGCTCAGTGCTCACTCACCGTAATCGTGAGCACTGACAACGGGCGTCGTGGCCGAGGGGACAGGCTCCGGTTCAGCCGCGCTCGGCGCCGCGCTTGCGCGCCAGTTCCTCGTAGAAGCGCAGCAGTTCGAGGTTGTCCACCGAGCCGGGGTTCACCGCCTTCGTCAGGGCGGTCCCCTGCAGCAGGCGCTTGACCGGGACCTCGATGCGCTTGCCGGTGAGGGTGTGCGGTACGCCGGGGACCTCGATGATGTCGTCCGGGACGTGGCGCGGGGACAGCTGCTCGCGGATGGTCCGCTTGATCCGGGAGCGCAGGTCGTCGTCGAGCGCGGCGCCCGGGGCGAGGTGGACGAAGAGCGGCATCCAGTAGCCGCCGTCGGGTTCCTCGAGGCCGATGACGAGGGACTCCTTGATCTCGGGGAGCCGTTCCACCGCCTCGTAGATGTCCGCGGAGCCCATGCGGACGCCCTGGCGGTTCAGGGTGGAGTCGGACCTGCCGTGGATGACGACGGAGCCGTGGTCGGTGATGGTGATCCAGTCGCCGTGCCGCCAGACGCCCGGGAACATCTCGAAGTAGCTCTCCCGGTAGCGGCTGCCGTCGGGGTCGTTCCAGAAGCGGATCGGCATGGACGGCATGGGGTTGGTGACGACGAGCTCGCCGACCTCGCCGACGAGGGGCTTGCCGTGGGGGTCCCAGGACTGCAGGTCGGTGCCGAGGCAGGCGGCCTGGAGCTCGCCGATGTGGACGGGCAGGGTCGGTACGGCGCCCGCGAAGCAGCTGCAGACGTCCGTACCGCCGCTGACGGAGGCGATCCACAGGTCCTCGCGGACCTCGTCGTGGAGCCAGCGGAATCCGTCGGGCGGCAGCGGGGAGCCGGTGGTGGCGACGCACGTGATCCGTGAGAGGTCGTGGTCCCGTGAGGGGTGCACACCGGCCTTGCGGCACGCCATGACGTAGGCGGCGGAGGTGCCGAAGAGGGTCGTCCCGGTGCGTTCGGCGATGGCCCACTGGGCTCCGGTGTCCGGGTGGCCGGGGCTGCCGTCGTACAGCACGACGGTGGTGCCGGTGAGCAGGCCGGAGACGAGGAAGTTCCACATCATCCAGCCGGTGGAGGTGTACCAGAAGAAGCGGTCGCCGGGGCCGAGGTCGCAGTGCAGCCCGAGTTGCTTGAAGTGCTCGAGGAGGATGCCGCCCTGGGACTGGACGATCGCCTTGGGCAGCCCGGTCGTGCCGGAGGAGTAGAGGACCCACAGCGGGTGGTCGAAGGGGACCTGCTCGAAGACGGGCTCGGCGTCGCCGGCGGTGAGGTCGGACCATGCGAGGGCGCCTTCGGGGGCCGGGGTGCCGAGAAGGGGGATGTGGACGACGGCGCGCAGGGTGGGCAGTTCGCGGCGGAGTTCGGCGACGACGTCGGCGCGGTCGTGCTCCTTGCCGCCGTAGCGGTAGCCGTCCACGGTGAACAGGACCACGGGCTCGACCTGCTGGAAGCGGTCGAGGACGCTGCGGGCGCCGAAGTCGGGGGCGCACGAGGTCCAGGTGGCGCCGACGGCGGCGGTGGCGAGGAGGGCGGTCACGGCCTGCGGGACGTTGGGCAGATAGCCGCTGACGCGGTCGCCCGGGCGTACGCCGAGCGCGCGGAGCTCGGCGGCGAGTGATCCGACCTGGCGGCGCAGCTCGGCCCAGCTGACGGGGACAGGGTCATGTGTTTCGTCCACATGGATGAGGGCCGGCTCATGGGCGCGTGCGGGGTCCTCGGCGGTGCGCAGGGCGTGCTCGGCGTAGTTGAGGGTGGCGCCGGGGAACCACCGGGCGCCGGGCATGCCGCGGTCGGCGAGTACGCGCTCGCAAGGCGTGGAGAACCGTACGTCGAACCATTCCGCGACCGCCTGCCAGAAGGTCTCGAGCCGGTCGACCGACCAGCGGTGCAGGGCCGGGTAGCCGCCCTCGGCGGGTGCGCCGTGGCGCTCGGCCGCCCATGCCTGGAAGCGGGTGATCCGGGCCGCTGCGACGCGGTCGGCGTCCGGCTGCCAGAGGGGGGCAGGGTTCGCTGCTGAGGTCATGGGGCGGCTCCCGGGCGGCTGTGCGGCTCTGTGCGTGGTCGGCACGCGGTCGGCACGTGGTCTACGTGTGGGTCCGCGCGGGGCGTGGGTGTGCCTTCGCGCGGCTGACAGGGACGATGCCATGTGATCGTCTTCCGCACCAGGGTTCCCCACCCATGGCGGGGTGGCTGATTGTGTGCTCTCACCACGGGTGATGGGTCCTGGCACCGCGGTGAGGGCTTCCCGCACCGTGGGTGAACGACAGTTGAACGGACCTCGCCCCGGCCTCGGCGGATGGCAGGGTGAGCAGCATGGACGGTCGTGATCTGGTGCGCTCGGTGAGGGTCCTCGGGACGGTGCGGGGGCTGCGCGCGGCGCGCTCGGCGTGGCGTGGGAGGCGCACGGACGCCTGGGGGCTTGCGCCACGGGGGGCGGAGCGGGCGCGGGTGCCGGGCCCGGTGATCGGGGCCGAGCCGTCGCCGGGCGGCGGGATCGTCCGTTTCGCGCGTTCGGAGCTGCGTGTGCGGGTGGCGGCCACGGGTGTCGTCTTCTGGGGCTGGGACGGTGCGGAGCCCGAGCCGTCGTACGCGCTGGACGGCACGCCTCCGCGGCCCGATCCCCGGGCGGAGCTGGAGCCGGACAAGGACGGTGGCTGGCGGATCGTCTCGCAGCGGGTCACGGTGGCGGTGTCGCGGCACGGCGGGGTCGAGATCCGGACACCGGGCGGGGTGGCCCTGCGCAGGGAGCTGCCGCCGCGCTGGTGGGAACCGGCCGGCGGCGGTCCTTCCCGCTGGCTCCAGCGCAGCGAAGTGGCCGCGGACGCCCGGTTCTTCGGTCTCGGGGGCCGTGCTTCGGGGCCCCGGCTGAGGGACGGCACGTACCGGCTGTGGAACACCGATCCGCGGGGGAGCTTCGCACCGGAGGACGACCCGTTGTACATCACCATGCCGGTCCAGCTCGTGGTCGCGGACGCGGGTACGCATCTGGCGTTCCTCGACAACTCCTGGGAGGGACTGGTCACCCTGCGCGAGGGAGAGGAGGGCGCGGGGTCGGGGCACGACCGTCCGGGTACGAGCGAGGTTCGGATGGGCGGCGGGCCGCTGCGCTGCTGGGTGGTCGTGGGCACCCCCGCCCGGGTGCTGCGGAGGTGGACGGGTCTCACGGGCGCTCCGGTCGCGCCGCCGTCGTGGGCGCTGGGCGCGCAGCACGCGCGCTGGGGCTTCGGCAGCGAGCGGGAGGTGCGGCGTGTGGTGGCGGGCTACCGGGAGCGGGGCCTGCCGCTGTCGGCGCTGCACCTGGACATCGACCACCACGACCGCCACCGGGTCTTCACCGTCGACACGGAGCGTTTCCCCGACCTGCCCGGGCTCGCGAAGGACCTCGGGGCGGACGGGGTGCGCCTCGTCTCGATCGTCGATCCCGCGGTCAGGGCGGAGCCCGGCAACGAGGTGTACGACGCGGGCGCGGCGGTCGGCGCGTTCGTCCGGGACGGTCGCGGCCGTGAGGTGCGCGGTGAGGTGTGGCCCGGCGAGTGCGCGTACCCGGACTTCACGGATCCGGAGGTCCGCGCGTGGTGGGGCGGGCTGTACGAGGAGCGGCTGGCGCAGGGCTTCTCCGGCGTGTGGCACGACATGAACGAGCCGGTGTCGTTCACCCCGTTCGGCGACATGACGCTGCCCCGCTCGGCCCGGCACTGTCTGGAGGGCCGGGGCGGCGACCACCGCGAGGCCCACAACGTGTACGGGCTGGCGATGGCGCGGGCGGGCTACGAGGCCCTGCGGAGGCTGCGTCCGGAGGAGCGGCCGTTCCTGTTCTCCCGCTCGGGCTGGGTGGGGATGCAGCGGTACGGCGGGACGTGGTCCGGCGATGTCGCGACGGGCTGGCCGGGGCTCAGGGCGTCGCTGTCGCTGGTGCTGGGGCTCGGGTTGTGCGGGGTGCCGTACTCGGGGCCCGACGTGGGCGGGTTCGACGGGCGTCCGTCGCCGGAGCTGTTCCTGCGCTGGTTCCAGCTGGGGTCGTACCTGCCGCTGTTCCGTACGCACGCGGCGATCGGTGCGGGGCGCAGGGAGCCGTGGGAGTTCGGCGCGCGGGTTCTCGGGCACGCCAGGGCGGCGATGCTCGAACGGGAGCGGCTGCGCCCGTACTTCGAGACCCTGGCGCATCTGGCGCGGCTGACCGGGGCGCCCTACGCGCGGCCGCTGTGGTGGGGTGCGCCGGCCGACCGGGCGCTGCGGGACTGCGAGGACGCGTTCCTGCTGGGTGACGCGTTGCTGGTGGCGCCGGTGCTGGAGCCGGGGGCGGACCGGCGAGCGGTGCGCCTGCCGCGCGGGCTCTGGTACGACACGGTGTCGGGCGCGGCGTACGAGGGGCCGGGCCAGTTCCTCCTGGACGCCCCGCTGTCGCGGATCCCGGTGCTGGCCAGGGCGGGTGCGGTGATTCCGGTGCGTGGTGAGGAGGGCGGGACGGAGCTGGAGGTGTGGGCGCCGGCCCCGGGACGCACCGGCGGCGGTCTGGTCGTCGAGGACCGTGCCGTCCCGGGGGCGCGGTCCGTGGTGGAGCGCTACGCGTCACGGCTGGTGGAGGGCCGGGTGGTCGTGGAGCGGGTGTCCGACGCCGGTGCCGCGCGGCCGCGGCGTCCCGTGCGGGTGCGCGGCTCGGTGGGGGCGGCGCCCCGCCGGACTCAGCCGTAGCGGCCGGCGAACCAGTTCCGTACCGCCGTGGTGTGCAGCGGGAAGGCGAGTTCGGCGGGCTCGTGCAGGACGTGCCAGCCCTCCGTCTCGTCGGTCGGGGCCGACGGCGGGAGCTCGTCCGCGGGGCGCTGCGGGAGCAGGCCGAAGAGCAGGAGGTGGCCGCCGGGTGAGCTGAGGGCGTCGGCGAGGCGCACCTCCTCGTGCGCGGCGTCGATGCCCGTCTCCTCCTTCAGTTCGCGGACGACGGCGTGCCTCCAGTCCTCGGTGTGGTCGATGAACCCGCCGGGCAGGGCGATCCGGCCGCGCTGGGGCTCGATGGTGCGGGTGATGACGACGAGTCCGGTGGGGTGCGGGCCGGTGACGGGGAGGAGGGCGACGGCCACGGGAAGGGGGTTGCGGTAGGCGATGTCACCGCAGCCGGCGCAGGTCCTGGGCCAGCCCGCGGGGCCGCTGTACGGGGCGCCGCAGCTGGAGCAGTGGGAGTCCCGGACGGACGTCCGGGGCGCGGGTGCGGGTCCCGTTCCGGCGGTGCCGGGTCGGGGCGTGGGTTCGCGGGGCTCGGTCACACGCGGACTGTACGCGACGGTGGGCCCCGCGGTCCGCACGATCAGGTCAGGGACCGTCGTGACACCGGGAAGTCGAAGTAGGTGTCGGGGAACGGCTCGGGCTTGTGGGTGAAGTGCCACCACTCCTCGGGCAGGTTGGCGAAGCCTACGGCGGCGAGGGTGGTCGTGAGCAGCTGCCGGTTGGCGCGCTGGGCGCCCTGGACGCGCGGGTCGTCGGTGTGCGAGAGCGTGTCGAAGCAGTCGAACCCGGTACCCATGTCGGCGGAGTTGTCCGGAAAGCGCTCCGACTGCGGGGCGTGGCAGGGGACGAGGGGCTCGCCGGGGACGTAGGGACGGGTCTTTTCGGCCGGCAGGGGGACGACGGTGAGGTCGACGGTGCTGCCGCGGCTGTGGCCGGACTTCCCGGCGATGTAGCCGTCGGCGAAGAGTCTCGACTTGTCGACGTGTGGATAGAACTCCTTCTTCATCCGCTCGTCCGTGAGGTCCTCGGCCCAGCGCACGAAGTGGTCGACGGCCCGCTGAGGCCGGTAGCAGTCGTAGACCTTGAGCGAGTACCCCTTGCGCAGCAGTGTGCGCTGGGCCTTGCGGAGCGCCCGGGCGGCCGGGCGGGTGAGGATGCAGACGGGTTGGCGGTAGCCGTCGATCGGTTCGCCCACGAAGTTGTGCGCCGTGGTGTAGCGCATGTCCTGGAGGATCGTCGGGTCCACGGAGCGCAGGGCGACGAACTCCTCGGGGGCCTTGGGTTCGGAGGCGGCCCCGGCGGCGGGTGGTGCGGCGACGTCGGCGACCAGGGCGGCGCCGGAGACGGCCAGGGCGGCGCCGGAGACGGCCAGGGCGGTCAGGGCGCGCCGTGCTGCGGCGGGTCCTCTCGTGCGCATCATGCGCACCGTCTATCAGGAACGGGTGGCCAGGACCACCCCCGTGGGTTCCGGCCACCCGTTCACTCCTACCGGACGCCGAACTCGCCCGTGTGGTTCTGGTGTTCGGCACATCGGTCGATGGGGTCGATGAGGTGTCCACGACCGGTGCTCCGTGCGGGGTCGTGCCCGTGTCCCGGGCGTGGCACACTGGCCGTGGTTCTGACGAGGCGTCAGTTACCGTCACGGGAAGGCCGGTCCGTCGAAGCCCGAGGGCCGTGCGGACATCCGGGGAGGGACCTTGACGCGTGTGCGCAGACCGGTGGTGCCGGGATGGTTCACCGAGGGTGGCGACGGCCGGGAGTTCCGTCTGCTCGGCACCCGCTGCGGTGCCTGCTCCGCCGTCCACTTCCCACGGGAGGACGCGTACTGCCGCAACCCCGCGTGCGCGGGCGGCGAACTCGCGGAGGTACCGCTGTCGCGGCGTGGACGCGTGTGGTCGTACACGGCCGGCCGCTACCGTCCGCCGGCGCCGTACGTCTCCGGTCCCGGGGCCGAGTGGGAGCCGTACACGGTCGTCGCCGTCGAACTCGAGGCCGAGCGGATGGTGGTGCTCGGCCAGGCCGTTCCGGGGGTGACGGTCGCGGACCTGAGCGTCGGCACGGAGGTCGAAGTGGTGCCCGGGACCCTCTCCGAGGACGCGGAGACGGTCTGGACGACCTGGTACTGGCGGCCGGTGGAGGAGGAGCGGTGAGCGATGTCGCCGTGCTCGGCGCGGGCATGCACCCGTGGGGCAAGTGGGGCCGGAGCTTCGTCGAGTACGGGACCGCCGCCGCCAGGGCCGCGCTCGCCGACGCCGGGATCGGGTGGCAGGACGTCCGGTCGGTCGTCGGGGCCGACACGGTCCGCGGCGGCTACCCCGGCTATGTCGCAGGGGCCACCTTCGCCCAGGCACTGGGCTGGCAGGGAGCGCGCGTCACCAGCGTGTACGCGGCCTGCGCCTCGGGGGCGCAGGCCGTCGACACCGCCCGGGCCCAGATCCTGGCGGGCATGGCCGAGGTCGTGCTGGTCGTCGGTGCCGACTCCGCGCCCAAGGGGTTCTTCGCCCCCGCCGGCGGCGAGCGGCCCGACGACCCGGACTGGCTGCGCTTCCGGCTGCTCGGCGCCACGAACCCGGTGTACTTCGGCCTGTACGCGCGCCGTCGCATGGCCCTCCACGGCGACACCCTGGACGACTTCGCCCAGGTCAAGGTCAAGAACGCAGCGGCCGGGGCGCTGAACCCGAACGCCCGCTACCGGGCCGCGGTGAGCGCCGGACAGGTCGCGTCCTCCCCCGTCGTCGCGGACCCCCTGCGTCTGCTCGACATCTGCGCCACGTCCGACGGCGGCGCCGCGCTGGTGCTGTCGAGCATGGAGTACGCCCGCCGGCACGGCGCCGGCGATCCGGTGCGCATCCGCGCGGTCTCGACGGTGACCCCCACCTACCCCAGGACCCTGCTCGACCTCCCGGACATCGCCACGGACTCGGCGGTCGCCGTCGACCCGCCGGCCCTGGGGTTCCGGGAGTCGATCGCCCGAGCCGCCTACGAGGAGGCCGGGCTCGGGCCGGAGGACCTGTCGCTGGCCGAGGTGTACGACCTGTCCACCGCACTGGAACTGCAGTGGTACGAGGACCTGGGGCTGTGCGGGCCGGGCGAGGGCGCCAAGCTGCTGCGCGAGGGAGCCACGGCCCTGGGCGGCCGGATCCCGGTCAACGCCAGCGGCGGACTCGCCTCGTTCGGGGAGGCCGTCCCCGCCCAGGCCATCGCCCAGGTGTGCGAACTGACCTGGCAGCTCCGCGGGACCGCGGGCGAACGCCAGGTGGCGGGGGCACGCGCCGGGATGACCGCGAACCAGGGGCTGTTCGGTCACGGCTCGGCGGTCGTCGCCGTCCGGTGAACGACTCGCGCCGCGCTCGGCCCGTTCGCGCTCACGGATCGGCACGCCCTCCGAACCGCTCGTGGCGCAGGCGACCTTGACGGGGCGGTAACCCGAGGGAAAACTGCCTCTTCGTCGGCGCCGCTGCCCCCGGCAGCGCGGCGTTCCGGCACGCTCACCACGCTCGTCACGGAGACCGCGCACGGCACGGCCCCGCACTCCGCCCTGCCCTCCGCGCTCCGTAGCCATGGGAACCACACCCAGCCTGGAGCAGCCATGAGCAACGCAGACATCATCCTCGGCGAGGTCATCGGCACGGCGATACTGATCCTCTTCGGCGCGGGGGTCTGCGCCGCGGTCACCCTCAACCACTCCAAGGCCAAGGCGTCCGGCTGGATCGTCATCGCCTTCGGCTGGGGCTTCGGCGTACTGGCGGGCGCGTACACCGCGGCACCGCTGTCCGGCGGTCACCTCAACCCGGCCGTGACCGTCGGCATCGCCGTCGACACCGGCGAGTGGGGCAAGGTGCCGCTGTACATCCTGTCCCAGCTCGTCGGGGCGCTCCTCGGGGCCGTGCTGGCCTGGCTGGCCTACTACGCCCAGTTCCGGGCGAACGCGGACCCCGCCAACGCCCAGCCCACGCTCGGGATCTTCTCGACCGCGCCGGAGATCCGCGGTCCCGCCGCCAACCTCGTCACCGAGACCATCGCCACCGTCGGACTGGTGCTGCCGATCCTGGCCTTCGGGCGGAACGCCGGCATCGGCATCGGCCAGGTGCCGGGCGAGGCCGCGGGGATCTACGGATCCGGGATCTCGGTGCTGCTGGTGTCGCTGCTCGTCGTCGGGATCGGACTGTCACTCGGCGGCCCGACCGGTTACGCCATCAACCCCGCCCGCGACCTGGGCCCCCGGCTGGCGCACTCCCTGCTGCCCATACCCAACAAGGGGACGTCCGACTGGGGTTACGCCTGGGTCCCCGTGGCCGGGCCGCTCATCGGGGGGCTCCTCTCGGGCGTGATCTTCAACATCGTCTTCTGATCCGCCGCACCGCCGTGCTCCGGGAGGAACGCCGGACAGCACGGTTCCCACCGCAGCCTCAGGGCAGCGCCATCCGACAAGAGGACGTCATGACGGACACCTCCCAGAAGTACGTCGCCGCCATCGACCAGGGCACCACGTCCAGCCGCTGCATCATCTTCGACCAGGACGGCGCGATCGTCGCCGTCGACCAGCGGGAGCACCGTCAGATCTTCCCCAAGCCGGGCTGGGTGGAGCACGACGCCACCGAGATCTGGTCCAAGGTGCAGGCCGTGGTCGCCGGAGCACTCGCCAAGGCGGGACTGCGTGCGGCGCAGCTCAGCGCCCTCGGCATCACCAACCAGCGCGAGACCACGGTGCTGTGGGACAGGTCGACCGGCAGGCCCGTGCACAACGCCATCGTCTGGCAGGACACCCGCACCTCGGCGCTCTGCGCCGAACTCGGCGGCGCCGACGGGCAGGACCGGTTCCGCGACACCACCGGCCTCCCGCTCGCCAGCTACTTCTCGGGCCCGAAGGCCGCCTGGCTGCTGGACCATGTGCCGGGGCTGCGCGGGCGGGCCGAACGGGGTGAAATCGCCTTCGGGACCGTCGACTCCTGGCTGATCTGGAATCTGACGGGCGGGACGGAAGGCGGCGTGCACGTCACGGACGTCACCAACGCCTCCCGCACCATGCTGATGAACCTGGAGACCCTCCAGTGGGACGCCTCCGTCCTCGCCGCGATGAACGTGCCGGAGGCGGTCCTGCCGGAGATCCGTTCCTCGGCGGAGGTCTACGGGACCGCCGTGGGCCAGCTGGAGGGCGTACCGGTCGCCTCCGCGCTCGGCGACCAGCAGGCCGCGGTCTTCGGCCAGGCCTGCTACGACACCGGAACGGCGAAGAACACGTACGGGACCGGCAGCTTCCTGCTGCTCAACACCGGCGGCCGGCCGGTGCCCTCCAAGAACGGGCTCATCACGACGCTCGGCTACAAGATCGGCGACGCCGACCCCGTGTACTGCCTCGAGGGCTCCATCGCGATCACGGGCGCCCTCGTGCAGTGGTTCCGCGACCAGCTCGGGATCATCCGCAGCGCGGACGAGATCGAGACCCTGGCCGCGAGCGTCGAGGACAACGGCGGCGCGTACATCGTGCCGGCCTTCTCCGGGCTGTACGCGCCGTACTGGCGCTCCGACGCCCGCGGGGTGATCACCGGTCTCACCCGGTACGTCACCAAGGCGCATCTCGCCCGCGCCGTGCTGGAGGCGACCAGCTGGCAGACGCGTGAGGTGGTGGACGCGATGTACCAGGACTCGGGGGTGCCGATCACCACGCTGAAGGTGGACGGCGGCATGACCGCGAACCGGCTGCTGATGCAGCACCAGGCCGATGTGCTGGGGGTACCGGTGATCCGGCCGAAGGTGTCCGAGACGACGTGTCTGGGCGCGGCGTACGCGGCCGGCCTCGCCACCGGGGTCTGGGGCGGGCTGGACGAGCTGAAGGCGCACTGGCAGCGCGACGTCGAGTGGTCGCCGCGGATGTCCGCGGACGTGCGCGACCGGGAGTACGACAACTGGCGCCGGGCCGTGGAGCGGAGCTTCGGCTGGGAGAGGGAGGACGGCGCATAGCCGTCCGGACCCCGTGGACCACGGCCCGTACCCCTGTCGGCGGGGGTACGGGCCGTGTCGTGAAGGGGCCGGGCCGGGCAGGGACGGATCAGGTCGCCGCGGGCTCCCGCTCCCTGGTGGACCGCACCAGGGCGTGCTCCACCACCGCGACCAGCACCGCCTTGACGGACTCCCGGTCGCGGGCGTCGCACATCATGAGCGGTACCTCGGGGTCGAGGTCGAGGGCCGCCCGCACGGTCTCCTGGGGGTACTCGTCCGCGCCCTCGAAGCAGTTGACACCCACGGTGAACGGGATACCGCGCCGCTCGAAGTAGTCGATCGCGGCGAAGGAGTCCTCCAGACGGCGGGTGTCGGCGAGCACGACCGCGCCGAGCGCACCCTGGGCCAACTCGTCCCAGAGGAACCAGAAGCGGTCCTGACCGGGGGTACCGAAGAGGTAGAGCACGAGGTCCTCGCGCAGCGTGATGCGGCCGAAGTCCATGGCGACGGTCGTGGTGTTCTTGGACTCCACCCCGTCGAGGTCGTCCACGGGCCGGCCGGCCTCGCTGAGCGTCTCCTCGGTACGGAGCGGCTTGATCTCGCTGACCGCGCCCACGAGGGTCGTCTTGCCGACCCCGAAGCCGCCGGCCACAAGGATCTTCAGTGTCACCGGCTCCACCGGCGTCTCCCGTCGGCTAGAGCGCCCGAAGACCATTGATCACCTCGCGGAGAATGCTGACGTCCGGCAGCTCGGCCGGCGGAACGGGACGGGTCACGTGGACCAGCGCGTCGTCGACGAGGTCGCCCACGAGGACCCGGATCACCCCGACGGGGAGGTCCAGGCCCGTGGCGAGCTCGGCTATCGACTGAGGGGTGGTGCTGCAGCGTTCGACGATCTCCACGTGCTCCGGGGAGAGCGTCTGGTCCCGGCCGGGATCGTGGGCGGCCGGTTCGGGCACGACGAGCGCGATCAGGTCGAGCCGGTGCTCCGTGGTACTCGTGGTCCGGCCACGGGTCATCGCGTACGGACGGACCACCGGCCCGGCCTCGTCGTCGTACCACCGGGGGGCTTGCCGGACCTGCTGTCTGCCGTCAGTCATGGCCGGTCCACTCACCCTCCGGCGGAGAGCCCGGACCGGGGTGCCGTCGCGAGGTGGGCGCCGACGCGCTTGACCATGAGCGTCATCTCGTAGGCCACCAGACCGACGTCCGAGTCGGCGTCGGACAGGACGGCGAGGCAGCTGCCGTCGCCCGCGGCGGTGACGAAGAGGAAGGCGTCCTCGAGCTCGACGACGGTCTGGCGCACCCGGCCGGCGTCGAAGTGGCGGCCCACGCCCTTGGCGAGGCTGTGGAACCCGGAGGCCACGGCTGCGAGGTGCTCCCCGTCCTCACGGGTGAGGTCCTTGGAGGCACCGGTGGCGAGGCCGTCGCCGGAGAGGACGAGGGCCTTGCGGATGGAACCGACCCGTTCGACCAGTTCGTCGAGGAGCCAGTTGAGCTCGCCGTTCCTGGTCGTGTCGGGTGCTGCGGCGTTCGGTGCGGTCATCGACCGTCCCCCTCCGGTGTCGTTCCTGGTGCTGTCTCGCCGTGGCCGGTGGCATCCTCGGCGTTCTGGCGTCGTCCGCGCTGCCAGCCGCGTTGCAGCGAGGCCATGCGGTCGCGTACTTGTTCCGCGTCGCGTTCGAAGTCCTGGGCGTCCTCCGCCTCGGTGCGCGTGGCGGCGGCACGGGTGCCGGAGGTCTCGCGCAGCTGCGGGGCGAGGCTGGCCTGGCGGACCCGGCGAGGCAGTCCCCCGACCGTGGGGCCCGAGGAACCGCGCGCCGGGCGGATGGCGCTCGCTCCGCCGCCGGAGCCGTCCGCCGGCCCGCCCGCCCGCGGGGACGCGTCGCCGGACCGCCCGGACTCGCCGGTGCCGCGGGACGGCCTGCTGCGCAGCGGGAGCGGGACCGGAGCGGTGGGCGGACCCGCCGCCGGGGCGGCGTGGGCGGAGTCCGGGCGCGGGCCCGGGGCTTCCGGTTCGTCCCTGCCGGGGCCGGGCAGCGGGTGCGAGCGGCCCCGCTCGTCGATCCGGCGTCCGTTGTCCGCGACCAGGGTCGGCGGCTTGCGGCGCGGCAGGGGCACGGGGCCCCTGGACGCCCGGCGAGGGCCGTTCCTCGGGCGCTCCGGCGCCTGGTCGGAGGTCTGCTGGTGCTGCTCGTCGGGCGCGCGCAGGAAGTCCCGGGCCCGGAACAGTCCGCCCCGCTCGCTCTCGGTGTCCTCGATGTCGGCCGTGGTGTCGGGCACGGCGTTGATCGGCTCGGCCGTGTCGATGCGGTCGGCCCGGCCGCCCAGCGCCGGCCGGTCCTCGAATCCCAGGCTGTCGACGGGCGCCTCGAGTTCGACGGGTCCGTCGAGCACCGCGGGGCCCGTGAGGCCCGCGGGAACCTGCGAGAGGGCGGCGAGGCGGCCGGCCTCGGCGCGACGGCCGGAACTCTCGCGTGCGCCCAGGGTGTTCTTGCGGTCGAGGCGGAACCCGGTGCCCTCGGTGTCGGGGGCGTCGGTGAGCAGCGCGGCCGGGACGAACACGATCGCCGTGGTCCCTCCGTACGGGGACTGCTGCAGGGAGACGCGCACGTTCTGCCGCTGGGCCAGCCGGCTGACGACGAACAGGCCGAGCCTGTCGGTGTCCGAGAGCTCGAACTCGGGTGTCTCCGCCAGCCGGAGGTTGGCGTCGAGCAGCGCCTCGGGGGTCATGCCGAGGCCCCGGTCGTGGATCTCCAGGGTGAAGCCGTTGGCGACACGCTCGCCGTGCACCTGCACCCCGGTGTGCGGGGGTGAGAACACCGTGGCGTTCTCCAGCAGTTCGGCGATGAGGTGGGTGAGGTCGGAGACCGCGGGACCGGCCACGCCGACGCGCGCCAGCCGCCGGACCTCGATCCGCTCGTAGTCCTCGACCTCGGCGACGGCGGCCCGCACGACGTCCATGAGCTGGATCGGCTTGCGCCACTGACGGGAGGGGGCCGCGCCGGAGAGGATCACCAGGCCCTCCGCGTGCCGGCGCATACGGGTGGTGAGGTGGTCCAGCCGGAACAGGTCCGCCAGTTCCTCGGTGTCCTCCGTGCGGCGTTCCATCGTGTCGAGGAGGGTGAGCTGGCGGTGGAGCAGGACCTGGTTGCGGCGGGCGAGGTTCACGAAGACCTCGGAGACTCCGCGGCGCATGTCGGCCTGCTTGACCGCGGCCTCGACGGCGGCCCGCTGGAGGGTGCTGAGCGCCTGGCCGACCTGACCGATCTCGTCCTTGTCGTACTCGAGGTGGGGTGCCTCGGTCTCCACGTCCACGCTCTCCCCCGCGGCGAGCCGGCGCATCACGCTGGGAAGGCGGACGCCGGAGACCTCGTGGGCCTCCTTGCGCAGCCGGGACAGCGCACGCGCGAGGTCGCGGCCGATCCGCACGGAGACGACGAGGGAGACCAGCAGGGCCAGGAATCCCAGGACGCCGGCGATGCCCGCCTTGACGAGGACTCCGTACGCCGCGGGCTCCACGCGGTCCTGGTAGCGGTCGCCCGCCTCGCTGGACTGGCGGGCCAGGTCGTCCAGGACGGGCCCGGCCAGCTGCTGCCACCGCTCGGCGTCCACGACGCGCGGCTTGCCGGTGGGGCCCGCGGCGAGCAGCTTCTCCTCGGTCTCGCGCAGGGGCTGGGTGTCGGGGCTGCCCCAGTACTGCTCGACGATCTCGCGCTCGGAGGCCGGCAGGACCTCGAGACTGATCTCGTACATGAGCTTGCGGTTGGCGACGAGATCGGTGACGGCGCGGATCTCCTCGGCCGTGACCTTGCCCGCGACCAGCGACGAGGTGACGAGCGCGTCCTCGCGGGAGAGCAGTTCCCGGGCTCGCACGACACCGACGAGGGCGCGGCCCTGCTTCTCCAGTTCGACGCTCTCCAGGCCGTTGAGGGAGGTGAGGAAGCCGTAGCAGGGGTCGACGAGACGGTTGTAGAACTCCAGCGCCTGGGCGCGGGTGATGGCGCTCTGCTCGACGTTCCGACGCAGGGAGCCGAGTCCGTCGAGCGCGTCGACGAGCCGGTCGAGGCGCCGGGAGGCGTCCGGGCTGAGGGAGTTCCGGACCCCGGAGTCCTGGGCGCTGGCACGTATTTCGGCCACCGCCCGGTCGGTCTGCGACCGCTGGCCGCGCAGGGCGATCAGGGAGTCGGCCGCACGGGGGTCGGCGAGGTAGACGAGGGTCTGGCGGCGCTCCTTCTGGATGACGCGGACCGTGTCCTCGAGGGGAAGGCCGACCTTCTCGAAGATGTACCCGGCGTCCAGCAGTTGCTTTGCCTCACGGCCGGTCAGTGCGGTCGCGAACCCCCACAGCGCGGTCAGGGAGACGAGCGGCACAAGCAGCAACGCCACGATCTTCCGGCGGATGGACTTCCCGCGAAAGCGCATGGCCTCCCCCAGCTCGACCCGCGCGGACGGCGCGGGTGGTGATGTCCGCTTGGCGTGTGGTGCCGTTGTCTGTCGTGAGTGGTGCCGAGTTGTGCCAGGTCTTGACTTCCTGCGTCAACAAACGGCGCGAGCCTACTACTGACGGAGTGACAACTCGAAGGCTCGTCCGGACGTTTTTCGGCCGGGCGTCGAGTCGTTGATCATGGGTTGTCCTGGTATTCGCGGACTTGGCACTCGGAACTGTGGCCGATGACACCTGGCCGGACGTCACAAACCCTTCATGGACGTATGGCTGGAAAACTTCGCTCCCCAGGGAATCTTCCGTGACAGTCGTGCGTCTCTGTGTACGGGGAACGGGAGTTGCGGGGGAATCGGCCTACGGGCGCGCCGGCGTGCACGGACCGGAAGCGGGTAGCCAACCCTGCAGTCGGACATTCGTGGGGAGTGAGCGCAGACCATGGCGACGGCGGACGAGACGGCAGTACCGCGGCGACTCTGGATCGAGGAGCCGGTGGGTCGACGACGGCTGCCCGATCCGGTGCGCACGGCGGCCGTGCGTGCCGTGATCGTGACGGCGGTGACGATGACCCAGGCGTTGATGGCCTTCTTCTTCTCGGTGACGGGATCGTGGCTGGCGTTTCCCATGGTCCTGAGCAGCGTGGCGAGCACGGTCGCCGCGACCTGGGCGGTCCTGGACGTGTGGGTGACGCGCCAGGTGTGGAACCAGCGGAACGGCGTGGTCTCGGTCCCGAGCAGCACGGCGCGTCAACTGCGACGGGAGCGTCGACGGGCGCGGAGGACGGCCCGGACGGAGGCGCGCGAGTCCGCGCGGATACGACGGAGGGGCACGGGGCGGCTGTCCCAGGCCTGACGCGGGCCCGGTCCGGGGCGTGTCCGGTTGCCCGGGGAAGCCGGGCCCGGGGTGGTACCGGGTCGGGAGCCCGGGCTGAGGACCCGGCCCTGGGGCACCGGACTCGGGGCGGGCCCGGACGTCGGGCGGTTACCCGGCCCCGGGGCCAGGCTTGAGGCCAGAGGCGGCCGCGGAGTGTCGGGGCCCCCGCTACTCCTCGCGGCCGGTGGGCGTTTCGGAGGTGCCGGGCCGCGTCCCGGCGTCCACGGGGGCGCCTTCGGCACGGGGGCTCCACGACGGTGACGGAGCCGCGGCGCCCGTCCCGGCCTCCGTGCCGTCCTGACCCCCGGTCGCCTTCCCGGTCCCGCCGTACGGCTCCGTCGCCGTACCGGCGCCGCCCTCGACCTGCGCGGGTGTGGGCGCGGGCGCCGGCGCCGGGTCGTCCTTGGCCCGCTTGAACATCCGGGTCGCCGTGATCTCCCCGTGCACCGTCTCGCCCTCGGTGCGCTGCTGGGGCAGGCCGGGGCGCAGATGCTCCTCGACGCTGATGTACTTCAGGCCCGCCCGCAGGTCCGCGTCGTTGCGCAGCCTGATGACCAGCGGGAACTCCGCGAGCGCCGTGGTGTCGAACAGGCCCGTGGTGTACAGCAGCTGGACGCCGAGGGCTTTCGACACGGCGCGCTGCAGCTCCAGCAGATAGGTGGCGTTGGCGCGGCCGATCGGGTTGTCCAGGAACAGCGTGCCCGCGTGCCGGTGCTTGTCGCGGCCCCGGTCGTTGCTGCGGAGCGCGGCCATGGTGCAGTACAGCGCGATCGCCGCGGTGAGCAGCTGGCCGCCGGAGAAGACGTCTCCCATCTGCCCGACGGGCACGCGCTCGGCGCGGAGCACCGCGTCCGGCTTGAGGATCTCGACGGCGACGCCCTTCGGTTCGAGGGCGGCCTGGACACCGCGCAGCAGCAGGGACATGCCGTCCCGGCGGAGGTCGGAGTTCTTCCTCACCGCGGCACGCGTGGCCTCGTCGATGACCTCACCGAGCCGCTCGGTGAGGGTCGCCTGGTCGGGCTCCTCGAAGCGGATGCGCAGGAACTCCTGTCCCGACCACTCCCCCAGGCCCTCGGGAAGCCGGGAGAGCCGCTGGGCCGAGCGGAGCGTGGCGAGGGCGGACTCCACCAGTCCGCGGAGGCGGTCGACGATGGAGTCCCGGTTGCGCTCCAACTGGGCCAGTTCGTCGGTGAGGACGCGCAGCCGCGGCGCGAACGCCTCGGCCCAGCGCGCCGCGTGTTCCGGCAGGGCGGACGCCGGCAGCTCACGGATCTGCAGGCGCGCCGGTGTGCGCACCGCCTCGTACCGGGTGGAGTTGGCGTGGCGCACGAGCACGTCGCTCGCCTCGCGCACGGCCGACTCTGCGGCGGACAGATCGGCCGCGCAGCCGCGCAGGGAGCGGCGGGCCTCGGCCGCCGAGTGCCGGGCCTCCTCGAGATTGCCGGGGTACGGCCCGGGCTCCTCCTGGTCCTCCTCGGTGTGGTCCCTGAGCAGGTCGCGCAGGAGGGCCGCCGTCTCGTCGAAGCCGCTCGCCGCGTCCTCGGCGGTGCGGTGTGCGCGCAGCAGTTCGGCGTGCCTGGCCCGGGCGGTCTCCAGCGCCTCGGTACGGGCGGCCAGATCGCCGGTGGCCGTACGCAGCAGCGCCTGTGCGTGCTGGGCGTCCGAGGGCTCCAGTTCCTCGGGCAGGCCGGTGTGCGCGTCGCCGTCCACTGGCGCGAGGCGCTCGGCCTCGCCGCGCAGCCGGCCGAGCTTCTCGCTGGCCTCGGAGGCGCGGGTCTCCAGCATCTGCACGTGTGACTCGGCGCGGGCCGCGGCGGCCTGGCGGGAGGGTCCGTCCGCCCCGTCCGTGCCCTCCAGCAACTGGGCGGCGCGGGTGCGGACCTTGTTGCTGAGCCGGTCGAGCTCGGCGAGCGCGGCGCTCTCGTCGCTCTCGGCACGGGCCTGTTCGGCGCGGAGGTCGGCGCCGACGCCGACCTTCTCGTACAGCTGGGACGCGGCGCGGTACGCCTCGCGCAGGGCCGGCAGCGAGGGGCGCGGGGTGCCGGGACCCTCGTCGGGCTCGGGCAGTTGCTCGGGTGCGCCGGCGATCTCGGCGCGCTCGGCGCGGAGGGCGCGTGCGGTGCGCCGTGCGTCGTCCGCCGCGCGCTGGGCGGCCCGGCGGTCCTGGTCCGCGGCTCTCGCCCGTTCCAGGCAGGCGGCGGCGCGGGCGTCGGACTCGGCCGCGTCGTCGGCGAGTTCACGCAGTTTGGCCTGCCAGCCCGCGCGCTCACGGAGCCGGAAGGCGAGTCCGGCGAGCGCGTCCGCGGCACGGCGGGCCCGCTGGGCCGCGTCCTGCCGCTCGTCGCGCACCCGGCCGGCGTCGGCGGCGGCCTCCTCCGCCTCGGCCCGGGCGGTACGGGCCTCGGCGAGTACCTCCTCGGCGGCCTCGGCCGCCTCCCGCGCCGTACGCGCGGCCAGGGCGAGTTCGGCGAGCATGCCGGGCGGGCAGTCCGCGCGCCACGAGCCGATGCGGGCGGCGAGGGAGCGGTCGCCCGCCAGCCGGGCCGCGAGGGTCCTGATCTCCTCGTCCCGGGCGGCGGCCCGGGCCCGCAGCCCTTGGCGCTCCTCGTCCGCGGCGTGCTCGTCGTGCATGGCCGGGTTCGGCGGCACGAGGAACACGTCCGCGTCAGTCCCGCCCGCCGGACCGGGTACGGGGGCGAGCAGTGCGGCCGCGGTGCCGACGGCGACGGCGGAACGCGGCAGCAGGGCGGCCCCGGTGAGCACCTCGCGGGCACGGGCGTACGACACCGGGTCGGTGATCACGACGCCGTCGACCAGCTCCGGCCGGGCGGCGAGCACGGCGGCGTGGTCGGCCGGAGCGACGGCCTGGGCGAGGTAGCGCCAGCCGGGCAGTGCGGGAATGCCGTGCTCACCGAGGAATTCGACGGTCGCGAGAACGTCCGGACCGGGGGGCAGCAGTCCGCCGTCACCGAGCGCACCGAGGATGCGGGCGTCGTCCGCGGCCGCGGTCCTCAGGTCGAACAGCTGGCGTTCGGCGGCCGCGACGCCCTGGTCGAGGAGCTCACGCAGTTCGTCGGCGCAACGGTCGAACTCCTCGGCGGTGAGCGGGCCTTCGGTGTCGTGCTCGCGTGCGAACGGGCCCCGGTGGTCCGGGGCCGCGGTCCCCGCCGGCGTGGTCCCGGCGCGTCCGTCGCCCGAGCCGGTCGCCTGGGCCGGGAACGTCCGCGTGTCCGTCGCGGCCGTGCCGGCCGGTCCCTCGGACGGCTCGCGCCGGGGTCCGGGAACCTCCGCCGAGCCGGTGGACGCCGGCAGGCTGAGCAGGTCGCCGAGGCGCTCCGACTCGGCGATGGAGGCCGCGGCGAGGCGTTCGGCCTCGTGGGCGTGTGCCGCGGCCTGGGCGGCGTCGGCGGCACGGGCCGCGGCCAGTTCGGCCCGGGCCTCGGCGGCCGCGGTCTCACGGGCGCGCTCCGCGGCCGTGCGGGCGGCCTCGCGGGCCGCGTCCCAGGCGGCGACCGCGGACTTCTCCGCGTCGCTGGCCGCCAGGGCTGCCCGGGCCGGGTCGGCGTCGGGGGCACTGTCGTCGAGCCAGCCGGCGCGGACGGCCTCCGCGGTCTCCTGCTCGACCTCGGCGAGGCGCTGGCGCAGATGGCCCGCCTCGCTGCGGGCCCGCTGGGCGTCGGTCGCGGCGGCGGTGGCGTCGCGGTGGGCGGCCTCGCCGGCCTCCTGGAGGCCCGCGGAGCGCTCCTCCTCCTCGTTGGCCAGGCGCTCGCCCTCCTCGGCGGCGGAGTGGAGCGCGCGCACGAGATCGGCCGCGGCCCTGGCACGGGCCGCGAGCGCCGGCGCGGCGTCCCGCTCGGCCTCGCGGATGGCGGCGGCCACCCTCGAGGAACGGTCCGAGGCCGCGCGGTGGCGGAGCACCGCCTCGGCGGCCTGCCAGG
This sequence comes from Streptomyces sp. HUAS CB01, assembly GCF_030406905.1. Taxonomy (NCBI): domain Bacteria; kingdom Bacillati; phylum Actinomycetota; class Actinomycetes; order Kitasatosporales; family Streptomycetaceae; genus Streptomyces; species Streptomyces chengbuensis. The sequence continues at coordinate 1,133,031 of NZ_CP129137.1, forward strand.
CGGCGTGGAGGGTGCGGGCGTCGGTCAGTTCGCGCCGCTGGGCCGCGGCCGCCTTCTCCGCCGCCGTGAGCGCCAGGGAGGCGTGCCGGTAGGCCAGTTCGGCGGCGATCAGGGAGCTGTGGCTGCGGGCCCGCTCCGCCTCGGTGACGGTGTGCGCGGCCGCGGTCACCTGCTGGGCGAGTGCGGCGGTGCGGGCGCGCTCCTCGCCGGCCCTGGCGGAGAGCCTGCGCGCGAGCGTACGGGTGCGGCGCTCGGCTCCGAGGTGGACGTCACGGGCCCGGGCCCGGGTGTCGGCGGCCTCCACGATACGGCCGAGGAGATCGACGGAGCCGGCGGTGAAGTCGCGTTCGGCGATCAGCTCGGCGCGCCGGCCCAGCTTGTTGCCGAAGCCGCTGACCAGGTCGGCGAGCCCGTCGGTGTCACGGGTGTCGGTGACGGCGCGCAGCAGCAGGTCCGTGAAGTCGGAGTCCTTCTTGACCGCGAACAGGCCGGCGGCCTCTCCCTCGTCCGCGTTCATCTCCCGCTGGTAGCGGAAGAGTTCGGGGTCGAGGCCGAGGTCGCCGAGGTGCTCGTTCCAGCGGTCGTGGATCTCCTCCCAGTACACCTCCAGGTGCGGATACGCCTTGCCGGCCTCGGTGATGGCGTCGCGGAACCCCTTCATGGTGCGACGACGGCCCCGTGCTCCGGAGGCGCCCTCGACGGGCGGGCGGACGGCGCTGGACTCGGCGACGGGCAGCGAGTCCAGGCTGAGGCCGGGGCCGGGCCGGAAGGAGTACCAGGCCTCGGCGAACTTCCGCGGGTCGTTGGAGACCTGACGGCCGCGCCATTCGCTGGCCTTGCCGACGACGACCAGTTCACCGGTGAGGGTGTGCTGCCACTCGAGGGCGACATGCCCGCAGTCGTCGGCGAGCAGGAACTTGCGCAGCACCCCGGAGCTGGCGCCGCCGAGGGTGTTCCGGTGGCCGGGCAGCATCACCGAGAAGATCAGCTTGAGGAGGACGGACTTGCCGCCGCCGTTCTCCAGGAAGAGCACGCCCGCGGGGGCCGGACGGCGTGGCGGGCCGACCGGCTCCTCCTCGAAGAACTCGGCCTGGGTCGGGGCCGGGTCGGGCACGGGCGCGCCGACTCCGCGCAGGTCCAGCACGGTGTCGGCATAGCGCGCACCGGCGGGCCCGATGGAGTAGAGGCGTACCCGGGACAGCTCGTACATGGCGGCGGACTCTCGTCGTTCTCAGCGGTGTTGAGGCGGGGTGGGCGGCGGCGGGCGGGGCCCGCGGGGTCAGGAGTGGAAGGGAAGGCCGGCGTCGGCGGCCAGCTCCAGGTCGTCGTTGTCCGGCGGGGGCAGGAGCGTGGCGGAGCCGTCGGTGACGGGGACGACACCGAGTTGCAGCAGCTCCTCCATGGCGGCGCTGCCCGCCATGTCGCGGACCTGCAGTTGGTAGCGGGCGGTCGTCCGGTAGGCGCCACCGGAGTCGTCGCCGGTGCGCTGCAGGAAACCGGAGTCGGTGAGGAAGGCGACCGCCTTGGCGATGATGCCGGTGGTGGAGCCCGCGAGGCGGCGGGCGTCCTTGGTGGCTCCGGTGGCGCTGCGCCGCGCGTAGACGCGCCAGGCGGCTTCGAGGCCAGGGGCGTCGGAGGCCGGGTCGGTGTTCTCCCCCTGCTCCTCGGCCCGCTCCTCCAGGCGCCGGCATGCCTGCCGTACGAACGCGTCGACGCCGTTGACGGTGATGCGGCCGATGTAGCCGTCGTCGGCGAGGTCCTCGGGGCGGGGGAACGCCATTGCCGCGACGGCGAGATGGGCGAGGCCGTGGAGGAACCGGTCGGCGGAGTCGGCCGAGGCCCGGCGGGCGTAGTCGCCCATGCGGACGGCGAAGACCGAGTCCTCGGCCGCGGTCACGGCCATCCCCGCGCGGGGCGACACCTCGAGGACGACCAGGCCGAGCCCGGTGGCGACGGCGTCGGCGAGACGGGCGAAGGCGGGCTCCTCGCGGTAGCGCCGCAGGAGGTCGGCGTACTCGGCGTCGCGGGCGGGCAGCAGCTTGGGCTGCAGTCCGAAGGAGACGAGGCGCGCGGCGTCGGCCGCGTCGGCGGGGGTGACCCCTGCGGAGGAGGACATCGGCCCGGACGGCGGCCCGAGCGGCACGTCCGGCTCACGCCGGGGCCCGGCGTGCTCTGCGTGCTGGTCGCTCACGGCTGGTGCTCCTCTGTGCGGTGGTCGGGCACGACTGTGCCGTGGTGGACGGTCCGGGGGCGCGCCGGGCCACGGCCCGGACGGCCGTCGCGGGCGGGTTCCGCGCGCCGGAGGGGCGCGTACGGCAGCGCGGGGGCGCCGGACTTCGGGTGCGGCGTCACGCGGCCTCCGTGCGGTCCGCGGCCATCCCGGCCGCGTCCAGCAGGGCGGTGCCCACGATGAGGTCGGCTCCGCCGAACTCCGGGTCGTCCAGCTCGGTGCCGTCGTCGACGGCGAACAGCAGCCGCTCCTCTCCCTGGCGGTAGGCCGTGCCGACCGGGGGGCTGGCCGCGTGGACGGCGAGGAGGGCGACGAGATAGGGCAGGTCCGGATCGCGGCGGCGGGCGTCGGCGAGGAGTCCGGAGAGCCGGCGCGGGGCGTCGTGCTCCAGGTCCAGCAGCTCCATGGCGTTCGCGAGCTGCTCCTCGCTGAAGCGGCTGTCGTCCGGGGTCGCGATCAGATCGGGCTCGGGCAGCTCGGCGCCCAGGTGCTCGCGCTCCACGGGAGGGCTGAGCAGCATGTCGACGAGGTCCGCGACGCGGACCGACGCAGGTGTGCGCAGGCCCGTGCCGCGGGCGAAGTACGCGTCGGTGACGCGGATGGCCTGCTCCACGGGCAGGGGCAGCAGCGGCGCGACGAGGTGGCCGTACAGGTCGACGACGGAGTGGGCCGCCGGTGCCGCGAACGCCTGGCGGTCCTGCTCGGCGCGGAAGAGCGGGCCGGCCTCCAGCAGCCGGGACTGGAGCTGGGTGTGGCGGCGGATGCAGTCCTTGACGATGTCGACGAGTTCGGCGGCCCGGCGCTTGTGCTCGGGGTCCTCGGCCTCGTCGCGCGCCTTGCGGATGTTCGTCAGGATCGCGTTCTCGTGGCGGTAGCGGTCGGCGACGTGGTCCAGCGCTTCGGCGATCATGTCGGGCACGGCGTTGAGCCAGTCGACGGCACGCACGTTGCGCCGGGTGGCCTCGAGCGTCCTGCGGAGCGTCTCCGCGTACTGCACGGTCCGGTAGCGGGCCTGCTCGGCGGCCAGCTGGGCGTCGGCGAGCCGGCCGCGGCTGATCAGCACCTCCAGCTTCACCTCGGCGGCGATCTGCGCGCTCGTGACGTCCGTGTCGAGAGCGCCGACCAGGACGTTCACCGCCTCGTCCGTGGTGCGCAGATAGACGCTCCCGCCGTAGCCCGGGACCTCCTCGATGAGTTTGAAGTCGTAGTCCCGCCGGACATAGGCCCCGTCCGGGCCGAAAGTGCCGTACACCGCGCGGAAGCCGCGGTCGACGCTGCCGACGTTGATCAGGTTCTCCAGCACCCAGCGCGCCACGCGCTCGTGCTCGGCGGCGGGGCGCCGCGGGGCCTGCGCGGCGATGCGGGGGAGGAGCCTGGCCACTATCTGCTCGTGGTCGGCACCGGTGTCGAAGTCCATGTTGAGCGTGACGAGATCGATGGCGGCGAGGGCGACCTCCGCCATCGCGTAGACCGAGTACTCGCCCGCCAGGTTCGCCTTGCGCGTGTCCAGGTCGTGCAGCGGAGCGGTGCACGCGAGCGCCCGGAGCCGCCGCGCGAGCCCTTCGTCGGCGGCCGGGCCCTGGGCGGGGCGCGGCCCCGCGCTGAGCTGGGGCGGAACGGATTCCGTCGAGGCAGGCGAAGTCACGGTGCACAGACTAGGTCCTCGCACTGACACCGGTCGAAACGGCGCAGAAACCCCGCACGCGGCTCGGCTCCCGGCGCTCAGCGCTCCGCCGTGTCGCCGTCCGCCACCAGCCCCCCGTACACCTCGACGAGCCGGGCGCGGGAGTCGTCGAGGTAGTCGGCGAGGAGCCGCTCGGCGTCGTCGCTCCTGCCCGCCTTCAGCGCTTCCAGAATCTCCCGGTTTCGTACGAGATACGGCTCATGGAGCCCTCGGGGGTCGTCCACGACGTGGAAGACGAGGCGCAGTTCGGCGAGGACGCCGCGCATCAGTTCGTCGGTGCGGGCGCTGCGGGCGAGCCCGACCAGTTCGCGGTGGAAGTGGATGTTGGCGGTGGACACGCCCGGCCAGTGCTCCTCTCGGGCCGACCGCTCACCGGCGGTCACCGCGGAGCGCAGCCCGTCGAGCCCGAACGGCGGCGTGCCGAGCCCTCGGACGACGGCGCACTCGACGAGCCGGCGGGTGCGGTAGATGTCCTCGACGTCCTCGACCGTGAGGACCCGGACGAACACCCCGCGGTTGAGCTCGTGGACCAGCAGCCGCTCGTGCGTCAGCAGCCGGAACGCCTCGCGCAGCGTGTTCCGCGAGACGCCGAGGGCCCCGCCGATGCTGTCCTCCGAGAGCCGCGCCCCCGGCGGGAAGAAGCCCTCCGCGATCCGGGTGCGCAGGATGTCCGCGACCCGCTCCGCGGTGCTCGTGCGGCCCAGGAGCCGGCGGTCACCGGCCAGTTCACCGAGCTCGGAACCCGTCGTGCCCACTGTGCCCTCTCTTCCGCTCTCCGTCACCGCCGGCGGCCCGTCGGCGGCCCGCACCCATCGTAGGAGCAGAAACCTTCCCACAAGAGAGGACGAGACTCTTGTCGGATCGTTGAACGATCCTCTACGGTGTGCCGAGCGTCACTCTGCAGTACTGGTACGTCACGCAGCATCACCCTTCGGCCGCACCCTCTCCCCCTCTGCGAGGTGCCGATGAGCACGACCAAGACCCAGCCCGAGCAAGGCGAACTGCCCGAGGACACCGGCGCGTTCGCCTGGCTGCGCGCACTCGGACCGCGGGGCCGACGGGCCTTCGGCGGCGCGTTCGGCGGCTATGCGCTGGACTCCTACGACTTCTTCACGCTGCCGCTCAGCATGGTGGCGATCGCCGCCTACTTCAGCCTCGACAGCGGCCAGACCGGGCTGCTGACCACCGTCACGCTGGTCGTCTCCGCGATAGGCGGGGCGCTCGCCGGCATCCTCGCCGACCGCATAGGCCGCGTCCGGGCCCTGATGATCACGGTGATCACCTACGCCCTGTTCACCGTGCTGTGCGGTTTCGCGCCCAACTACGAGACGTTGCTGGTGTTCCGGGCACTCCAGGGCCTCGGCTTCGGCGGCGAGTGGGCCGTCGGCGCGATCCTCGTCGCCGAGTACGCCACGGCGAAGCACCGCGGCCGCACGCTCGGCGCGATCCAGAGCGCGTGGGCCGCCGGCTGGGCCCTGGCCGTGATCGTCTACACGCTGGTCTTCCAGTTCCTCGACGCCGACACGGCATGGCGCGTGATGTTCTGGACGGGTGCGCTGCCGGCCCTGCTCGTCGTGTACGTCCGCCGGAACGTGACGGACGCGCCCGAAGCCGCCGAGCGCCGCAGGACCAGCCGCGACCGGGGATCGTTCTCCGCGATCTTCCGCAAGGACCTGGCCCGGACGACGGTCTTCGCGGTGCTGCTGTCCACCGGTGTCCAGGGCGGCTATTACACGCTGGCGACCTGGGTGCCGACGTACCTCAAGTCGGAGCGGGGCCTCACGGTCGTGGGCACCGGCGGCTATCTGGCGTTCCTCATATCCGGGGCGTTCATCGGCTATCTGACGGGCGGGTACCTCACCGACGTCCTCGGCCGCAAGAAGAACATCGCGCTGTTCGCCGTGCTCTCCGCGGGCTGCATCCTGGCGTACACGAACATCCCGTCGGGCGCGGACGGCCTGCTGCTGGTGCTCGGGTTCCCGCTCGGGTTCTGCATGTCGGCCATCTTCAGCGGCTTCGGATCGTTCCTGGCGGAGCTCTACCCGACGGCCGTGCGCGGCACCGGCCAGGGCTTCACGTACAACACCGGCCGTGCGGTGGGGGCGTTCTTCCCCACCCTCGTCGGATACCTCGCCGGCAGCTGGGGGGTCGGCGGCGCCCTGGTCTTCGGCGCCGTGGGTTACGGACTGGCCGTCCTCGCGCTGCTGGGACTGCCGGAGACCCGCGGCCGCGAGCTCGTGTGAAAGGAGCCTCCCCCATGACCTGGGCCTCGATCGACCTCAACGCCGACCTCGGCGAGGGCTTCGGCCGCTGGCGGCTGACCGACGACGAGGAGCTGCTCTCCGTCGTCACCAGCGCCAACGTGGCCTGCGGCTTCCATGCCGGGGACGCGGCCACCATGCGCCGGGTGTGCGCTCTCGCGGCCGAGCGCGGGGTGCGGATCGGGGCCCAGGTCTCGTACCGCGATCTGGCCGGCTTCGGCCGGCGCTCCATGGACGTCCCGGCGGACGAGCTGGCCGCCGAAGTGGCCTACCAGATCGGCGCGCTGGAGGTCTTCGCCCGCGCCGCCGGGACACGTGTCTCGTACGTCAAACCGCACGGGGCGCTGTACAACCGCGTGGTCCACGACGAACAGCAGGCGGAGGCCGTGGTCGAGGGAGTGATGCTGACCGGCGAGCGGCTGCCGCTGCTGGGCCTGCCCGGCTCGACGCTCCACACGATGGCCGAGAAGGCCGGACTCCCGGTCGTCACCGAGGCGTTCGCGGACCGGGCCTACACGGCGGACGGCACCCTCGTGCCACGGGGGCGGGACGGTGCCGTGCTCACCGACCCGGACACGGTCGTGGAGCGCTCCGTGTCCATGGCCCGGTTCGGGGTCGTCACCTCGCGCTGCGGCAGGCCCGTGGGGGTCCGTGCGCGCTCGCTCTGCCTCCACGGCGACACGGAGGGCGCGGTGGCCCTCGCCCGCCGGGTCCGGGAGCGCCTGGAGGAGTCGGGCGTCCGGGTGGAGGCGTTCGTATGAGGCTGCTCCCCGTCGGTGAGCGGGCGCTGCTGGTGGAGCTCGGCAGCGGCGAGGAGGCGGAGGCGCTCCACGCCGAGCTGCTGCGCCGCCGCGCCGCGGGGACGCTGCCGCCGGTGCGGGAGATCGTCCCGGCGGCGCGGACCGTCCTCCTCGACGGCGTCGAGGAGCCGGAGCGGCTCGCCGCCGAGCTCCCCCGGTGGTCCGTCCCGCCGCTCGCCGCCGGCAGCCGGGCCGTGACGGAGATACCGGTGCGCTACGACGGCCCGGACCTCGAGGAGGTCGCCGCCCTGTGGGGGGTCTCGGCGGCGGACGTCGCCGCCGTCCACGCGGCGACCGAGTTCCATGTCGCCTTCTGCGGTTTCGCGCCGGGCTTCGCCTATCTCACGGGGCTCGGCGCGGAGTTCGCGGTGCCGCGGCGCGTCACGCCGCGCACGGCGGTGCCCGCCGGGGCGGTCGCGCTGGCGGGGACCTACACGGGCGTGTACCCCCGTTCCTCGCCCGGCGGCTGGCAGCTGATAGGGACGACGGACGCGGTCCTGTGGGACTCCGCGAGGGAGCCGGCGGCGCTGCTCTCCCCCGGCGCACGGGTGCGGTTCGTGCCCGAGGCCGAGGGGGGCCGATGACCGACCTCGCCCTCGTCGTGGTGCGGGCCGGGGCTCTGACGACCGTTCAGGACCTCGGCCGCCCGGGGTACGCGCACCTGGGCGTGCCCCGCTCCGGAGCGCTCGATCCGTCCGCGCTGCGGCTGGTCAACCGGCTCGTGGGCAATCCCGGGCACGCGGCGGTGCTCGAGACGACGCTCACCGGCTGCGCGGTGCGGCCCCGCGGAGAGGTGACCGTGGCGGTCGGCGGCGCCCCGTGCCCCGTGCGGGTCGGGGGCCGGCCCGTGGCCTGGGGGGCACCGGTGCGGGTCCGGGCCGGGCAGTTGCTGGAGGTGGGTGCGGCGGTCCGGGGCGTACGGAGCTACGTGGGGTTCGCCGGAGGCATCGCGCCGGAACCGGTGCTGGGCAGCCGCTCGACCGACCTGCTCTCCGGTCTCGGGCCGGCACCCCTCTGCGACGGTGCGGTCCTTCCCCTGGGCCGGCCCGCCGGCCCGCCCGCGCGCGTGGACGGCTCGCCCTGGCCCGGCCCGCCGTCCGAGCTGGTGCTGCGGGTGCGGTTCGGCCCGCGCGACGACTGGTTCACCGAAGGGGCACGCCGGACACTGGCCACCGGTGGCTACCGGGTGTCGGCGGCGAGCAACCGCATCGGGCTGCGGACGGAGGGGCCGGCGCTGGAGCGGGCCTTCCACGGCGAACTGCCCAGCGAGGGCATGGTGCTCGGCGCGGTGCAGGTCCCACCGGACGGCCGCCCGGTGGTGTTCCTCGCGGACCATCCCACCACCGGCGGCTATCCGGTGGTGGCCGTCGTCCGCGAGAGCGACCTCGCGGCGGCGGCCCAGGCGGCCCCGGGCACGCCGGTGCGCTTCGTCCCGGCAGGATGACCCCCCGGCCCGGACTCTCTGCGCCGACGAGGACGTCCCGCAGGTCCGGACGGCGTGGCGCGGCTCCGTCCCGGCTGCCGCGGGGACACGGGTCGTCCGGGCCGCGCCCGGCTTGGCGCGCTGCCCGTCGCCTGCGGCCGCCGGGACGGTGCGCGGTCATCCCTGGCGGCGCCGGGACGCGGACCGGGTCCCTCCGGCAGACGTCGCGACGCGCAGAGCTGCCCGCATCACCCGAGCCCGCCACGGCCCCGGACCACCAGGCGCGCCGTCAGCCGGCCGGGGGCCCGTAGCCACCGCCGCCCGGTGTCCTCACGACCAGGACGTCGCCGGGAGCCACCTCCACCGAGTCCACTCCGCGCAGTGCCTCGACCGTCCCGTCCGCGCGCTCGACGGCGTTCGATCCCAGTGCCCCGGGCTCACCGCCGGCCATCCCGTACGGCCTCACCCGCCGGTGACCGGTCAGCAGCGTGACGGTCATCGGCTCCAGGAAGCGGATGCGGCGCACGACACCGCATCCGCCCGGCCAGCGGCCCGCTCCCCCGCTGCCGTCCCGCACCGAGAAGGCGTCCACCCGTACCGGATAACGCCACTCCAGTACCTCGGGGTCGGTGAGCCGCGAGTTGGTCATGTGGGTCTGCACCGCGTCGGCGCCGCGGAACCCGTCGCCCGCGCCGGAACCGCTCGCCACGGTCTCGTAGTACTGGACGCGGTCGTTGCCGAAGGTGACGTTGTTCATCGTGCCCGAGCCCTCCGCCTGCACCCCGAGTGCCGCGTACAGGGTGCCGGTGACCGCCTGCGAGGTCTCGACGTTGCCCGCGACCGTCGCCGCGGGGTACTCCGGAGCGAGCATCGATCCGGCCGGGACACGGACGTCCAGCGGTTCCAGACAGCCGCTGTTGAGGGGGATGTCGTCGGCGACCAGGGTGCGGAAGACGTACAGCACGGCCGCCGTCACCACCGACCTGGGGGCGTTGAAGTTGCCGGGCTGCTGCGCGGAGGTGCCGGTGAAGTCGAGGACGGCCCCGCGGGCCTCCGGGTCCACCGTCAGCGTGACCTCGATGACCGCGCCGCTGTCTGTCTCGTAGCGGCAGGAGCCGTCGCCGAGACCGGCGACGATGCGGCGGACGGACTCCTCCGCGTTGTCGCGCACGTGCCCCATGTACGCCTGCACGACGTCCAGGCCGAACTCCTCGACCATCCGGCCCAGTTCGCTGATCCCCTTCTCGTTGGCGGCGATCTGGGCCCGCAGGTCGGCGAGGTTCGTGTCGGGGTCGCGGGACGGATGTCGGGCGCCCGTGAGCAGTTCCCGGGTCTCGGCCTCGCGCAGCCGCCCGTCCCGTACGAGAAGCCAGTTGTCGAAGAGCACGCCCTCCTCGTCGATCGTGCGGCTGAACGCGGGCATCGAGCCCGGGGTGATCCCGCCGATCTCCGCGTGGTGGCCGCGCGAGGCGACGAGGAACCGCAGCTCGCGGCCGTCCTCGTCGAAGACCGGCGTCACGACCGTCACATCGGGGAGATGGGTGCCGCCGTGGTACGGGTCGTTGATGGCGTACACGTCGCCGGGCCGCAGCCCGCCCGCGTTGCGCCGCAGCACCTCCTTGATCGACTCACCCATCGAGCCCAGGTGCACCGGGATGTGGGGCGCGTTGGCGATGAGGTTGCCGTCGGCGTCGAAGAGGGCGCAGGAGAAGTCGAGCCGTTCCTTGATGTTGACGGAGTGGGCGGTGTTCTCCAGCCGCAGGCCCATCTGTTCGGCGATCACCATGAAGAGGTTGTTGAACACCTCCAGCAGCACGGGGTCGACGTCCGTGCCGACGGCTGCGCGGGCCGGCCTCGGCCGTACGCGGGTGAGCAGCAGATGCCCTCCGTCACCGACCGCGGCCTGCCAGCCGGGGTCGACCACGGTGGTGGCGTCGGCCTCGGCCACGATCGCGGGCCCTTCGACGGTGTCTCCCGGCGAGAGGTCCTTGCGCCTCAGGAGCGGGGCGTCGACGCGCCGGCCGCCCAGGAACACCCTCACGGTGTCCCGCATCCCCCCCGGCCCCCGGGCGCCGCTCGCCTCCTCGACGGCGACGGTCCCGTGCGGCCCTGCCCTCCCCACCGCCTCGACCGACACCGCCTCCACGACCAGCGGCTTGTCCATGGTGAAGGCGTAGCGCGCGCGGTGTGCCGCGGTGAACGCCTCGCGCATCCCGGCCTCCGTACCGAGCGGCACGGGCATCCCGGCGTCCGTTCCCGCGTAGCGGATGAGCACGCGTGCGCGGGTGCTGATCGCCTCGTCGGGTACGGCGTCGTCCCGCAGTTCCGCCCGGGTGCGTCCGGCCAGCTCGTCGCAGAGCTCCCGCACCCGGACCAGGGTGTCCTCGCCGAGTTCCGCCTCCACGGACTGCTCACGCATGGCGGTGGCGTCGGCCAGGCCGATGCCGTACGCGGAGAGGACCCCGGCGAGCGGGGGCACGATGACGGTGTTGATGCCGAGGGCGTCGGCGACCGCGCAGGCGTGCTGGCCGCCGGCACCGCCGAAGCAGGTCAGGGCGTAGCGGGTCACGTCATGGCCGCGCTGCACGGAGATCTTCCTGACGGCGTTGGCCATGTTGAGGACGGCGATCTCGAGGAAGCCCGCCGCGACCTCCTCCGGGCTGCGCTCCGTGCCCGTGGCCTCGCGCACCTCCTCCGCCAACCGTTGGAACTCCTGCCGTACGACGCCGGCGTCGAGCGGCTCGTCGCCGTCCGGGCCGAAGACGGCGGGGAAGTGTGCCGGCTGGATCCTGCCGAGCATCACGTTGGCGTCGGTGACGGTGAGCGGGCCGCCGCGCCGGTAGCAGGCGGGCCCCGGTACCGCACCCGCCGAGTCGGGGCCGACCCGGTAGCGGCGGCCGTCGAAGTGGAGGATCGAGCCACCGCCGGCGGCGACGGTGTGGATGTTCATCATCGGCGCGCGCATCCGCACACCGGCGACCTGCGTCCCCAGCTCCCGTTCGAACTCGCCCGCATAGTGGGAGACATCCGTCGACGTACCGCCCATGTCGAAGCCGATGACCCGCCGGAAGCCCGCCTGTTCGGAGGTGCGGGCCATGCCGACGACACCACCCGCGGGCCCCGACAGCACGGCGTCCTTGCCCCGGAAGTGGGCCGCCTCGCGCAGCCCTCCGTTGGACTGCATGAACATCAGGCGGACGGAGCGGAGTTCCTTCGCGACCTCGTCGACGTAGCGGCGCAGGATCGGCGAGAGGTACGCGTCGACCACGGTCGTGTCGCCACGGGGTACGAGCTTGATGAGCGGGCTGACCTCGTGCGAGCAGCTCACCTGGGTGAAGCCCAGGTCACGCGCCGCCGTGGCGACGGCCGACTCGTGGTCGGGGTGGCGGTAGCCGTGCATGAACACGACGGCGGCGCTCGCGAAGCCGTCCCGGCGGGCCTGCCGCAGCTGCTCCCTGACCGGTCCGAGATCGAGCGGCCGGACCACCTCGCCGTGGGCGTCGATCCGTTCGGGGACCTCGATGACGCGGTCGTACACGGCCTCGGGAAGGACGATGCGGCGGTCGAAGAGCCGCGGGCGGTTCTGGTACGCGATGCGCAGCGCGTCCCGGAAGCCCTCCGTGACGAGGAGGACGGTCGGCTCTCCACGGCGCTCCAGCAGCGCGTTGGTGGCGACGGTCGTGCCCATCTTCACGACGTCGACGCGGTCCGCCGGCACGGGGTCCGACGGGCCGAGGCCGAGGAGCAGCCGGATACCGGCGACCGCGGCGTCGTCGTAGTGCTCCGGTTGGTGGGACAGGAGTTTGCGGGTGACGAGACGCCCGTCGGGCCGTCTGCCGACGATGTCGGTGAATGTCCCGCCACGGTCGATCCAGAACTCCCAGCGCCCGCTCATTCCCCCATTCTGGCAAGCGGCGGGGCCGGGGACAGCGAGGCGAGCGCGGAGGAGAGGGCGTTTTCGGCGAGGTGGTCGAGGCGGGCACTGGTGCCCCGGGCCCAGTGCCGGACCTCGGCCCCGGCGAGCCCCAGCAGTTGGGGCAGGAGGTCGGTGCACCGGCGCGCCACCCAGGCGGTGCCCGCCGTGGCGAGCCACACGGCCTTGGCCGCACGGCCCGGCACGGGCTGTTCGGGCTCGCTGCCGGGTGCGGCACCGAGGACGAACCCCTCGGCCGTGAGCAGCTCGTGGAACCGGCGGGCGATCGCCCGGTGGCCGCGTTCGCCGGGATGGAGCCGGTCGGCGCTCCACAGGGTGCGGTTCTCGACCCAGGAGACGTCGGCCAGATGCAGATGGACGGCGCCGTACCGCTCGGTGAGCGCGTGGACGACCGCGTTCACGGCGCGCTGCCGGCGTGCGAGCGGGCGAGCGAGCGGTGCGGGCAGCGCGAGCATCGCGCCCGGGTCCGGGAGGCAGGCCGTCAGCAGCCGGCTGCCGTTTCCGCTGAGCGCGGCGCAGACCTCGTCGAGCCGTACGGCGAGGTCGTGGATGTCGAACGTGTGGCGGAGGGTGTCGTTCACCCCGACGATCACGGAGGTGAGGTCCGGCGCGTACGCCAGGGCGGCGGGGGCCTGGGTCTCGTGCACATCGCGGCTGAGCGCGCCGCTGATCGCGAAGTTGCGGAACTCGGCGGGAGCATCGGTCGTCCCCAGCGCCTCTGCCAGCAGCACGGCCCAACCGCGCCACGCCCCGTCGACGCGGTCGCCGACGCCTTCGGTGAGCGAATCGCCGAGCGCGGCGAACCGCGAGAGGCGCACGGTGGCGCTGCTCGTGGGGGCGGCGGACGGAGGCGCGGTCGTCGGCGGGGTACCGGACACGGTCGCGGAACCGGCCGGGCACGCGGCACCGGTCGCGGCCCAGTTCGTGGCCGTGGCGCACATGATCGGAGGCGTACCGGCGGCGGACGCAGGCGCGGCACCGGCCGGGCACGCAGCACCGGCCGGGGCCCAGTTCGTGGCCGCGGCGCACATGATCGGAGGCGTACCGGCGGCGGACGCAGGCGCGGAACCGGCCGGGCACGCGGCACCGGCCGGGGTCGGCGGCACGGACGCAGGCGCGGAACCGGCCGGGGTCGGCGGCACGGACGCAGGCGCGGAACCGGCCGGGCACGGGGAACCGGCCGGGGTCGCCGGCGCCGGCGCCGGCGCCTGGGGCGGTACGCACGGTCGGGCGGGGACGGCGCGCGGCGGCCGCACGACCGCGGTGCCGGGGCCGCCGCCCCCGTACTCGCGCCTTGCCGGGAGGTGATCCCCGGGCGGGGGCACCGCCGCGACGGCCGCGCCGCCCGTCCCTCGCCGGACCGCCGCGTCCTGCTCCGCGCCGACCACGCCCCCGCGCCAGGAATCGCCGGCGCCCGGCGAGTTCACCGCCGCGACGGTCGCGTCGCCAACGGCGCGCCGGGCCGGCTCCGCCCGCTCGCCCCCGACCACGTCGCCGCCACGGGAACGAACCACCCGCGCCGTCGCCGTGTCGCCGGGTTCCGGCGAAGCCACCGCCGCGACGGCCGCCGCCGCCGTACCGGGCCGGCCCGGCACCTCCCCGTCGTTCCGGGCGGGCGTGCCCGTCCCGGACGGGGCTCCCGTGGCCGTCCTGTCTCCGAGCGGCGGGACCGGTTCGGTGGTCATGCCACGACCCCGGGGCGGCCCGGAACCCGGGTGGGGGCGTCGTGGGCCGTGAGGAAGGCCGCGACCGCGCGGTCCCAGCCGAAGAGCTCCGCCCTGGCGCGGGCGGCGGCGCGGCGCGGGCCCTCGGCGCGGGCGAGGAGGTCCCGTACCGCGTCCGCGAAGTCCTCCGGCCTGTCGTGCGCGGCGATCCCCGCGTCGCCGACGACTTCGGGCAGGGCCGAGGAGGCGCTGGCGACGACCGGGGTACCGCAGGCGAGCGCCTCCAGCGCGGAGAGCCCGAACGTCTCGGCGGGACCGGGCGCCAGGCAGATGTCCGCCGCGGCCTGGAGGTCCGCCAGCGCTTCACGGTCGGCGACATGGCCGAGGAAGTGCACCGGCAGCCGCTCCTCGCGCGCCCGCCGGATCAGCGCTGCGCGCAGCGGGCCCTCCCCCGCCACCACGAGGGCCGCCCGCACCCCGCTCCCACGCAGCCTCGCGAGTGCGTCCACCGCCATGCCGGGCCGCTTCTCCACGGAGAGGCGCGAGCAGAGCAGCAGCAGGACGTCGGCGCCCTCCGCGTAGCGGGCGCGCAGGACCCGGCTGCGACGGCCCGGCCGGCAGCGGTCCAGTTCGACGCCCAGGGGTGCGCGCACCACGTTGCGCGCGCCGATCCGTACGAATTCGCGCTCGGCCCACTCCGTGGTGCAGACGATCCGCGCGTACGACCAGGCACTGCGCCTGTTCAGCCGGTCCGCGGTGCGCTCGGCGAACGCGCCGGGGACGCCCCAGGTGCGCAGTACGCCGTCGGCGGTCTCGTGGGACACCATGACCGCGGGGATGCGACGGCGCCGTGCCCATTCCCCGGTCCAGCGCAGCGTGGTGCGGTCGGAGACTTCCAGCCGGTCGGGAGCCAGCTCCTCCAGCAGCGTGCGCAGCCGGGTCCGGCCGGCGAGCACGCGGTACCCGCCGGTGCCCGGCAGCTCGGGTCCGGGCACGGTGATGACCCGTCCCTGTGCGGTGTGATCGTCGCTCTCGGTGTCGCCGGGGACGACGAGGACCGGTTCGTGTCCGGCGGCCAGATAGCCGCGTCCCAGTTCGCGCAGTGCGGTGCGCAGCCCGCCGGAGGACGGTGTCACGAAGTTGGCGAGCCGTACGATCCGCAGCCCGCGTGCGCCGTCCGCGCCGCCCGTCGGGCGGTTCCCCGCGTGGTGCGCGCTGCCGGCACGCACCGCCGGGCCCGTCCCGCTCGTGCCGCCGATCCCGCTCATGCCGCGACCGCCGTGCGCTCGCGCAGCACCTCGGTGTAGTGGTCCAGGAGCTGGTCGCCGACGGCGGCCCAGGTCCGGCCCTCCACCGTGGCCCGGGCGGCACGGCCGTACGCCGCGCGTCGAGCCGGGTCGGCCACGAGGGCCGCCACCGCGTCCCGCAGCGCGTCCGCGTCGTGGGGCGGGACGAGCAGACCGGTCCGGCCGTGGTCGACGAGGTCGAGCGGGCCGCCGGCGGCGGGCGCGACGACCGGCAGGCCGCAGGCCATGGCCTCCTGCACGGTCTGGCAGAACGTCTCGTACGGGCCCGTGTGGGCGAACACGTCGAGCGAGGCGAAGATCCTGGCCAGGTCGTCGCCCGTACGCCGACCGAGGAAGACGGCGCCCGGCAGGGAGTTCTGCAGGGCCGGGCCGCTGGGACCGTCGCCCACGACGACGACCTTGACGCCCGGGAGCGCGCAGACCCCGGAGAGCAGTTCGACGCACTTCTCGGGCGCGAGCCGGCCGACGTAGCCGACGATGGTCTCACCGTCCGGCGCGAGTTCCCGCCGCAGCGACTCGTCTCCCAGCTCGGGCCGGAACCGTGCGGTGTCGACCCCGCGCGGCCACAGCCGTACCCGCGGAACGCCGTGTGCCTCCAGGTCCCTGACGGCGGCGCTGGACGGCGCGAGGGTGCGGTCCGCGGCGGTGTGCACGGTGCGGATGCGCCGCCAGGCCGTGTTCTCACCCGCGCCCATGTACGTGCGGGCGTATCCGGCGAGGTCGGTCTGGTAGACGGCGACGGCGGGCAGCCCGAGTTTCGCCGCGACACCCATGCCGCGCACCCCGAGGACGAAGGGGCTGGCGAGATGGACGACGTCGGCCCGGTGCGCGGTGAGCGCCGCGGCCAGGCGCCGGCTGGGCAGGGCCACCCGTACCTGGGGGTAACCGGGAAGGGGCAGCGACGGCACGCGCACCACCGGGCAGGGGGTGTCGGCATCGGGTCCGGCCACGGCCGGGGCGATGACGAGGGGGTCGTGGCCGCGCGCGGCGAGATGGCGGGCGGTCTGCAGGGCGCAGTGCGCCACACCGTTGACGTCGGGTGGGAAGGATTCGGTGACGATGACGACACGCATACTCGTGTTCTCGTCGTGCCGGGGGTGGCGCGGCCAACGTGGATCTTTCCGCGCGTCGAACGTCCCATGAGCGTTTGGCCCCGCCCGGCGCGTGCCCACCGGACCTGCCCCGCGTTGCCCCACCCTGACCGTTTCGGCCAGGATCCCCGGTTTTTCGGCCGCAAGCACCGCCGCCGATGCTTCGGCACGGGGCGGCAGGGCGCGTCACCGACGCCGGGCTCGGCCGTCCTCGGCACCGTCCGGGGCGGCCGGCGTCCCGTCCCGGTACCTGCTGCTCACCGGCCCGCCGGTGACGGACGCGCGTTCTCTGATGCCCGCCGGCCACCGGCCCACACAGCAGCACCGTGGCGACCGACCCGCCGGTCACTGGGCCGCCGTCCCCGGCCTGCGCCCCGGACGCCGCCCCGCCCGGCAGCGGCTCGGCGACCGACCCGCCGGTCACTGAGCCGCGCGGGCGGCCCGAGCCGGGCGTTCCCGGGTGCCCGCCGGACGGAAGGCACCCGGGGAGCCGGATCAGAGCGGCGGGGCCTCCGGCGCGATGCGGCTGCGGACGGCCGTCTGGACCTCGGCCTCCTCGGCCGGGTCGGCGGCGAGCCGGCGGAGGCGTTCGGCGACGCGTGCGTCCCCGGTCTCGGCGTGCAGTGCGGCGACCTCTCGCGTGGTCTCCTCGCAGTCCCACAGGCATTCGACGGCGAAGCCGGTCCCGAAGGAGGGATCGGTGGCGGCCAGGGCGCGGGCCGTACGGCCGCGCAGCTGGGACGAGGTGGTCTCGCGGTAGACGTGGCGCAGCACGGGTGCCGCGCAGCCGATGCCCAGTCGGCCGGTGCCGTCGACCAGCGCCCACAGCAGAGGGGCGTCGGGTCCGTCGGCCCGGACGGTCTCGCGGAGTGCGCCGAGGACGAGCTCGCTGTCCTGGGCGCCGCCCCGGCAGGCGAGGACGCCC
The DNA here is from genome assembly GCF_030406905.1 of Streptomyces sp. HUAS CB01. Taxonomy (NCBI): domain Bacteria; kingdom Bacillati; phylum Actinomycetota; class Actinomycetes; order Kitasatosporales; family Streptomycetaceae; genus Streptomyces; species Streptomyces chengbuensis. Next base: position 1,150,350 of record NZ_CP129137.1, read on the forward strand.
GCGGCCGAGGCGCCGAGCGCGTCGGGGCGGTGGATCCAGCCGCGCGCCCGGTCGACGGCGGCCTCGCCGCACATCCGCTCGAACGCGGCGACGGCGGCGTCGGCGACGGTGCGGGACGGGTCGGCGGCCGCGGCCTCGACGAGATCGAGGACGGCGGGATCTCGCGCTTCCGCCAGGTAGTGCAGGGCGGCGCAGCGTGCGCCGTCGGGTCCGCTGCGCGCCGCCTCGACGATCAGTGGCCGGTCGTCGGGACCGGCGACGGCTCCGAGACAGCGCGCCGCGGGCACGTGCAGGGCGGTGCCGCGCTCCAGTGCCTGCTGGGCCCAGTCGAAGACGGACTGGACGCTCCAGCCGGGGCGTGGTCCCGTGGGCCGCATCTGGCGCTGCCAGCGGTCGAAGGAGCCTCGTTCCCGGGCGGCGCGCACCCGGGCGCCGACCGACTCCCGGCGGTCCTCGGCCCAGAGCCGCCACGGCCTCGGCTCGAAGGCGTCGCGTACGGCCTCGGCCAGCTCCGCGTCGCCCTCCGGGGTGGCCGGGAAACGGCCCAGCACGGCTCCCGCGAGTGAGCGGAGGCCGGAGTCGTCGTCGCGCAGGGCGAGCTCGTCGAGGGCCCAGGCCCAGTTGGTGCCGGTCGCCGCGTACCTGCGGAGCAGCACGAGGGCGTCGTCACGTCCGTACGAGGCCAGGTGCCCCAGGACCGACAGCGCGAGCCCGGTCCGGGCGTCGTCGGTGTCCAGGTGGTCCTCGGCACCGAAGAGGTGGGCCTCGATCCGCTCGAGACCGCCGCCCAGGTCCAGGAAGAGGCGGGCGTAGTAGAGGGACCGGTTCTCCACCTGCCAGTCGTGGCGGGGGTCGTTGAGCACGCACTGGTTGAGGGCCGCGAGGGCTTCGGCGCGCGGCGCGGCGAGCGCGTGCAGCGTGCCGTCGCCACGTCCCCTCTGCAGCAGGCCGAGGAGCGTGCCGCTCGGCGCTATGACTGGTTCGAACATGGAAAGTGCCTCACATCAAGCTGTCGACGCAACCGGGGGTGTGTTCGCCTAGGCCGCGCGGCAACATGATCGGCTGCCCGTCGTCTTCCGCTTGGTGCAAACCATTTCCTCTGCCTCTCGTCGGTGGTCCCATGCGGGCCCGACGTCATGATGACCCAGCGATTTCGTCGCCGCGACCACATTTAGGGCGACTGTTCCTCCCGGCGTTCAACTCCCGTTCACCGGGCGCCGAACAGCTCCAGGAGGTCTGTCTTCCCAAACATCCGCGCGGTATCCACCGCGGACGGAGTTCCCGCTTCCGGATCGGCTCCGCCGTCGAGCAGGGCCCGGACCACCTCGTCCTCCCCCTTGAAGACGGCTCCTGCGAGGGGGGTCTGGCCGCGGTCGTTGACGCGGTCCGCGTCGGCGCCACGGGCCAGGAGCGCCGTCACGGCGCCGGCGTGGCCGTGGTAGGCGGCCAGCATGACGAGCGAGTCGCCCTTGTCGTTGGTGAGGTTCGCCGGGACACCGGCGTCGACGTAGGCGGCGAGCACCTCGGTGTCTCCCCGGCGCGCCATGTCGAAGACCTTGGACGCCAGCTCGACCACCTCGGGATCCGGGGCTTCACTCATCCGAAGGACCGCCTTTCACTGCGCTGACGACGGGGTGCCCGGCGCCTACCGGACCCCACAGGGGCTTGACCTGCCGCTTCGTACGGCGGGGCGGCGCCGCACGAGCGAACCGACAGGGTACTGCGCCCCGCGGGGAAGATCACTCCGCGTACCCGGGTGGACGTCCCCGCGACACATGCTGAAGATCACTCGGCGCCGCCCCGCAGGGACCACGCGCAGCGCAACGCGAAGATCGACACCCGTTCGACAACGATCCCTCGTCCGCCGATCCAGTGAAAAGACAGATCTTTCACCCGAATGCACCTTTTGTCGTATAGATACCTTCTGTGAGGATGGAAGGACTCATGGTGACTGTCCCCTCAACCAGGAGAACCGCTCATGATTCTGTCCATCTCAGGCGTCGTGCTGCTGGGCATCATCGTCTTCCTGTTCTTCAAGAAGGACGGGCTGAAGGCCTCGCACGCGCTGGTCTCCGCACTCTTCGGCTTCTACCTCGCGGGCACGGCCATCGCCCCGAGCATCACCGCAGGAGGAGCGAGCCTGGCCAGCCTCCTGGGCGGGATCAAGTTCTGACCTCCCCGTACCCCCCTCCCCCGACTCGAGGAGCAGGAGAACGACGTGGCCCGGCGACCACTCCCCCGCATGACGATCAGCGGCAACGACAGGATCGCCCGCAGCCGTGAGCTCGCGCGGACGGCCGCCGACAACGCCACCGACGTCCTCCATCCGCTCATCACGATCAGCCGCGGACTACGGCTGCTGGCCGCCGCCGGACTGCGCAAGTGGGCCGACACGCCCAAGGACCGGCGTGGTCCCTCGCTGTTCCTGGCGGCGGTCTGCGTCCTGGCGGTCGCGCTCGCGCCGTACGGGCCGCTGCTCGGGCTGATCGGGCTGATGGGGGTGGCGGCCTGGAAGGGGCGGGAGCGCACGCCGGTGCGCACCGGCCCCGACGAGTCGCAGGTCGCACGGCTCCAGGCGCTCCACGACGCCCTCGTGCCGTACTTCTCCGTCCCCGAGGATCCCAGTCCGCTGTTCGCCCACGGCGGCGAGTGGACGAAGGCGTTCAGCGACCCCGAGTTCGACGGGGACGGGCGGCTGACCCGGCTGCGGGTGAAGTACCCGGCGTACTTCCCGGACGGCGAGGCCGAGGCACGCGCCCGGATCGAGCAGTTGCTCCACGCCAAGTCGGGCCGCGGCCGCGAGTACCTGTTCGCCTGGGAGGAGGAGGCCAATCAGCTGCTGATGAGCGTCCTGCCCCCGCTCCCGACCACCATCGCCGCCCAGCGCTTCGTGACCACGCCCGGCGAACTGGTGCTCGGCTTCACCGACCCGGACTCCGTCCAGCGGACCGTGCCCGTCCGCGACGGCGACGCGACGAGGGACGCCCCGCCCGTGGTGTGGCGGACCGGACCGCGCTCGACGGAGCCCCATCTGCTGGCCGTCGGCCACCCCGGTACGGGTACGACGTCCCTGGTGCGCTCGATCGCCCTGCAGGCGCTGCCGTACGGGGACGTGCTGATCGTGGAGGGCAGCGGCACGGGCGAGTACGCCTGTCTGACCGGCCGTGACGGCGTGCTCGCCGTCGAGTGCGGCCTCGCCGGGGCCCTGGCCGGCCTGGAGTGGGCGGCCCATGAGACGGAGCGCCGCCTCATCGCCGCCAACCGGGCCCGGCAGGCGGGTCAGCCCGCGCCCGAGGACGCCCGGCGCCCGCTGTTCATCCTCGTGGACAGGCCCAGTGTCCTCAGTCATCTGGCGGCCGCCGACGGCAGGCCCGACCCCCAGCAACTCCTGCAGGTCCCGCTCCGGCACGGCCGGGCGGCGCACGTGACCGTGGTCGTCGCCGACCAGTTCGACAGCCTCGAGTTCCTGAACGAGACGGTGCGCACGCACACGCGGGCCCGGCTCGTGCTCGGCCCGGCCACGCCGGAGCAGGTGAAGAGCGTGCTCGGCGCTCCCCCGCACACGACCCCCACCGCCGACGTGCCGCCCGGCCGGGGCTACGCCCGGATGGGGACGGGGGCGGTGCTCAGGCTCCAGGTGCCCTCGACGCCCGACCCGTACGACGAGGCGGCGAGCGAAGCGCACCGCCAGGCCGTGCTGGATCTGCTCCCGCAGCGGCAGAACACCGGGGAGGCGGGCGTGCCGGACGACCGGCAGGCCGAGGAACCGCGAACGGAGCAGGTGCCCGTTTCGGCGGCCCCGGCCGACACGGTTCTCACCGTGCCGCGAGAGGAGGTCCCGGCCGGCGCGGCGGGCGAACCGCTCACCAGGCCCGTCCCGGAACCGACGGCGGGTGCGCCCCTCCGAACCGCCTCGGCACCGGTGCCGGCGGAGGGCTGAACGGCCGCGGTCCGACTTCGACTCCCCGTCCGTCCCGCCCGGTCCCCGGACCGGACCACAGGCCCTCGGCTGTCGGACCCGCCCGGCCCGACAGCCGGCCGGGCGGGTCCTCGAACCGGCCCACCGGGCGCCGCCTCACGCCACGAACGTCCTCGGGGCCTCCGTGCCCGTGGTCACGCCCGTCTTCACCAGCCGCGCCGCCGCCGCCAGCCGGGACGCCGCCTCCTCCGCGACCGGACCGCCCACGGTGAACGGCAGCCGGACGTACCCCTCGAAGGCGCCGTCCACACCGAAGCGGGGCCCGGAGGGGACGCGCACGCCCACGCGTTCGCCGACCTCAGCGAGGCGGGATCCGGACAGGCCGCCCGCGCGGACCCACAGCGTCAGACCGCCGTGCGGGACCTCGAACTCCCAGTCCGGCAGTTCGCGACGCAGCGCCGTCACCATCTCGTCCCGGTTCCGTCGGGCCTGCTCACGTCGCAGGGCCACCGCCTCGTCCCAGCCGCCGGTCCCCATCAGCCAGCTGACCCCCAGCTGCTCCAGCACCGGGGTGCCCAGGTCGGCGTAGGCACGTGCGGCGACGAGGGAGCGGATCACGTCCGGCGCGGCCCGGACCCAGCCGATCCGCATGCCCGCCCAGAAGGCCTTGCTCGCCGAGCCGACCGTCAGGACCGTCGAGCCCGCCGGGTCGAAGGCGCAGACGGGACGGGGCATGTCCGTGCCCTCGTCGAGGCACAGTTCGGACATCGTCTCGTCCACGACGAGCACCGTGCCCGCGGACCGGGCCGCGTCGACGAGCTGCCGCCGCTGGTCCTCGTCGGCGAGCGCCCCGGTGGGGTTGTGGAAGTCGGCGACGACATAGGCGAGCCGGGGGGCTGCGTCGCGCAGCACCTGCCGCCAGCGGGGCAGGTCCCAGCCGGTCAGCCCCTCGGCCATGGCGACGGGCACCAGCCGGGCACCGGCCTCGCGCATCAGCTGGAGGATGTTGGCGTAGGAGGGCGACTCGACGGCGATGCGCTCCCCCCGGCCCGCGAAGAGGTGGCAGATCGCGTCGATGGCACCCATGGCACCGGTGGTCACCATGATCTGTTCGGGCATCGTCGGGATGCCGCGCTGGGTGTACCGCTCGGCGAGCATCCGGCGCAGCGTGGGCAGACCCGCCGGGTAGTCGCCGTGGGTGTGCGCGTACGGCGGGAGTTCCTCCAGCGCCCCCTGGATGCTCCGGGTCAGCCAGGGTTCGGGGGCCGGCAGCGCCGCGCACCCGAGGTCGATCATCGAGCCGAGGGACTCCGGGGGCAGCGGTTCGAGACCGCGTGCCGGCAGCGGATTGCCCGCGGGCACGGCGGTCCAGCTGCCCGCCCCCCTGCGGGACTCCAGGAAGCCCTCGGTCCGCAGTGCTTCGTAGGCGGCCGCGACGGTCGTACGGCTGACGGCCAGGGCCAGCGCGAGCTCGCGCTCGGCCGGCAGCCGGGCGGCGACCGGGACCCGCCCCTCCAGGACGAGCAGCCGGATACCGTCGGCGAGGGCGCGGTAGGCGGGCGGCTTGCGCGTGCCGGGCCCCGCCGGACGCGGCTGCTGTGCCTGCAGTTGCCGGGCCAGCGCCGGCGCCCCCACGGCCGAAGTCCACTGAACCATGGAAGTCAGTCCACCTTCCTCGGATTGGCCATGGTTGGCATCTCTCTTCCCGCCACAGAGTGTCATGCATCAGTCCACTTCCACCACCGGGGGGCAGAATCGTGTCCATCGCGACCGGTCTGCGGGGCAGGCATCTGCCCCGCAGACTGCTGCAGCTCTACATCGGCCTGGCGCTGTACGGGGCGAGTTCCGCGCTCCTGGTCCGCGCGGGTCTGGGCCTCGAGCCCTGGGGCGTGCTGCACCAGGGGCTGGCGGAGCGGACGGGCCTCACCATCGGCGTCGTCTCGATCGCCGTCGGGGCCGTCGTGCTGCTGCTGTGGATACCGATCCGCCAGAAGCCCGGACTCGGCACCGTGTCCAACGTCTTCGTCGTCGGCATCGCGATGGACGGCACCCTCGCCGTCGTACCGGACGCCCACGACCTGGCCGTGCGGATCCCGGTGCTGGCGGCCGGGATCGTCCTCAACGGGGTGGCCACCGGCCTCTACATCTCGGCCCGTTTCGGCCCCGGCCCGCGCGACGGTCTGATGACGGGGCTGCACCGGCTGACGGGACGTTCCGTCCGGCTGGTCCGCACGGCGATCGAGGTCGCGGTCGTGGCGACCGGATTCCTGCTCGGCGGCACGGTGGGGGCGGGCACGGTCGTCTACGCGCTGTCCATCGGCCCGCTGGCGCAGCTGTTCCTGCGCGTGTTCGCCATCCCGGCTGCCGACGGAGGAAGCACGGTCGTCGCCGGATCGTCACCCGCACGAGCGATACTGCGTTCGTGACTTCCGCAGCGCGCCCCCGGCACCCCTATCTCGACCACCCCGGCCCCATACCGTTCGCCCACCGCGGCGGTACGGCCGACGGCCTGGAGAACACGGCGGCGGCGTTCCGGCGCGCGGCCGCCCTCGGCTACCGCTACTTCGAGACGGACGTGCACACCACCGCGGACGGCAGGCTCGTCGCGTTCCACGACCCGACCCTGGACCGTGTGACCGACGCCCGCGGCCGTATCGACCGGCTGCCGTGGAGCGAGGTGGCACGGGCCCGGGTGGCCGGGAAGGAACCCCTCCCGCTGTTCGAGGACCTGCTGGAGGAGTTCCCGGAGGCCCGCTGGAACGTGGACATCAAGGCGGCGGGCGCGCTGGAGCCGCTGGTCGCCCTCGTGCGGCGGACGAACGCCTGGGACCGGGTCTGCGTCGGCTCGTTCTCGGAGAGCCGGGTCTCGCGCGCGCACCGGCTCGCCGGCCCGAGGCTCGCGACCTCGTACGGTGTGCGCGGGGTGCTCGGGCTGCGGCTGCGGTCGCTCGGGATCCCCGCGGCGATGCGCAACGGCGCGGTGTGCGCCCAGGTGCCGGAGTCGCAGGGCCGGGTGCGTGTGGTGGACCACCGATTCGTCCACGAGGCCCACGCCCGCGGGCTCCAGGTGCACGTGTGGACGGTGAACGATCCGGTTCGTACGGCCGCTCTCCTGGATCTGGGAGTGGATGGCATCATGACCGATCATCTGGAGATGCTGCGTACGGTGATGACCGACCGGGGGGTCTGGGTCTGAGCGTCGGGCGTCTCCCCGCGGGGACGAGTGAGGGGGGGGCGGGCGTGGCCGCTGACACCGTGGACGGGACCGCCGGGGCGGACGGCGCCGAGCGCCGGCGCGAGCAGCGCGGCTGGTACTTCTACGACTTCGCGTGCTCCGTCTATTCGACGAGCGTCCTGACGGTCTTCCTCGGCCCCTATCTCACCGCGGTCGCGAAGTCCGCGGCGGACCCGGACGGGTTCGTCCACCCGCTGGGCATCCCGGTGCGCGCCGGTTCCGTGTTCCCGTACGCGGTGTCCGTCTCGGTGGTGGTGGCGGTGCTGCTGATGCCGATGGTGGGAGCCGTCGCCGACCGCACGGGCCGCAAGAAGCCGCTCCTGGCCGTCGCCGCGTACCTGGGGGCGACGGCGACGGCGGGCATGTTCTTCCTCGACGGGGACCGCTATCTGCTGGGCGCGTTCCTGCTGATCGTCGCCAACGCCTCGCTCTCGGTCTCGATGGTCCTCTACAACGCGTTCCTGCCCCAGATCGCCGGGCCGGAGGAGCGGGACACGGTCTCCTCGCGGGGCTGGGCCTTCGGCTACACCTCGGGGGCGCTGGTCCTCGTACTGAACCTGGTGCTGTACACCGGTCACGCGTCCTTCGGCCTGTCCGAGTCGGAGGCGGTCCGCATCTGCCTGGCGTCGGCCGGGGTGTGGTGGGGCGCCTTCGCGCTCGTGCCGCTGCGGCGGCTGCGGGACCGGAGGACCGCCGCGGACGGCGTCGCTCCTGGCGAGGGCACGGTCGGAGCGGGCTGGCGGCAGCTGGTCGCGACCCTCAAGGACATGCGCCGCCATCCGCTGACGCTGTCCTTCCTGCTCGCGTACCTCGTCTACAACGACGGCGTGCAGACGGTGATCTCACAGGCGTCGGTGTACGGCTCCGAGGAGCTGGGCCTCGACCAGACCACGTTGATCACGGCGGTCCTGCTCGTGCAGGTGCTGGCGGTGGCCGGGGCGCTGGGCATGGGCCGACTGGCCCGCTCCTACGGGGCCAAGCGCACGATCCTCGCCTCGCTCGCGGTGTGGACGCTGATCCTGGCGGCCGGGTACTTCCTCCCGGCCCGGACGCCGGTGTGGTTCTACGCACTGGCCGCCGCGATCGGTCTGGTGCTGGGCGGCAGCCAGGCGCTGTCGCGTTCGCTCTTCTCCCACCTCGTCCCGCGCGGGAAGGAGGCGGAGTACTTCTCGGCCTACGAGATGAGCGACCGGGGACTGAGCTGGCTGGGACCGCTGGTGTTCGGTCTGACGTTCCAGCTGACGGGAAGCTACCGGGATGCCATCATCTCTCTGGTGATCTTCTTCGCACTGGGATTCGTGCTCCTGGCGCGCGTGCCGGTGAGGCGTGCGGTGGCAGCGGCGGGGAACCCGGTACCGGAGCGGATTTAGACGTTGAAGCGAAGGGCCGGTAGTGTACGCCTTTGGCCTGCCAGGCGGACCGTTACTGCGCGCTGAAAAGCTCCAAACGCTGGGTGACACTTTCTGCCAGATGTGACAAACCGGGCACTGGTGGGTACCCAAACCCTGGAAAAGCAGCGGCACGACGGGCGACGACGCATGACCGGCAACGGGAATCTTTACCGCCGACCGGACGTTGACCGGATGACGACGACAGCGACACCTGTCCTGTGGGCGACAAGCCCGGGAGGCACGATTCATGAGTGAGCGAGCTCTTCGCGGCACGCGCCTCGTGGTGACCAGCTACGAGACCGACCGCGGCATCGATCTGGCCCCGCGCCAGGCGGTGGAGTACGCATGCCAGAACGGACATCGTTTCGAGATGCCGTTCTCGGTCGAGGCGGAGATTCCGCCGGAGTGGGAGTGCAAGGCGTGCGGCGCCCAGGCACTCCTGGTGGACGGGGACGGCCCCGAGGAGAAGAAGGGGAAGCCCGCGCGTACGCACTGGGACATGCTCATGGAACGGCGCACGCGTGAGGAGCTCGAGGAGGTGCTGGCCGAGCGGCTGGCCGTCCTCCGCTCCGGGGCCATGAACATCGCGGTGCACCCGCGCGACAGCCGCAAGTCCGCGTAAGCGCACCACCGACTCGCGCAGACGAAGGAGCCGCGGGCTGCCGCACACCATGTGTGTGCGGCAGCCCGCGGCTCCTTCGTCTGCGTGCTCCCGAACGGTGCGCTCCGGGTCGTCCGCGTGCTCCCGCGCTGCGTCCCTCCGGCCGGCGCGTACGCAGGCCCGCAAGGGGAGAGCCGGGCGAGCGCCCGGTGCCGGGTGCCGCACGAGCGCGGTCCGCCCGGCGGTACCCGGCCCCCGGGGCCTCTTCGGTGCGACGTACGGTGGCGCGCCCTCGGTTCAGGGGTCAGGAGGCCGGCGCGACGAAGGCCGGTCCCTGCGGCGCGCGGTGGCGCGCCCTCGGTTCAGGAAGTCAGCGGCGGACGCGGACCCGGCTCTGGGCGGGGCCGCGTGGGCGCGTCCTCCCGGATGACCTCACCCTGCACGATCTTTCCGTCCGGACGGTGAATGCGGGCCTGCTGGAAGGCGTCACCGAGGGAACCGGGGCTCGCCTGCCGCATTCGGCGGTCCAGTGAGCGCTCCGTCCTCCGGCCCAGGGCCGTACGGACCGCGGGCACGAGCAGCAGCAGACCCGCGGCGTCCGAGACGAGGCCCGGCAGCATGAGGAGCAGTCCGCCCAGCATCAGGAAACCGTTCCCGGTGCTCCGTGGGTCCTCGGTGCCGGCCGTGTCCGCGGTGCCCGACTGCTGCCGCTGAATGGTCTCCGACAGATTGCGGAAGGCGCGACGGCCGGCCCGCTTGATCACCACGGCACCGAGCACACCGCCTGCCACGAGCAGCGCGAAGACGGTCAGCCCGCCCGCGGCTCCGGCCACGACGGTCAGCAGCCAGATCTCCAGCACCAGCCAGGCGGCGATGCCGAGGGGAACGAGGGTGCGGGCGCGTGAGCGCTTCGGGGCGGTCGGTGTCGTTGCGCCGGTCGTCATGCTCCCAGTGTGCCTGGGCAGCGGCAGGAGTGGCGTAAAGGCTGGTCGGGGGCCCGGCCGGGAGGGGACGACGCGTCGGGACGGAGCACGAGCCGGTCCCGGAGCGCGGTCCGCCCTGGGCCGGTCCGGCCTTTCGGGTCGAGGACCGGATCGCGGATCCGGCCGGTCTCAGAACGGCTTGCGCCCGATGATCCTGCCGGCCCGGGCGCCGACGCCCCAGGCGGTGACCCGCCACAGCGCCTCGACGACGATGTCGCGGCTCATCTTGGAGTCGCCCAGCTCGCGCTCCACGAAGGTGATCGGCACCTCGACCACGTGGAAACCGGCCTCCACGGCCCGCCGGGCGAGGTCCACCTGGAAGCAGTAGCCCTGGGACGCGACGCCGTCCAGCCCCAGCCCTTCGAGCGTCTCCTTGCGGAAGGCGCGGAAGCCGCCGGTGACATCGCGGATCGGCACACCGAGCAGCAGTCGCGAGTAGGTGCTGCCGCCGCGCGAGAGGAACTCACGTGACCTGGGCCAGTTCACGACGCGCCCGCCGGGCACCCACCGGGAGCCGAGCACGAGGTCGGCACCCTTGAGCGCGGTGAGGAGCCGGGGCAGTTCCTCCGGCTGGTGGGAGCCGTCGGCGTCCATCTCGACCAGGACGCCGTAGCCGTTGTCGATACCCCAGCGGAATCCCGCGAGATAGGCGGCCCCGAGGCCCTCCTTGCCCTTGCGGTGCAGAACGTGGACCTGGCCGTCCTCGGCCGAAAGCTCGTCGGCGATCTTCCCCGTACCGTCGGGGCTGTTGTCGTCGGCGACCAGGACGTCCGCCTCCGGCACGGCGGCACGCACCCGGGAGACGATCGGCTCGATGTTCTCCGCCTCGTTGTAGGTCGGAATGATCACCAAGGCTCTGCCGAGCGGGCCGTATCGCCTCTGACCGCCGTCGTTCATGCTGCCCCTTCACGTCCGTACGCAGGCACCCACCATAGCGAGCGCCGCAGGCGGAGCGATGACGGCACGGTAGCGGGGCCGCGGGCCCGGGCCCGGCGGGCCGAAGGGTCGGGCCCGGCGTCCTTCGGGCCGGCCTGGGAACCGCTGGCTGCGGGTCGACCGAGAGCCGTTGTCTACTGAACGCCGGGCCCCACCCGGGTCGCACCTTCCCCCGAGCTCCTGCGGAGCAGGGGGGACCCCCACCGGCCGTGCCCTTCCCTCGCCCCGAGGCGCGGGCGCTGGACCTGGCTCCCAGTGGTGGAGTGCCGGTGCGGCGCTCCACCCCCTGGCCCAGCGGCGTTCGACGACTGCGTGGAGGCCGGCCGGTCGGACGTCCTGTGGTGGACCCGGCCGAACCTACCGGCCGACGGGCGCACTCTGTCAACAGTCGTGCGATCTGCGGCGATTGACCGATCCGGCTGGTCAGCGACGAAGATCCGCAGGTCGTGGAGGAACCCGCACGGCGGCGGAAGCCGGCAGGAATCGCCCCGATGTCACTCGCCCGGCCGTACGTAGACCGTTTGTCCGAAGACCACGGTCCGCAGGCACTCGGGGAGCGGGTTCCCGGGGGTGAGATCGGGCAGGCCGGGCGTGCCGGAACGGGGGTCGGTGGACCAGCGGGCGACCCGGTCGTCCGGCGCCTGGACCACGAGGTCACCGGTGCGCCAGACCGCGTAGTCGGCGGGGGCTCCGGGCACCAGCGTGCCCGCGTCGTCGCGTCCCACGGCACGCCAGCCACCGCGGGTGTGGGCGGTGAACGCGGCGCGTACCGAGATCCGGTGCTCGGGCGTGCGGTGGAAGGCGGCGGCCCTGACGGTGCCCCACGGGTCGACCGGGGTGACCGGGCTGTCCGAGCCGAAGGCGAGCGGGACGCCGGCTCGCAGCAGGGCGGCGTACGGGTTGAGGGTGCGGGCCCGTTCGACGCCGAGGCGCTGCGCGTACATCCCGGCGTCGCCGCCCCAGGCCGCGTCGAAGGCGGGCTGCACCGAGGCGGTCAGACCGAGCTCGGCGAACGCGGCGACCGTCTCGGGGGTGAGCATCTCCGCGTGCTCGACCCGGTGGCGGGCGGCTCGGATCCTGGCGAGCCCGAGGGCGCTCGCCGCGGCCCTCACGCCCTCCACGACATGGGCGATCGCCCGGTCGCCGATGGCGTGGAAGCCGGCCTGGAGCCCGGCCTCGGTGCACGCGGTGACGTGCGCGGCGACGGCGGCGGCGTCGAGGTGGGCGACACCGGTGTGCGGGGCGTCGGCGTACGGTTCGTGCAGGCAGGCGGTGTGGGAGCCGAGCGAGCCGTCGGCGAAGAGGTCTCCGGCGGCTCCGGCCGCCCCGAGACCGCGGGCCCGCTCCACGTCCGTGTCGGCCCAGTACCCCACGACCCGGGGCCCCGGCTCGTCGGCCGCCGTCTTGAGCAGCCCCGTGAAGTCGTCCTCGGAGGAGATGTCGGGGCCGCCGCACTCGTGGACGGTGCCGATACCGAGGGACGCGGCGTGCCGCAGCGCGGCGCGCTGGGCCTCTGCCCGCTGCTCCGGGGAGACCGTGGCGTGGGCGGCGGACCGCACGGCGTGGTGCGCCTCGCCGGTGAGCGGCTCGCCGTCGCGGAAGCCGTCCATGCCGCGCACCGCGGGCACGAGGTCGAGCATCGCGGTCGTGACGAGCGCGGAGTGGACGTCGATCCGGGTGAGGTACAGCGGGCGGCCTCCGGTGAGCCGGTCCAGCTCTTCCCTGCCGAGCGGCCGCCGCTCGGGCCAGCGCGAGGCGTCCCAGCCGTGTCCGATGAGGACGCGGTCGGCGGGCCGGGCGTCGGCGTACGCCCGGATGCGTTCCGCCGCCTCGGCGAGCGAGGCGGCGGTCGAGAGGTCGAGTCCGGTGAGCGCGAGGCCCGTCGCCGTGGTGTGGACGTGCGCGTCCACGAAGGCCGGGGTGACCAGGGCGCCCTCGAGGTCGACCACCTCGTCCACCCCCGAGGCGAAGGCGTCCGCGGCCCCCTCGGAGCCCACCCAGGCGATGTGCCCACGTTCGACGACCATGGCGGTGGCGAAGGGGTCGGCGGGGCTGTGGACTTCTCCGCCGCGCAGCAGCACGGTGCGGTGTTCGGCCTGGGTCGCGCTCTCACTCATGGGAACAGCCTAGATTCGCGGCGGCCGTGCCTCGTACGGGGTGGAGAGGACCACCGTCGTGCGGGTGGAGACGCCGGCGAGCGAGCGGATCTGGCCGAGCAGTTCCTCCAGCTCCAGCGGGGTGCCCACCCGGACCTTGAGGATGTAGTTCTCCTCGCCGGCGACGCTGTGGCAGGCCTCGATCTCGGGCACGCCCGCCAGCCGCTCGGCGATGTCGTCGGGGGCACTGGGGTCGAAGGGCTTCACCGAGATGAACGCGGTGAGGGGCAGCCCGACCTCCTCCGGGTCGACGACGGCGGCGTACCCCCGGATGACGCCCCGCTGCTCGAGCCGACGCACGCGCTGGTGCACCGCCGAGGTGGACAGGCCCGTGGCCTTGCCCAGATCGGTGTAGCTCATGCGCCCGTCCTTGACGAGCAACTCGACGATCTGACGATCCAGCTCCTCCATGCAGGTCAACCTATTGCCCCGGGTGCCGTCCGGCACAGTCGGCCGCCCTCCGGGAGGGCACCAGCGGCGGGCATGTGACGAACGCCACAGCCATGGGGCCGTGTCCGCCGGGGCCGCGCGGTTACCCCGGGGGCCGGAAGGGAAGTGCTTGCTGTGGTCGAGGCCGCAAGTGCCTGGTCGGCCCACCCGAGGGGGAGATTCTCCATGCAGAGTGTGAAGCGCACCGGACGTCACGAACCGGAGCCTGTCGATTCCGTCGCACCTCACGAGGACGACGAGTTCGACTCCTACGACACCTTTGAGATGTACCGGGTCGTCTGCCCGGACTGCGCGCAGCCGATCGCGCTGCTCGCGGACGAGCACGTGCTCCCGGAGCACGCCCTGTGCCCGACGCCGTGGAACCCGTTCGTGCTCGCGGTCTGCGCCGGGACGGGCCGTGCCGCGGCGGACGCCCGCCCCGCCGACGACACGCTCGAGGTCCAGGAGCAGGACACGGCCCTGCTGTTGACGCTCCCTCAGGGGCTGGACTGGCGGACGCAGCCCTTCTCGCACGTCGGCGGCCCGGGCTCGCGGCCCTTCAGGGTGCCCCCGATGCGGCGGGCCGCCTGAGCCGTCGGCTCCGACGCCTTCCCCCGCACCAGGACGGCACGGCCGTTCGCGGTGCGGGACCTCCCCTTCCGGTCCAGCCGCATCTCCTGCTGCCCGCAGGACATGTGACGGCACGTCATGCCCGGAGGCCAGTACCGCGTTCCACCGCGCATCGCCTTTCGTGCGCTCATCCCCGCGCCGACCCCTGCGGGCGCCTCGGGGCGCCGGAGCGCGCACCGAGGGCCGGGCCCACCGGCACGCCCCGGTGACAGGGCGAACCGGTGCTCGAATGGCATCGGGGGTGACCCCGCGCGGCCGGACGCCGTTTGGACGGGCATGACCGCGGAGCACCCCAAGGGCGGCCAGGGCCGCCGCCGGCTGATGACGTCACGTCAAGAAGAATCGGTTCCGCATACGCCCGATCCGCCGATCTACCGCGATCTGCTGCATCGCTGGGCCAGTGCGGGACGTACCCTGCCGGGCCGCCGTGACCAGGAGTGGAACCGGCTCACGGCGGCCCCGGTGTGGACCGGGCGGACCGGCTGGGTCAGCGGGACTCTGGCCCAGCGAGGTGACGGGCGATGACCATCCGCTGGATCTGGTTGGTGCCCTCCACGATCTGCAGCACCTTCGCCTCGCGCATCAGCCGCTCCACCGGGAAGTCCGCGGTGTAGCCGTAGCCGCCGAGGATCTGCACGGCATCCGTGGCGACCTGCATCGCCGTGTCCGTGCAGAACAGCTTGGCCATCGCCGCCTCCTTCGAGAACGGCAGACCCCGGTCGCGCAGCCGCGCGGCGGCGAGGTACAGCGCGCGCCCCGCCTCGACCTTCGTGGCCATGTCCGCGAGCATGAACCGCAGGCCCTGGAAGTCGGCGATCGGGCGGCCGAACTGCCTCCTGCCGGTGGCGTAGTCGAGGGACTCGTCGAGGGCGGCCTGGGCCACGCCGATCGCGCAGGCCGCGATGCCGAGGCGACCCGAGTCGAGCGCGGACAGGGCGATCGCGAAGCCCTGCCCCTCGTCGCCGATCCGGCGGGCGTCGGGGACGCGTACGCCGTCGAAGTGCAGCTGGGCGGTGGGCGAGCCCTTCATGCCCATCTTCTTCTCGGGCGCGGCCGCGCTCAGCCCCTCGGCGTCGCCCGGCACGAGGAACGCCGAGATGCCACGGGCGCCCTCGCCGCCGGAACGGGCCAGCACGGTGTAGAAGTCGGCCACACCGCCGTGGGTGATCCACGCCTTGGTTCCGGTGATGACCCAGTCGTCGCCGTCGCGCTCGGCCTTCGTGCGCAGGGAGGCCGCGTCCGAGCCGGACGACGGCTCGGAGAGGCAGTACGCGCCGAGCAGTCCGCCGCCGAGCATCGCGGCGAGGTACTCGCCGCGCTGTTCCTTGGTCCCGTAGTTGGCGAGGGCGTGGCAGGCGAGCGAGTGGACGCTGACGCCCAGCCCCACGGTGAGGCGGGCCGCGGCCAGTTCCTCGAGGACCTGGAGGTAGACCTCGTACGGCTGGTCGCCGCCGCCGTACTCGGAGTCGTAGGGAAGGCCGAGCAGTCCCGACTCGGAGAGCAGGGAGAACAGTTCGCGCGGGAAGCGGCCCGCTTCCTCCTCCTCGGCCGCGCGTGGAGCGATCTCCCGCTGGACGATCTCACGGACCAGGGCGATCAGATCCCTGGCCTCCTCGGTGGGCAGTGTCCGGTCCACCGGCTGCGGGGCGCGGTCGGGCATGGCGGCGCTCTCCTCCCTGTCGGGCGCTGCGGCGGTCGCGCGCGAAGGGTTGGGCGGCGCCGCCGGATGTCACTGGTGCGCCGATGCTGCCCTCCCGGATCACGGAAGTGGCTGACCAGCGGCTGTGGCGGCTTGAGTATGCCCCATCGGACGGCGTCCGTCACGGGCGGAAATCACGCCCGCGGCCGCTTCCCGCACTCCTCGAAGGTGGTCCGAACCATTGACCAACTGGTCTAGTCCTCCTGTGTTCGGCAGCACATGGCCGGATGCCCGCGAACAGCACCGTCGCGGGCACGGCGTTCGCCCACTGCGGCAACCAGTGGTGGAGCTACGACACCCCGCCAAGATCGCCGGGAAGGCGGCGTACAAGAACCAGCAGGGCCTCGGAGGCACGTTCTTCTGGGACCTGAGCGGTGACACGGCGGACGGCGAGCTGATCAGGCCGATCGGCTGACCGGGGAACGCAGGGGGCGGGGAGTCGGACCGGCTCCCCGCCCCTCATAGGTGTGTACGGGCCGTTCAGAGGAGCCCGGCCCGGGTGACCAGCATCGCGATGACGACCACGAGGACCCAGCCCATGATCTGCTCGACGATCTTGGGGCCGTCGTCCTTGGGGCCTCCGGTGCGCGCACGGGCGACGGTGGCGGTGGCGGTGGTCGTGGTCATGGCGGCTCGCTCGGTCGTGTTCGTGGTTGCGTTTCGCCCCCCGGCGGCCCCGCCGCATCCTCACGGCGTGCGGAAGACCACCCCGACCACAGTGCCAGCCGCGCCGTCCGGGGGCAGTGACACCGGTCACGGCCCCCGGAGCGCCGGCGCGGCGTCAGTCGATGCCGAGGGCGGCGAGGGCCTTGCGCTGGGCGGCCGTCGGGCGCTCGGGCCAGAAGAGGTAGCAGACGCCGCCTGTGCCGGACGCCACTTTTCCGCTCGCGTTGTACCGCTTCGTGCGCAGCCAGATCGTCTCCCACTCGGCCCGCCTGTACACCCGGCGGACGGCCTCGTTGCTCGGCGAGGCCGGGTCGTTCGCGATCACGTCCCCGCCGGGGGTGAAGCCGATCACGGTCATCAGATGGCCGGAGGTGCCGTAGCCCGCGCCGGTCAGCTCCTCCTTCAGGAAGGACTGGGAGGTGATGGCCGGGATGCCGGCCTTGACGAGCGACTCCAGCTGGCCGAGCGACTCCAGCCTGGTGACCACGGCGTTCATCTCGCGGTACGAGGCCGCGTAGGCGGCGTTGAACGGCCAGTTCCCGCAGCCCTCGTACTGGTGGTCGTAGGTGTGGCGGGCCGCGTGGCAGACCTGGGGGTCGGCGAAGTCGGGATCGACCCAGGCCAGCTCCTCGGGCGTCGGCCGGCGCCCCCAGTACTCCACGATCATCTGGGACGACGTGGGGCTGCACCAGGCCTCACCGCCGTTGTCGTACTCGGGGTACTGGCCGACGTGGGTGTTCTGCGAATAGCGCGGCACGGCCAGCTCGCGGGCGACCCGGGGTGTGGAGGCCGGCACGGTGAAACGGTCCGGGACGTCAGAGGCCATGGCTCCGACGCGCCACACGGTGGGGGTGAGCGCCGTGCCCGGCCTCCGGTAGAGGGTCAGGCGGAGCCGGTACGAGACCAGCCGCAGTCCGCTCGCCGGGGCGTCCACGGAGAAGGTGTCGGTCCAGATGCTGCTCCTGCCGTCGGTCTGGCCGTCGACGGAGGTGCGCCGGATGTCCCCGTCGCCCGACGCCCAGCGGCCCATGACGAACCAGGGGGTCGTGCTGCCGTCGCCGTAGGTGCCGGACAGCTCCGTCTGCAGCCAGGTCCCGGCCGGGGTGCGGGCGTTCCAGGAGGCGATGACCTCCGTCGCCGCCACCCGTGGGCGGTGCACGGGCGAGATCCACCTCGCGTACTCCCAGGCCGTGGTGCGACCGGTGTGGGGGTCGGCGTACCGCGTGCGGCCCGCGGGGGTGCCGATCACCAGTCCGGGGCGGCTGCCCGCGACGGCCCGGGTACCGGCGCCCTCGCCGCTGCGCCAGTCCGTGTACGAGTTCCAGAAACGGTTGTCCACGAGCGGCAGCGGCCGGGCGGCGGGCACCGGGATGCCGGTGGCGGACGCGGGGCCGGCGGAGGACAGGGCGCTTCCGCCGGCCGCGGCCGCGAGTGCCGCGGTGAGGACGGTTCTGCGCGAGGCAGGCGTGGTCATGGGACCTCCGGAAGCGGTCTCGGGGGGGCGCGTTGGTGGCCCAACTATCGCGGCTCCCGAGCGACTTCTGCCAGTGACGCGCACCGCGTTGCTCCGACCAATATTGGTCTCGACCAGTGGCATGACCTGCGACGGGCCGGGCGGGGGGCCCGCATGGCCCCGTAGGGTGACCCTCATGAGCCGCCCCGTGTCACTCGATCGCGCCGCCGCAGGGCTGCGGGCGCTGCCGCCGTCCTGCGGTCCCGTCCGGCTGATCGCGGTCGACGGACACGCGGGTTCCGGCAAGAGCACCTTCGCCGGCCGGCTCGCCGAGGCCCTGGGCGGGGCGCCCGTCCTCCGCCTCGACGACATCGCCACCCACGACGAACTCTTCACCTGGACGGGCCGATTGACCGAGCAGGTGATCGGTCCGTGGTCGCGGGGCGAGAGCGCGCTGTATCACCCGTACGACTGGAACCTCCGGCGCTTCGGGGAGCCGCGGAGCCTGCCCGCAGCGCCGGTCGTCCTCGTCGAGGGGGTGGGTGCGGGCCGCCGGGCGCTGCGGCCCCGGATCGCCCGTCTGCTCTGGATGGAGCGGGGCCCCGAGGAGTCGTGGGCCCGCGGCCGGCACCGCGACGGGCCTGGCCTCTCCGGCTTCTGGGACGGATGGACCGCGGCGGAGCGCCGTCACTTCGCGGACGATCCCTCGCGCCCGTTCGCCGACACCCTGGTGCGCGAGTTGCCCGAGGGATACGAGTGGCTGCCAGGGCCCGGCGCGACAGCAGGGGCGAACCATTCCCTCACGGAACGTGACCACTCCGACCGGCGTACCGAGCGGTCGGAGATCCACCCTGGCGGGTGCTCCAACTCCGCTTGACCCAGGGCCCTTACAGGTCTTACGTTTCCCATGTGCGGCTTTTCGGAGCCGCCCGGACGCGAAGCCCCCGGTTGTTCCCCCGTGATCGGGGGCTTCGTTCTGCCCTCGGCACATTCCCCCGGCACCCTTCCGGCACTCCACGCTCACCCAGGGTCACCGTTCGCGCCCTCCTCGCGCGCCCTTAATCAGCCGCCCCCTGCGCAGGTACGATGCACCCCGGTGCGGTCAATTCCCGTCCGCGACACGGTGGTTCGGCACGCTCCGCCGGGCATCCGCCTGGTGGGACAGCACGGGGGCAGGTATGTGGGGGACCCGATGGACATCGGCACGCAGGGCTCACCGGCCCCGGCCGACCTCGCCTGGGTGCGCGGCGTGGACGCCTACACCATGGGCGCGTACCCGCAGGCGGAGGAGGAGTTCCGGAGCGCGGTGCGACTCGACCCGGGAATGGCCGACGGCTGGCTCGGACTGCACGCGCTGCGCGTGGACACCACCACCGCGCTGCTGAGGATGTACCGGAACCGGGAGCGCTTCGGCGAGCAGCGCGCCCGCCACCGCCGCACGCTGAACTCCTGGTACTGGCTCGGCTGGTGGGTGCAACCGGTGCTGGAGAGCCCGCGCGACCTCCTGCTCGCGCACGCCTCGCACTGGCTGGACGGGCGTCATGTGCCCGAGCTGGACCGCGCCCTCGCCGGACTGCCGCCGGTCGACGCGGACCGGCAGGTCCGGTTTCTGCACGCCTGCCGCGCGTACCTGGTCAAGGACTGGGACCAACTGGTCCGGCACACCGAACCGCTCGTCGACGATCCGCTGCTCGGGATCGAGGCCGGCCTCTTCGCCGGCATGGCGCGGGTGCGGCTGGAGATGTACGGGCAGGCGGAGCCGCTGCTGTCCGCGTCGCTGATGCGCTGCCGCAGCGAGCAGCCCCAGCGCAAGGAACTGCGCTACTGGCTGGCCCGGGCCCACGAGGGCACCGGCCGCAGCGCTGCCGCACTGCCGCTGTACCGGGCCGTCCACCGGGTGGACCCGGCCTTCATGGACACCTCGGCACGGCTCGCCGCGATCGCCGACTACGACGGCATCGACGAGGCCGCGGGACTGGCGACCGTGTCGCTGGCGGGCGCGGGAGCGGGGCTGGGGCAGGACGCGTCGGACGCCCAGCCGGCCGAGACGGAGCCGCCCTTCGTGCCCGAACCGCGCTACGGCGGCGAACCCCAGCCCCCGCTCGGGACATCGGCCCCGGCCGCCGCGGGCCCGGCCGACGGGGTGCGCGAGAAGTCGGGGAGCCCGCCCCGGTCGGCGCCGCCGTTCCCGTCCGGGCCCACCGATCCGGTGCTGCTCGCCGAGGCGCTCGCCGAGCTGGAGCGGATGGTGGGCCTGGAGCCGGTGAAACGGCAGGTGAAGGCGCTCTCCGCGCAGCTGAACATGGCCCGGCTGCGGGCCGGGCAGGGCCTTCCGGTCCAGCCCCCGAAACGGCACTTCGTCTTCTCCGGCCCCTCCGGCACCGGCAAGACGACCGTGGCCCGCATCCTCGGCCGGGTGTTCTACGCGCTGGGGCTGCTCGGCGGCGACCATCTGGTGGAGGCACAGCGTTCCGACCTGGTCGGTGAGTTCCTGGGCCAGACCGCGGTGAAGGCCAACGAGCTGATCGACTCCGCGCTCGGCGGCGTGCTGTTCGTGGACGAGGCGTACGCCCTCTCCAACACCGGCTACAGCAAGGGCGACGCCTACGGCGACGAGGCACTGCAGGTGCTGCTGAAGCGGGCCGAGGACAACCGGGACCATCTCGTGGTCATCCTGGCCGGCTACCCGGAGGGCATGGACCGGCTGCTCGCCACCAATCCGGGGCTGTCCTCGCGGTTCACCACCCGGGTGGACTTCCCCTCGTACCGGCCGTTGGAGCTGACCGCGATCGGCGAGGTGCTCGCGGCGGCCAACGGCGACCAGTGGGACGAGGAGGCGCTGGACGAGCTGCGGTCGATCAGCGGCCATGTCGTGGACCAGAGCTGGATCGACGAACTGGGCAACGGCCGCTTCCTGCGCACGCTGTACGAGAAGAGCTGCGCCTACCGGGACCTGCGCCTCTCGGGGTACGCGGGCACGCCGACGCGCGAGGACCTGGCGACGCTGCGGCTGCCCGATCTGATGCAGGCGTACGGGGAGGTGCTGTCGGGCCGGGGGCCGCGGGACCGCGGCCCCCAGGACCCCACCGGGCTGTGAGCCTTCCGGGTCCCCCGGCCGGAAGGGGCCCGGACCCGGAGCCACCGTCCCGGTGCCGTGCCCCGCCGGGAGGGCGGGGCACGGAATCAGACTCCGCTCGGGCTCGGCTGGTGGGAGCGCACGTCCTGCTGGTGGGGCGGATCGGTCCGCAGTCCGCCCCGCCGGGCCGCCACCGGGGAAGAGCCCCACGCGGACGGACCGGGCGCCACCGGACGGTGGGCCGGGTCGCGCACTTCGCCCACCAGCATCTCGAGGACGTCCTCCAGGGCGACGAGTCCCAGGACCCGCCCCGACGCGTCGGCGACCTGCGCCAGGTGCGTGGCCGCACGGCGCATCACGGTGAGCGCGTCGTCGAGCGGCAGCTCCGAACGCAGCGTGGCCATGGGGCGCCAGATGTGCTGCGGTACGGCCCGCTCGTCGTCCTCCAGGTCCAGGACGTCCTTGACGTGGAGGTAGCCCATGAACCGCCCGCTGCCCTCGCCGCGCACGGGGAACCGGGAGTAGCCCGTGCGGACGGTCAGCTCCTCGATCTGCCTCGGCGTCACCGAGGGCGGCACCGTGACCAGGGACGCCCGGTCGATCAGGACGTCCGTCACGGGGCGGCTGCCCAGCTCCAGCGCGTCCCCGAGGCGTTCCTGCTCCTCGGGGTCGAGCAGTCCGGCCTGGCCGGCGTCCTCGACCAGCTGGCCCAGCTGGTCGCTGGTGAAGACGGCCTCGACCTCGTCCTTCGGCTCGACCCGGAACAGCCTCAGCACCAGCCTGGAGCAGGCGCCGAGCGCCACGGTCACCGGTCGGCACAGCCGGGCGAAGCCGACCAGCGCGGGGCTGAGCCAGAGCGCCGTCCTCTCCGGAGCCGCCATCGCCAGGTTCTTCGGGAGCATCTCGCCGACGACGAGGTGCAGGAAGACGACGGCGGCGAGGGCGATCATGTATCCGAGGGGGTGGACCAGCGCCTCGGGCACCCGCAGGGTGTGGAACACCGGCTCCAGCAGGTGCGCCACGGTCGGCTCGGCCACCGCGCCCAGGGTCAGTGAGCAGACGGTGATGCCGAACTGGGCCGCCGCCATCATCTGCGGCAGGTTCTCCAGGCCGTGCAGGACCTGCCGGGCCCGGGACGAACCCTGGGCGGCGAGCGGTTCCACCTGGCTGCGGCGCACCGACACGAGCGCGAACTCCGCGCCGACGAAGAAGCCGTTGGCGAGCACGAGGAGGAGCGCGAACAGCAGTTGGAGGGCGCTCATCGGGCGGCCTCCGCCATGACCTGGGTGTCCGCCGTGCGGACCAGCCTCACCCGTTCGGCCCGGTACCGGTCGACCTGGCGGACCGAGAGCCGCCAGCCGGGCAGCTCCGCCCGGTCACCGGGAGCCGGGATCCGGCCGAGGAGGTCGGCGACGAGACCGGCGACGGTCTCGTACGGGCCGTCGGGCACGTCGAGGCCTATCCGGCGCAGGGTGAGGACGCGGCAGCTTCCGTCGGCCTCCCAGGCCGGACTGCCGTCCTCGGGCGGTACCGCGGCCAGCTCGGGCCGGTCGTCGGCCTCGGCGTCGTGCTCGTCACGGACCTCGCCGACGATCTCCTCGACGATGTCCTCCAGGGTGACGACGCCGGCCGTGCCGCCGTACTCGTCGACCACGACGGCGATCGGCTGCTCGCTGCGCAGCCGCCCGAGCAGCAGTCGTACCGGCAGGGTCTCGGGCACCAGCAGCGGCGGCACGGCGATACGGCCGACGGGGGTGCGCAGCCGCTCGTGGGCCGGTACCGCCAGGGCGTTCTTGAGGTGGACCATGCCGACGATCTCGTCGATGCGGTCCCGGTAGACGGGGAAGCGGGAGAGACCGGTGGCCCGGGTCAGGTTGAGGACGTCCGCCGCGGTCGCGTCGGACTGCAGGGCACTCATCTTCACCCGGGGCGTCATCACGTGCTGGGCGGTGAGGCCGCCGAGCGACAGGGTCCTGACGAACAGGTCGGCCGTGTCCTCCTCCAGGGCACCGGCCCGGGCCGAGTGACGGGCCAGGGAGACCAGTTCACCGGGGGTACGGGCGGAGGCCAGCTCCTCGGCGGGCTCGACGCCGAACGCGCGTACGAGACGGTTGGCCACGGCGTTGAGCAGGGCGATCACGGGCCGGAACACCGCCGAGAAGCGGTGCTGCGGGCCGGCCACGAACCGGGCGACCTGCAGCGGCCGCGACACGGCCCAGTTCTTCGGCACGAGTTCGCCGACCACCATCTGGACCGCGGAGGCCAGCAGCATGCCGATCACGACGGCGACGCCGGGGACGGCGGCGCCGGGGATCCCGACGGCGGTGAGCGGGCCGCCGAGCAGCCGGGCGAGCGCGGGCTCGGCGAGCATGCCGACGACGAGGGAGGTGATGGTGATGCCGAGCTGGGTGCCGGAGAGCTGGAACGACAGCTCCCGCAGGGCCCGGACGACGGTTTCCGCGCGGCGGTCGCCCTCGGCGGCGGCGCGTTCGGCGTCCGCTCGCTCCACGGTGACGAGGCCGAACTCGGCGGCCACGAAGAAGCCGTTGGCGAGGATGAGCAGGAATGCCGCGAACAGCAGCAGTAGCGCGATGATCATGCCGCCGCCTCCTGGGAGGGGGCGGCGCAGGTACTACCGGACGATCCGTCCATTGCCGGAGGGGGTCACTCCTCGGGTCGCAGGGATGCCTCACGGGCCATGGCCGGCCCACCGGTGTGAGGCGGAGGCGCACTCGGCGCCTCCGGGTCAAGAGTAATCACGAGTCCGCCCCGAGGGGCAGGGGCTCAGCGGTCGTCCGTGCCGGTGCCTCGCGATTCGGCGAGCAGGCGCAGGGCGCGGGCGTCGCGGATGGCGTGGTGGCGGGCGATTCCGGGCTGGATCCCGAGGACCGGCAGGCTGGTGCCGTCACTCAGATCAAGGAACACCCAGGGGTCACCCGGACGGAGGTTGACACGGACGATCTCCGCCCAGTCGAGTCTGCGGGTCCGGGTCAGGTTGACGACCGTGACGCCCTGGTCGTCGGCGACGACCTTGGGGCGGCTGAGCAGCGCCAGCACCCCGAAGAACAGCAGCGCGGTGAGGACGAAGCTGATGCGCTCGCCCGGGCTGAGCTTCTCCAGCGCGACGGCGACGGCGGTGATCACCGCGAACATCACGGTCCCGACGGACAGCAGGACCGCCCGCGTGCGGGTGGGCCTGAAGGTCACCGGGAGCGTGGGCAGCTCCTGTTGGTCCATGGACATGCTCCGTGCGTCCCGGTCCTCAGAGACGGCAGGCGTGGATCGCCGTGGTCAGGATCGCGCGGGCGCCCAGGTCGTAGAGGTCGTCCATGATCCGCTGCGCCTCCTTGGCCGGGACCATCGCCCGGACGGCGACCCATCCCTCGTGGTGGAGCGGGGAGACGGTCGGGGACTCCAGGCCGGGGGTGAGGGCGACGGCCTTCTCCAGGTGCTCGACCCGGCAGTCGTAGTCCATCATCACGTAGGAGCGGGCGACCAGGACGCCCTGGAGGCGGCGGAGGAACTGCTGCACCTTGGGGTCGTCCGCCTCGGCGCCCGTACGGCGGATCACGACGGCCTCGGAGGTGAGGATCGGCTCGCCGATGACACCGAGGCCGGCGTTGCGCAGGCTCGTGCCGGTCTCCACGACATCGGCGATGACCTGGGCGACGCCCAGTTCGATCGCGGTCTCGACGGCTCCGTCGAGGTGGACGACGGAGGCGTCGATGCCCTTGTCCGCGAGGTGCTTGGCGACGATGCCCTCGTACGAGGTGGCGATCGTCAGCCCGCCGAACTCCTCGACGCCGGAGGCCGTACCGGGCTTGGTGGCGTACCGGAACGTGGAGCGGGCGAAGCCGAGCTGGAGGATCTCCTCGGCGTTGGCGCCGGAGTCGAGGAGCAGGTCCCGTCCGGTGATGCCGATGTCGAGACGGCCCGAGCTGACG
Organism: Streptomyces sp. HUAS CB01; assembly: GCF_030406905.1. NCBI lineage: Bacteria > Bacillati > Actinomycetota > Actinomycetes > Kitasatosporales > Streptomycetaceae > Streptomyces > Streptomyces chengbuensis. Next base: position 1,175,468 of record NZ_CP129137.1, read on the forward strand.
TAGATCGCGATGTCGCGCGGGCGCAGGTAGAAGAACTCGACCTCGTTCTCGGGGTCGACCAGCACGAGTTCCTTGGAGTCCTTGCGCTGGAGGTAGCCCGCCTCATGGAGCATCTCCCCCGCAGGTCCGGAGAGTGAACCCTTGTTGGGGACGGCGATGCGCAGCATGAGACGGGCTTCCTTCGGGTGCGTGGGTGTGTGGGTGCGTGGGTGGAGAGTGTTCGGACGTACGGGACGAGTGTGCTCAGAGATGGGCGTAGACGTCGTCGAGGCTGATCCCGCGCGCGACCATCATCACCTGGACGTGGTACAGCAGCTGGGAGATCTCCTCGGCGGCGGCTTCCTTGCCCTCGTACTCGGCGGCCATCCACACCTCGGCCGCCTCCTCGACGACCTTCTTGCCGATGGCGTGGACGCCCTTGTCCACCAGCTCGGCGGTGCGAGAGGTCGAGGGGTCGCCGTTGGCGGCCTTGTGCTGGAGCTCGGCGAAGAGCTCCTCGAACGTCTTCTTGGACATGGTGGTCCCACCCTACGCGGAAGTGGGCACCTCTCAGCGCCAGGGTTCGGATACTGAACGCAGCGTCGCCGCGGTGGCCACCGCCGCGGTGACCGCCTCGTGCCCCTTGTCCTCGGTCGAGCCCTCCAGACCGGCCCGGTCGAGCGCCTGCTCCTCGGTGTCGCAGGTGAGCACGCCGAAGCCGACGGGGACCCCGGTGTCGACGGAGACCTGGGTCAGGCCCTGCGTGACGCCCTGGCACACGTAGTCGAAGTGCGGGGTGCCGCCGCGGATGACGACGCCGAGCGCCACGACGGCGTCGTAGCCGCGGCCGGCCAGCACCTTGGCGACGACGGGGAGCTCGAAGCTGCCGGGAACCCGCAGCAGGGTCGGCTCGTCGATGCCCAGCTCGTGCAGGGCGCGCAGGGCGCCGTCGACGAGTCCGTCCATGATCTTCTCGTGCCACTGGGCCGCGATGACGGCCACGCGGAGGTCTCCGCAGTTGCGTACGGACAGTTCGGGTGCGCCCTTGCCGCTCACGTGTCTCCTCGTTCCTGTTCTCACTGGTTGCCGCAGGTCGACGCCGTCACGGAGTCGAGCCAGGGCAGATCGTGTCCCATGCGGTCGCGCTTGGTGCGCAGGTACCGCAGGTTGTGCTCGCCCGCCTGGACGGGCATGGCCACGCGGTCGAGGACCTTCAGTCCGTGCCGCACCAGGGCCGTGGTCTTGTCGGGGTTGTTGGTCATCAGCCGGAGGCTGCGCACGCCGAGGTCGTCCAGGATCTGCGCGCCGGCGGCGTAGTCCCGGGCGTCGGCGGGCAGCCCCAGCTCGAGATTGGCGTCCAGGGTGTCGCGGCCGCGTTCCTGAAGCTCGTACGCGCGGAGCTTGGACAGCAGTCCGATGCCCCGGCCCTCGTGGCCGCGGAGGTAGACGACGACGCCCCGGCCCTCCTCGGTGACCCGCTCCATGGACTCCCGCAGCTGGGGGCCGCAGTCGCAGCGCAGCGAGTGGAAGATGTCGCCCGTCAGGCACTCGGAGTGGACGCGGACCAGGACGTCCTCGCCGTCGCCGATGTCGCCGTGGACGAGCGCGATGTGCTCGACCCCGTCCACGGTGGAGCGGTAGCCGTACGCCGTGAACGTGCCGTGGGCGGTGGGCAGATCGACCTCGGCCTCGCGGCGGACGGTCGGCTCCGCGCTGCGGCGGTAGGCGATCAGGTCCTCGATGGAGATGATCGTGAGCCCGTGCTTGCGGGCGAACGGGACCAGCTCGGGCAGCCGCAGCATCACGCCGTCCTCGCCGGCGATCTCGACGATCGCCCCGGCGGGGCGGAGCCCCGCCAGCCGGGCGAGGTCGACGGCGGCCTCGGTGTGGCCGGGACGCACGAGGACGCCGCCGGGCCGGGCGCGCAGCGGGAAGACATGGCCGGGGCGGACGAAGTCCGTCGCGTCCGCCGTGCCGCCCGCCAGCAGCCGGAGGGTGGTGGCGCGGTCGGCGGCCGAGATGCCGGTGGTCACGCCGTGCGCGGGCCCGGCGTCGACGGAGACGGTGAAGGCCGTGCTCATCGACTCGGTGTTGTTTGCCACCATCTGGGGCAGCTCGAGCCGCTCCAGTTCCTCGGTCTCCATGGGCGCGCAGATCAGTCCGCGGCACTCGCTCATCATGAAGGCGACGATCTCGGGCGTGGCCTTCTCGGCGGCGATGACGAGGTCGCCCTCGTTCTCGCGGTCCTCGTCGTCGACGACCACGACGGGCCGGCCCGCGGCGATGTCGCGAACGGCCTGCTCGACGGGGTCGAGGCGGAGGTCGTCCTCGGCGCCGTCGGCCGGGAACCAGGGCGAGGGGGCGGCGGGACCCGCCGCGTCCGGCAGGGCGGTGGTGGGAGACGGGCGGACGCTCATGCTGCCGCTCCTTCCAGAGCAGGGGTCGTACGGGACCGGAGCCACCAGTCGCGCATGCCCCACAGGACGAGCGCGCCGTAGATGACGTAGACGAAACCGGAGAAGGCGTAGCCGTTGGCGAAGTTCAGCGGCACGCCCACGAGGTCGACGAGGAGCCACGCGAACCAGAACTCGACCATGCCGCGGGCCTGGGCGTACATGGCGACGAGCGTGCCGACGAAGATGTACGCGTCCGGCCAGGGGTCCCACGAGAGCGTGGGGTAGGCCGTGAAGAGCAGGGCGACGGCGACCGTGCCGAGGGCGGCGACGCCGAGCATGAGGAGACGCTCCGGCCAGGTGGCGAAGCGGACGGCGATGGAGCCGTCCTGGGCCTGTCCCCGGCCCCGGGTCCACTGCCACCAGCCCCAGCCGGCGACGGCCATCACGACCACCTGCTTGCCGGCGCTGCCGGTCAGATGGGGGGCGAACGCGGCGAAGAGGATGAGGCCGGACAGGAACTGGGCGGGCCAGGTCCATATGGAGCGGCGCCAGCCGAGCGCGAGGGCGACCAGCCCGATCACGTTGCCGATCATGTCGGACCACTTGATGTGCTGGCCGAAGGCGCTGAACGCCTCGGAGTTCAGCCAGTCGACGGCGCTCACTCGGCGGTCCCCTCTGCGTGACCGGTGCGGTCGCTGCGGTCGCCGAGCATCCGCTCGACGTACTTGGCCACGATGTCCACCTCGAGGTTGACCGGGTCGCCGGCCTGCTTGGTGCCGAGTGTGGTCAGTCCGAGGGTGGTGGGGATCAGGCTGACGGTGAAGTGGTCGCGGCCGGCGTCGACGACGGTGAGGCTGACTCCGTCGACCGTGATGGAGCCCTTCTCCACGACGTAGCGGGAGAGCTCGGCCGGAAGCGAGACCTTGACGATCTCCCAGTGCTCGGAGGGGGTGCGCTCGACGATCGTGCCCGTGCCGTCGACGTGGCCCTGGACGATGTGCCCTCCGAAGCGCCCGTCGGCGACCATGGGCCGCTCCAGGTTGACCCGGGAGCCGGCGCCGAGCGCGCCGAGGCTGGAGCGCTTCAGCGTCTCGGCCATCACATCGGCGGTGAACTCGCCGTCGGCGGTCTCCACGACCGTGAGGCAGACGCCGTTGACGGCGATGGAGTCGCCGTGCTTGGCCCCCTCGGTGACGACGGGCCCGCGCAGTCGGAAGCGGGAGGCGTCGCCGAGGTCCTCCACGGCGGTGACCTCGCCCAGCTCTTCGACGATTCCGGTGAACACTGTCAGGCTCCCTTGGGGACGGTCGCGGTGATGCGCAGGTCGGGACCGAGACGCACGGTCTCGGCCACGTCGAGCCGCAACGCTTCGGTGATGGTGGTGATTCCGGCGCCGGTGAGGGCCGCCGGGCCCTCACCGAGGAGTACGGGGGCGATGTAGCCGACGACCCGGTCGACGACGCCGGCGGCCACGAAGGAGCCGGCGAGGGTCGGGCCGCCTTCGAGGAGCACGGAGCGGACTCCGCGCGCGTACAGCGCGTCGAGGAGGGCGGGGACGGAGAGGCCGCGGCCGGCCCGGGGCAGCCTCAGTACGCCGGGGAGGGCGGTCTCGGCGTCCTCGGCGACGGCGACGAGAGTGGGAGCGGCACCGTCCAGGACCCGCGCACCCGGCTGCACGGCCCGGGCGTCGGTGTCGAGCACGACGCGGAGCGGCTGGGTGGCTCCGTCGATGCCGCGGACCGCGAGATGCGGGTCGTCGGCACGGGCCGTGCCGGAACCGACGACGACGGCGTCGGCCTCGGCGCGCAGCCTGTGGACGTCGGCACGGGACTCGGCCGAGCTGATCCAGCGGCTCGTCCCGTCGGCGGCGGCGATCCGGCCGTCGAGGGTGGCGGCGTACTTCCACACGACGTGGGGGCGGCGCAGGCGTACGGAGGTGAGCCACGCGGTGTTGCCCGCCTCCGCCTCCTCCTCGAGGAGGCCCTGCTCGACCTGGACGCCGGCCGCGCGAAGGGTGTCGGCACCGCCGGTGGCCTGCGGGTTCGGGTCGGCGACCGCGTACACGACCCGGGCGATCCCGGCCTCGATCAGGGCCTGGGCGCAGGGGCCGGTGCGGCCGGTGTGGTTGCAGGGTTCGAGGGTGACGTAGGCGGTGCCGCCGCGGGCGTGCTCCCCCGCTTCCCGGAGGGCGTGGATCTCCGCGTGCGGACCGCCGGCGCGCTGGTGGAAGCCCTCGCCGACCCGGCGTCCCGACGCGTCGGTGACGACGCACCCGACAACCGGGTTGGGGCTGGTGGAGCCGAGACCGCGGGCGGCGAGCGTGACGGCTCGGCGCATGGCGTGCGTGTCGGCTGCGGTGGCCACCGGGTCCTCCTGCCTCTTCGGGCACGGACTCCGGGGCTGTCGATGTCGACAGAGAGCGAGCAACACCTCGGGAAACGCCGGCGTCAACGGTTCCGATCGCCCCCGGAGGTGTCCTTCGAAGGCGATCAGCCGCCACGGCCGACGGACCTCGAGGGCCGCCCGCCGCGCACTGCCTCCCATCCGGACTTTCACCGTCGGTCCAGGAATTTCACCTGGTCAACCGGCCGCTGGCTGCGGACGGGTCGCGGACTGTAACCGCCGGTTCGGAATTGCACCGACCCCGGAGTGCGCTGCTGCTGATACAGGCCAAGTGTGCCACGAGCGCGCGGGGGGCATACGGGTGATCCGCTGTGTGGTGGCTCACAGGATGCGGCCGGAACGGAATGGTCCAGACCTATTGACGCACTGGTCTAGTCCTCTTAATCTCTGCGTCACCTCCGCGGAGACGGCCTTCCGGTGTGCGCACGCCGGGGCCAACACGCCCCATCCCACCGCCAGTTGTGTGATCCCCACCCTCCCCAGGAGGCCCCCACCGTGCTCACCCCCACCCGCGCGAGAGCCACGCTGCTCGCAGCCGGCGCAGCCGCCGCCGGACTGCTGCTGGGCTCGCTCACCAGTGGCGTCTCGCACGCCGCCGACGACCACGAGTCCTGTCGGCCCGACGGACTCCACCGCACCCCCGGCGTCGCCGTGCCCTACTGCACCGTCTACGACGCCGAGGGACGGGAGAAGATGGGCGCCGACCACCAGCGCCGTGTGATCGGCTACTTCACCGGCTGGCGCACCGGGAAGAACGGCGAGCCCGCCTATCTCGCCTCCGACATCCCATGGGACAAGATCACCCACATCAACTACGCGTTCGGGCACATCGGCGGCGACAACAAGCTGTCCGTCGGTGCGGACGGACCGGGCAATCCCGCGACCGGAATGACCTGGCCGGGCGTCGCGGGCGCGGAAATGGACCCGGCGTTCCCGTACAAGGGCCACTTCAATCTGCTCGCCAAGTTCAAGAAGCAGCACCCCGACGTCAAGACGCTGGTCTCGGTCGGCGGCTGGGCAGAGACCGGAGGCTATTTCGGCGCCGACGGCAGCCGGGTGGACTCCGGAGGCTTCTACTCGATGGCGACGAACGCCGACGGCTCGGTGAACCAGGCCGGGATCGACACCTTCGCCGATTCGGCGGTCGCCTTCGTCAAGAAGTACGGGTTCAACGGCGTCGACATCGACTACGAGTACCCGACCTCGATGAAGGACGCCGGAAACCCGCTGGACCTCGCCGTCTCCAATCCCCGCCGCGCCGGGCTCGTCAGGGGCTACGCCGCGCTGATGAAGACCCTGCGCGAGCGGCTGGACCGCGCGGGCGCCGCGGACGGGAAACACTATCTGCTCACGGTGGCGGCCCCGTCGTCCGGATATCTGCTCCGGGGGATGGAGACGTTCCAGGTCCAGAAGTACCTGGACTACGTCAACATCATGTCCTACGACCTGCACGGCGCGTGGAACGAGTACGTCGGGCCGAACGCCTCGCTCTTCGACGACGGCAAGGACGGCGAACTCGCGGCGGCCGGGGTCTATTCCACGTCCCAGTACGGCGGAATCGGTTATCTCAACACCGACTGGGCCTATCACTACTTCCGCGGTTCCATGCCGCCCGGCCGGATCAACATCGGTCTTCCCTACTACACGCGCGGTTTCAGGAACGTCCAGGGCGGGACGGACGGGCTGTGGGGCAGGGCGCCCTCGACGACCTGCCCGGCCGGATCGGGACTGACCAGGTGCGGTGACGGCGCGGTCGGGATCGACAACCTCTGGCACGACAAGGACACGGCGGGCAGGGAGTCCCCGGCCGGCTCGAACCCGATGTGGCACGCCAAGAACCTGGAGCGGGGCGTCGTCGGCGACTACGTCACGCGGTACGGCTTCCCGGCCGGTACCACGCTGACCGGCACGTACGTCCGCAAGTACGACGCGACCCTCGTCGCGCCCTGGCTGTGGAACGCCGAGAAGAAGGTGTTCCTCTCCACCGAGGACGAGCCGTCGGTGAACGCCAAGGCCGACTACGTGGTGGACCGGGGCATCGGAGGGACGATGGTCTGGGAACTGGCGGGCGACTACGACTGGAACGCCGCGAAGGGCCAGTACGAGACGGGCGACACGCTCACCACGGCCATGTACGAGAAGTTCCGGACGGCGGCCCCGTACGGCGCCCGGCGGGCGACCACCCCGATGCCCACCGAGGCGGTCGACGTCAAGGTCGAGTTCGCGCAGTTCCCGCTCGGCGACTCCAACTACCCGATCAGTCCCAAGCTGAAGATCACCAACAGTACGACGGCGACCCTGCCGGGCGGCACGGAGTTCCAGTTCGACTACGGCACTTCGGCTCCGGGCAACGCCAAGGACCAGTCCGGCTTCGGCACGACCGTCGTACGAAGCGATCACACGGGCGGCAACGTGGGCGGGCTGAAGGGCGATCACCACCGTGTCTCCCTCAAGCTGCCGAGTTGGCAGACCCTGGCACCGGGCGCGTCCGTGGAACTCGACTTCGTCTACTACCTGCCGGTGTCCACGCCGTCGAACTGGACGGTGACCTTCGGCGGGAAGACCTATGCGCTGGCCGGTGATCTGGCTCGGGGCACCACCCCGGTGGATCCCGGCGCGGGGTCGACCGGCGGAGGGACGGGCACCGGGGGGACGACCGGGGAGACCACCGGCGGAACCACGGGTGGGACCACCGGGGGAACCACGGGCGGGGGCGGCGGGACGTGCACGGCGCCCGCGTGGAACGCGACCGCCGAGTACGGCGGGGGCACGACCGTCTCCCACAACTCCCGCACCTGGAAGTCGAAGTGGTGGACGAAGGGCGAGGAGCCCGGCACCACCGGCGAGTGGGGGGTGTGGCAGGACCTCGGGGCCTGCTGACCAGCAGGGAGCACGGCAGGACCTCGGGGGCCTGTCGGCGAGCACGGAGCACGGCAGGGCCTCGGGGGCCTGTCGGCGAGCACGGAGCACGGCAGGGCCTCGCTCCTGGCGGCCTCGTGCGAGAAACGCCCGGCGGCGGTTCCCGGCCCTTGCCGCCGCCGGGTCCCCGGGCCTCCGGGGCCGGCCCGCCTTCAGGCACCCCGTCCCGACGGCCCGCGGACGCCTCCGCGGGCCGCCCGCCGTGACGCGTACGGGGCGCCCACCGGCCGGCGCGCACCCCGCCGACCGGACGGCACCACGGACGCCCCGGATTGGCACACCCTCACGACGCGGGCGCGAAGAGCTCCGCCTGGGCCGCGTCCCGGGCCGCGAGCAGGGCGCCCCGCAGCACCGCCTCGCCACCCAGCTCCGTCGGCCGGATCACCGTGCGCAGCGGCGACAGGGTCGTCAGACGGGACTCCACCCGGCCGGCGAGAGCCGCGCCGCCGGCGTGCCCGATCTCCCCACCGAGGACCACGCAGCCGGGGTCGAGGACGGCGGCGACCGCCGCTGCCCCGACGGCCAGCTGCCCGGCGAGGGCGTCGAGGAAGGCATCGCCCCGCCCGCCGGGGCACTCCCCCGCGGCCGCGGCCCGTACCGCCTCCTCCGCCTCGCCGTCGACCCCGTGGCGCGCGGCGAGTTCCCTGACCGCGGCCGCACCGGCCAGCGCGTGGAATCCGGCGTCGCAGCCCGTCGCGGAGGGCAGTCCGCCCGTGCCGGGCACGGGCAGGAAGCCGATCTCCCCGGCACCGCCCGACGCGCCCCGCCGCAGCGCACCGCCGAGGACGACGGCCGCGCCGACCCCCTGGCCGAGCCAGAGCAGCACGAAGTCGTCCAGGTCGCGCGCGGATCCGAGGCGCTGCTCGGCGACGGCGGCGAGATTGGTCTCGTTCTCCACGAGCACGGTCGCCGGGAGGCGGTGCTGGAGGGCGGCGACGAGTCTGCGGTGCCAGGCGGGCAGCTTGGTGGAGTTCCGCAGCTCCCCCGTGACCGGGTCGATCAGCCCCGGGGCGCCGATGCCGACGCTGTGCAGACGCCGGACGCCCGCCTCGCGCGCGGTGCTCTCCAGCAGGGCCACCGCCTGCTCGACGGCCGGTTCCGTGCCCGTGTCGCTGCCGATGGGCAGCGTGGCCTCGGCGAGTGTGGCGCCCACCAGGTCGGCCACCACGACGGAGAGGCCCTGGGTGCGTACGTCGAGGGCCGCGAGGTGGGCCCGGTCGGCGACGATCCCGTACAGGCGGGCGTTGGGCCCGCGGCGCTGTTCGCCGGCCTCTCCCACGACCCGGACCAACCCGGACTCCTGGAGCCGTTCCACCAGGTCCGCGACGGAGGGCCGGGAGAGTCCGGTGAGCGTCTTCAGCTGGTTCGCCGTCAACGGGCCCTCCTGCTGCAGCAGTCGCAGCGCGAGCCGGTCGTTGATGGCCCGGGCGGTGCTCGGGGATGCGGGCATGCCGGAATCCTTCCAGATGCCTGCCTCGGGGAAGCTATTTATCAGGCAGGGTTCCTGATAGTTTACGCGGAGACCACGATCCCGGGGAGGACGGCGCCGATGCCGACAGAGGCGGCCTACGACGAGCAACGGCTGACCAGGGCGCGGTACGCCGTCGCCGCCGTGTTCTGTGTGCACGGTGCCGTGACGGGCAGTTTCGCCACCCGCATCCCGTGGATCCAGGACCACGCGGGCGTCGGTGCGGGTCAGCTGGGGCTCGCCCTCGCCTTCCCCGCCATCGGCGCCTCCCTGGCGATGCCCCTCGCGGGCGCCGTCAGCCACCGATTCGGGGCCCGCACCGCGCTGCGCGGGCTGCTCGCGCTGTGGACGCTGTCCCTGGCCCTGCCGGCACTCTCCCCGAACGTGTACGCGCTCTGCGCCGCGCTGTTCGTGTACGGCGCCACCGCCGGGATGTCCGACGTCGCGATGAACGCGCTCGGGGTCGAGGTCGAGAACCGGCTCGACCGCTCGATCATGTCCGGTCTGCACGGCATGTGGAGCGTGGGCGCGCTCCTCGGCTCGGCCGCGGGGACGGTCGCCGCGCATCTCGGCAGTGACGCCCGGCTCCACCATCTGCTCGCCTCCGCCGTGCTGACGGCCGTCGGACTGCTGGCCTGCCAGGGCGTGCTCGACCTGCGCGGCGCCGCCGACGAGGAGCCGCCGCCGCGGTTCGCGCTGCCCCCGAAGTCCGCGGTGGTCATCGGCGCGATCGGCTTCTGCGGAGTGTTCGCCGAGGGCGCGAGCCTGGACTGGTCGGCGGTGTACCTCAGGGACGTGCTGGGCACTTCGGCCGGGCTCGCCGCCGCGTCCACGACGGCGTTCGCGCTGACCATGGCGGCGGCACGGCTGGTCGGCGACCGCGTCGTGGACCGGTTCGGCCCGGTCCGCACGGTCCGCGTCGGCGGGGTGCTGGCGACCGCCGGAGGCGTACTGGTGGTCCTGGCGCCCCACCCCGCGGCCGCGATGGCGGGGTTCGGCTGCATCGGGCTCGGTATCGCCGTGGTCGTGCCGCTGGCGTTCGCGGCCGCGGGGCGCAGCGGCACGAACCCGAGCCTGTCGATCGCCGGGGTGGCGACGATCACGTACACCTCCGGGCTGATCGCGCCCTCCGCGATCGGCGGGATCGCCGATCTGACGTCGCTGGTCGTGTCGTTCGGGCTCGTGACCGTGCTCGCGTTCGGGCTGGTGCTGGGCGCGGGCGTGCTGCGGGGCAGCGCCCGGGCGGCGACGCCGGCGGCGCCCGGTGCGTCGGGCACGCAGCCGCCCGCTCCGGCGCCGGCGCCGGATCTCCGGGCGTAGCCGGGGGGTTGTGCCGCGGGGCGGTGGACCGCCCCCGCGCCGACCCGACGGGGCGGAAGCGGAGCAACACGTTCCTCGTACGATGGGCGCTGATCACCGCCCCCCTCGGAAGTGGAGCCCGTATGAACCTCGGCGTGCGCTGGAGCCTGCACGGCGACGGACGAACCCCCGCTCCGGGAGCGGTCGTACGGCCCGAGGAACGCCTTTCCTGGCCGCGCACGGCGGGGCTCGGCGCCCAGCACGTCGTGGCCATGTTCGGCGCGTCGTTCGTGGCGCCGGTGCTGATGGGCCTGGACCCCAACCTGGCCATCATGATGTCCGGTGTCGCGACCATGATCTTCCTGCTCGCCACCCGCGGCCGGATCCCGAGCTATCTGGGCTGCTCGCTGTCGTTCGTCGGCGTGGCCGCGACCATCCGCGCCACCGGCGGGGACAGCGCCACGATCACCGGCGCGATCCTCGTGGTCGGCGCGGTGCTGTTCCTCGCGGGCCTCGCCGTGCAGCGCTTCGGCGCCCGGATCATCCACGCCGCGATGCCGCCGATCGTCACCGGCGCGGTGGTCATGCTCATCGGCTTCAACCTGGCGCCGGTCACGGCCTCCACGTACTGGCCGCAGGACCAGTGGACGGCGCTGCTCACGATGCTGTTCACCGGACTCGCCGTGGTGTGTCTGCGCGGCTTCTGGTCGCGCGTCGCGATCTTCCTGGGGCTGATCTTCGGGTACGGCATCTCCTGGGTCCTCGACCGGATCTTCGGCAAGATCCACTCACCGGTGGGCGGCGCGGAGGCCGTCGACCACTGGCGGCTCGACCTCTCGGGCGTCGGCAAGGCCGACTGGATCGGCCTTCCCGACTTCCACGCCCCGGCGTTCGAGTGGTCGGCGATCCTGGTGGCGCTGCCCGTCGTCATCGCCCTGATCGCGGAGAACGCCGGGCACGTGAAGGCCGTCGGCGAGATGATCGGCGACCCGCTCGACGACAAGCTGGGCACGGCCATCGCCGCCGACGGCGCCGCGTCGGTGCTGTCGAGCGCGGTGGGCGGGCCGCCGAACACCACGTACTCGGAGAACATCGGCGTCATGGCCGCCACCCGCGTGTACTCGACGGCCGCCTACTGGGCAGCGGCGTTCTTCGCGCTCCTCTTCGGACTCTGCCCCAAGTTCGGTGCCGTCGTCGCCGCGATCCCGGGCGGTGTGCTCGGCGGGATCACGGTCATCCTGTACGGGATGATCGGCCTGCTCGGCGCGCAGATCTGGATCAACGCCGGGGTGGATCTGCGCAATCCGCTGAACCTCGTACCGGCCGCGGCGGGCATCATCATCGGTGTCGGCGGCGTCAGCCTGAAGTTCACCGAGAACTTCGAGCTCGGCGGCATCGCCCTCGGCACGCTCGTCGTCATCACCGGCTACCACGTGCTGCGCGCCTTCGCCCCCGCCCATATGAAGCCGCAGGAGCCGCTGCTGGACGCGGGCACGTCCTCGTACGACGAGGGCGACGACGGCGGTCAGCCGGTCGCCAGGTCGTAGGCGTAGTCCGGTGTGAAGGTGCCCGCAGCGCCCTTGCACCCGTCCGACTCCCCGGGCAGCTTCACCCACAGATAGGCGTCGATCCGGGCCTCGCCCGTCCTGGTGGTCGGGGTCCGGCCGAGGGCGCGGCCGCCCGGATCGCACCAGGCGCCCTGCCCCGGCGCGCCGTTGCCGTTGCGGCTGGTGTCGATGACCGCGCCCAGGCCCGGCGGTCCGCCGAGGGCGTCCAGCACCTGGCGGGCGTAGCGCGTCTCGTCGGCGGTGCGGTGGAAGTTGGAGACGTTGGTGAAGATGCCGTCGCCGCTCGTGGCGGCGCCCGCGGCACGCAGCTCTGCGGCCTGTCGCGCGGCCGGGTGCCAGCCGGAGTGACCGGCGTCGAAGTACACCCTCGCCCGGGGGTTGGCGGCCTTCATCGCCCGCGCCGCACGGGCGAGCGAGGCGTGGCGGGCGGCCCGGCGGTCGTCCGCGAGGCAGTCCGCGAGCGCGATCGAGTCGGGTTCGAGGATCACGACGACCGGTCCGTCACCGAGGCCGGCGGCGAACTCGCCCGTCCAGGCGTCGTACGCGGCGAGATCGGGCGCGCCGCCCTGGGACGCGCCGCCGCAGTCCCGGTCCGGGATCGCATAGGGCACCAGCACCGGCACGCGGCCCTCGGCGGCCGCCGCCGAGGTCACCGCCCGCACCTGGCCGGTGATCCGGCCGGGGTTGTGCTCCGGGAACCAGACCGCGGCGGGGTGCGCGGCGATCCGCGACTCGATCAGCGGCCTGCGGGGGTCGTCACGGTGCTCCCGCACCCAGTCCAGGACCTGGGACTCCGCGTGGCGGTACAGCCCGCCCGAGGCGGCGAGCGTCCCGGGGCGCGGTGCCGGGCGGGTCGCCGGGGACGAACGCGCGGGAGCGGCCGACGCCTCGGGCGACGGCGAGGGCACGGGTGACCGCGCGGGCGCGGACGGCGTGGGGTCGGGGCGGGCGGGCAACGGGACCGTCACGGGCGAACTCCTCACCTCGGGCCGTGCCGTGTCGTCCTCGCCGCCGCCGGTGGACACCAGTCCGGCGACGGTGCCCAGGGCCACCACCGCGCAGGCCGCCGTCGCCATGACGCCGCGGCCGACCGCGACGCGCCGCCCGTTCCGTTCCGCGCGGCGCCGATCGCGTACGCGTGACATGTGCTGTGCTCCCTCCCCCGGCCGCGACGGCCGTGGCGTTCCCCCGTTCCGGGGACGCCTGCGGCCGGGCGGCACCTGTCCGAGCCCATGGCTGGGACGCTGCCCCCATGGCGAAGATCGCACAGTACGCGGCCGGCCGCGACGCGCGCCGCGCCTCGGTCGACACGGTGCTGGCCCGGATGCGGGCGTTCCGCTCCGACTGGCCGGAGGGCGACGGCATCGCGGTGTTCAACCGCGTCTACCTCACCGTCACGGAGGAACTCGGCCGGTGCGTCGAACGCGGCAGGTTCCCCGACCGCAGGTCCGCCGTCACCCTGCAGGTTCTCTTCGCCGAGCGCTATCTGTCGGCCGCGGACACGGTCGCGGCCGGCGGCCGGGCGCCGGCCTGCTGGCGTCCGCTGTTCCAGTTCCGCCGTCACCCCGGCGTACGTCCGCTGCAGTTCGCGCTGGCCGGGATCAATGCGCACATCGGACACGATCTCGCGCTGGCCGTCGTGGACACCTGCCGTACGCTCGACTGCCGACCGCCGGACCTCGAAGGGGACTTCGATCGTGTGGGCGACGTCCTCACGATGCTGGAGGAGCGCATCCGCGAGGATCTGATGCCCGGCCCCGATCTGCTGGAGATCGCCGACCCGCTCACCCATCTGGTCGGCTCGTGGAGCCTCGAACGGGCCCGCGACGGCGCCTGGTCGGCGGCGAGGCTGCTCTGGGGGCTGCGGGAACTCCCTTCGCTGGCAGAGGAGTTCACCGAACGGCTGGACGCCGGGACGGGGCTGGTCGGGCGCTGCCTGCTCACCCCGCTCCGCTGACACGAGGAGCCTGGACGGCGCCCGGACGCGGTGGGCGGGCGGGCCGGACCCGACCCCGGTGCGCACAAGGAGCCGCCGCCGGCCGGGGTGACCGGCCGACGGCGGCTGAGGTGACCTCCCGGGTCCGGCCGGATCGCGGTCGGCGGCGGGGGTACGTACCTGGGGGACCCGCGGGGCACGGGTCCCGGGGAGGGCGTCAGTCCTCGGGGAGCTCCACCGGGGCGATCTCGTCGAAGACGTCGCCCGGGCCCGGGTTGGTGGTGTCGGTGGCGCCGCCGAGGTGGTGCATCACGCCCCACACGGCGTTGAGCGCCGTCTGCACCGCGCCCTCGGCCCAGCCGGCCGTCCACGAGATGTCGTCGCCGGCGAGGAAGATGCCGCGCTTGTCGTCGGGCAGCCGGTCCTGCATGAAGTGGGTGAACAGGCGCCGCTGGTAACGGTAGTGACCCGGAAGGTTGGCCTTGAACGCACCCATGAAGTAGGGCTCGTTCTCCCAGGACACGGTCACCGGGTTGCCGATGATGTGCTTGCGGATGTCGACCTTCGGGTAGATCTCGCCGAGCGACTTGAGCATGACCTCCATGCGCTCGTTCGCGGACAGCGGCAGCCACTTGAGGCTGTCGTCGCACCACGTGTACGAGAGGCAGATGACGGCCGGCTTGTCCGGGCCGTCGTCCAGCAGGTAGGTGCCGCGCGTCATCCGGTCGGTGAGCGTCATCGACATGACGTCACGGCCGGTCTGCTCGTCCTTGTCCAGCCAGAACGGCCGGTCCACCGGCACGAACAGCTTGGACGACTCCATGTAGTGCGTGCGCTCCATCGCCGTCCAGTGGTCGATGGGGAACAGCGAGTCGTCGCACGCGATCTTGGAGAGCAGCATCCAGGACTGCGCGGTGAAGATCGCCGCCTGGTAGGTGCGGATGTCGCCGGAGGCGTCCGTCACGGTGATGCGGTTGCCCGCGGTGCGGTGGAGCCGCGTCACGGCGGGCCGGGGCTCCCCGTCCACGTGCAGCGTGGCGAGCGAGGTGCCGTACGCCCAGTGTGTGATCTTCTCCGGCGCCCGCTCCCAGAGCCGCAGCGGCAGCTGCTGGGAACCGCCGACGATGCCGCGGTGGTGGTCGTCGGCCTCGGTGTAGACGACGCGGAGGATCTCCAGGATGGAGTTGGGGAAGTCGGTGTCCCAGCCGCCGGTGCCGAAGCCGACCTGGCCGAAGATCTCGCGGTGCCGGAAGGACTTGAAGGCCTCGGAGTCGCAGAGGAAGCCGTAGAAGGTCTGGTTGTCGAGCTTCTCGACGAGCCTGGCCCAGATCTCGCGGATGCGCGGGACGTCGCGCTCGCGCATGGCGCGGTTCATGTCGGAGAAGTCCGCGCCTTCCTCCAGGCACTCGTTCCACGCCTTCGCGACATCGCGGTACACCTGGGGCAGGTCGGCGATGGTCTCCGCGTAGTGCGACTCGCCCTTGAGATCGACGACGGTCGAGGGGGTGGCCTCGGCGAGCGGGTTGGGGAAGGCCCGGGTCTCCAGCCCCACCAGGTCGATGTAGTGCTGCAGCGCCGTCGAGGACGGCGGGAAGCGCATCGCTCCCATCTCCGCGGTGAGCGACGGGTCACAGCCCTCGAAGCCCACCGTGCGCAGCCGGCCGCCGATCTGGTCCGCCTCGTAGACGACCGGCTTGAGACCCATCTTCATCAGCTCGTACGCGGCGACGATGCCGGAGAGACCGCCGCCGATGACGGCGATCTCGGTGCCGTGCTCGGTCGCGGGTATCTGGCCCAGCCCCGCCGGGTGCGCGAGGAAGTCGTCGTAGGCGTACGGGAAGTCCGGCCCGAACATGGTGATGGGCGGCTGCGCGTCGGTGTGCGGGACGGCGGTGGGCACCGTGGACGTCATGGGGTGTTGCTCCTGGTGTGGCGGGGCGGGGCGGGAGGTCTCAGCGGGCGAGCGGCCCGTACAGGCCGGGACGGCGGTCGCGCAGATACGGGTTGTCGGCGCGGGAGGCGGCCAGCAGGGCCGGGTCGGCGTCGCCGGTCACCAGGTCCTCCCCGTGACCGGCGCGGGCCCGGACGATGCCGTCGGGGCCGGCGAGGCAGCTCAGCCCGGCGAAGTCGAAGTCGCCCTCGGGGCCGGTGCGGTTGGCGTAGGCCACGTACATCTGGCTCTCGAAGGCGCGGACCGGGAGGAGCTTCTCGGCGACGAACTGGAAGGGGTTCATCAGCGCGGTCGGCACCGCCAGCAGGTCCGTGCCCGCCAGGGCGTGGGCGCGCACGTTCTCCGGGAACTCGACGTCGTAGCAGATCAGCAGCCCGATCCGGAGACCGCCGAGCTCGGCCTGGACGACCGTCTCGTCGCCGGGCGTGAACCACTTCTTCTCGAAGCCGCCGAAGAGGTGGGTCTTGCGGTAGTTCGCGAGGCGGGTGCCGTCGGGGCCGATCAGCTGCGTCGCGTTGTACACGGCGCCCGCCTCGTCGCCGGCCCCGCGCTCCGGGTAGCCGTAGACGACGGCGATCCCGTGACGGGCGGCGATCGCGGCGACGGCCCCGGCGGAGGCGCCGTCGGACGTCTCGGCGAGGCGGTGCACGTCGGCGCCGATCGCGTAGCCGGTGAGGTACATCTCCGGGGCGACGAGCAGGCCGGCCCCCGCGGCGGCGGCGTGGGCCGCGTGGGTGTCGAGGATCTCGAGGTTCTTCGCGATGTCGCCGGGGGTCCCGGAGCTCTGGAGCAGGGCGGTGCGCAGCGGCGGCATGGACCTACCTCGGAAGGAGTGGGAAGGGCGTCGGGGAGACGTCAAAAACGGTACGTTCCGGCCAACCGCCGGGACAAGGCGGGACCGTTGCGTTCAGAGTGTCGATCCGTTGCGTGAATTTGCCGGGGACCGGCGATTCGTTGCGTCTCGGCCGTCGGTGCTTCCGTTGGTTCGGACGACGTCGGGGCGTGCCCGTCCGGCGGACCTCGGTCGTGGCCGGGTCGTCCCGCGGTCACCCGGTCGTCGTCCGGTCGCCGCTCGCTCGTTCCGCGGTCACCCGGCCGCGCGGCTCGTCCGGTGGCCGACCGGTGCGGCGCTGCGCCGGCCGGACGCCGGCCGGGGGACGCCGCTCCCGGGTCGCCCTGCCGGGCGTCAGGCAGGGGCCCCCGAGGAGAACCGCCTGAGCAGGGGAGACAGGACCAGGACCGACTTGGTCCGCTCCACGAAGGGCTCGCCGGCGATGCGCTCCAGCACGCGCTCGAAGTGGCGCATGTCGGAGGCGAAGACCTGGACGATCGCGTCCGCCTCGCCGGTGACGGTGGAGGCGGACGCGACTTCCGGGTACCGCTCGAGTCCGCGCTGGATGGACTCGGGCGAGGTGTTGCTGCGGCAGTAGATCTCGATGTACCCCTCGGTCTCCCAGCCCATGGCGGCCGGGTCGACGCGGACGGTGAAGCCGGTGATGGCTCCTTCCGCCCGGAGCCTGTCCACGCGCCGCTTGACGGCGGGCGCGGACAGGCCGACGAGCGAACCGATGTCGGCGTAGGAACGGCGGGCGTCCTCGGCGAGGGCGTGGACGATGCGTTCGTCGAGATCGTTCAGTCGCACGGGGGGTGGATCACTTCTCTGCAGTTGCCAACCGGGAGCGGCGAAGGCCGTACAGGAAGTAGAACACGAGCCCGGCGGCCATCCAGCCACCGAACCACACCCAGGTGATGCCGGGCAGGCTGAGCATCATGTAGGCGCAGAAGCCGAAGCCCAGGATCGGGGTGACCGGGAAGAGCACGACCTTGAAGGTGCGGTTCATGTCCGGGCGCTTCCAGCGCAGGATGATCACGGCCACGTTGACCAGCGCGAAGGCGAAGAGCGTGCCGATGCTGGTGGCGTTGGCCAGTTCGCCGAGCGGGATGAAGGCCGCCAGCACGCCGCAGAACAGCGAGACGATCACGGTGTTGGCCCGCGGGGCGCCGGTCTTCTCGTCGACCTTGGCGAAGACCTTGGGCACCAGGCCGTCGCGGGACATCGCGAACAGGATCCGGGTCTGGCCGTACAGCACGGCGAAGACGACGCTGGCGATCGCGACGACCGCGCCGGCGGCGAGCACCACGCCCCAGAAGCCCTGGCCCGTGACGTCCTTCATGATCTGCGCGAGCGCCGCCTCGGTGCCCTCGAAGTCCTGCCACGGCATGGCGCCGACGGCGACCAGGGCGACGAGGCAGTAGAGCACGGTGACGATCAGCAGCGACAGCATGATCGCGCGCGGGAGGTCCTTCTTGGGGTTCTTCGCTTCCTCACCGGCGGTGGAGGCGGCGTCGAAGCCGATGTACGAGAAGAACAGCGTGGCGGCGGCGGCGCTGATCCCGGTGACGCCGAGCGGGGCGAGCGGGGCGTAGTTGCCGGCCTTGATGCCCATGAAGCCGATGCCGATGAAGAGCACCAGCGTCACGATCTTGATGATGACCATGATCGTGTTGACGCGGGCGCTCTCCTTGGCGCCGCCCATCAGGAAGACCATGGCCAGCAGCACGACGACGAGTGCGGGGAGGTTGATGAACCCTCCCTCGCCGATCGGCGCGGACACCGCGCTCGGGATCGTCACCCCGATCGTGCCGTCGAGGAGCTCGTTCAGGTACTCGCCCCAGCCGACGGCGACGGCCGCGACCGAGACGCCGTACTCCAGCACCAGGCACCAGCCGCAGACCCAGGCGATCAGCTCGCCCATCGTGGCGTACGAGTACGAGTACGACGAGCCGGAGACCGGCACGGCGCCGGCGAGCTCGGCGTAGGAAAGGGCCGAGAACAGGGCGGTCAGGCCGGCGACGACGAAGGAGATCGCGACGGCCGGGCCGGCGAGCGGGGTGGCCTCGCCGAGGACGACGAAGATGCCGGTGCCGAGCGTGGCACCGATGCTGATCATGGTCAGCTGCCACATGGTGAGCGAGCGGCGGAGCGTGCCGCCCTCACCCTGGCCGCCCTCGGAGACGAGCTGCTCGACGGGCTTGCGCCGCATCAGACGGCTGCCGAGGCCCTGGGCGGGGCCACCGGGATCCCTCTCGGGAGTGACGGTGGGCGCTGCGCCGTGGTCCAACACTGGGGAGGCTCCTTATCGCTGCCTATCGGTGAGGCGGCGACCGCGGCGGCCCGGCGCGGGCATGACTGAGAGCAGCCCGGAGCGCGGGGAATCGCCGAGCAGACGGTCCCCGCCACTCCACGTACAGGCAGGACCCTACGAGGTTGACGTTCCCGACCGTAATGCATGAGCTTTGCGCACCCGCGCAAGATCATTGCGTACTGGGGGCGACGGCGGGGGAACGTTGCACAGCGGCGCAAGAGTCTTCAGATTTCCCGCAGCCGGTCGGCTATCTCCCTCAGCAGGGACGGGTCGTACGTGCCCCGTCGGGCGGGCGGCTCCGAGACCCGCACCAGACCCGCCTCGACGAGGTCCACGAGCAGGACCCGGACGACCGTGAGAGGCATGTCGGCGTCCGCCGCGACCTCGGCGACCGGTCGCGGCGCGCGGCGGACCAGATCCAGCAGCGCACTGCGGGCATGGTCGAGCCGAGGCTCCGGCTTGTCCCACTCCACGGCTCTGACCTGCGACATCAGATCGATGTGGTGCTCCGCGGCGGGACGGGTCCGGCCGCGGGTGACGGTGTACGGCCGGACCATCGACCCGGTCTCGTCCTCGTACCAGTGATCGTTCACGGGACTACGCGTCGGGGGCCTCGGCGGCCGAGCGCGCGGGGACGGCCATGTGCCGGCCGACGCGCTTCACGAGGAGCGCCATCTCGTGGGCGAGCTGGCCGACGTCGGTCTCGGTGTCGCTGAGCACCGCGAGGCGGCTGCCGTCGCCGGCCGGAGTGATGAAGAGGTAGGCGTCGTCGAGCATGACCATCGTCTGGCGGACCTTCCCGGCCGCGAATCGGGAACCGGTCTCCTTGGCGAGGCTGTGGAAGCCCGCGCACACGGCGGACAGATGCTCGACGTCCCGCTGCGGCATGCCCCGGGAGGCGCAGGTCACCAGGCCGTCCGCGGTGAGCAGCACGGCCTGCCGGACGTGGTCGGTCCTGTCCAGCAGATCGTCGAGCAGCCAGCCGAGGTCGCCGGCGGCGGTCCGTCCGGTCTCTCTGTCGTACGGCTCAGCCATCGTCGCGTGTCCCTTCGTCGTGCCCGGTCCCCCGCCCGGCCGGTGCGCTCCCGGGCGGCTCGCTCCCGTGCGGCCCGGTGCCGCGGTGCTCTTTGCCTCGACGCTCGTCGCGGCCGGGCTCGCTGCCCCGGGACTCGCTTCCGTGCGGCTCTTTTCCGTGCGGCTCGCTTCCGTGCGGCTCGCTCCTCCGTCCGCGGTCGAGCCCCCGCTGGAAGGCCCCGAAGATGGCCCGCATCTCCTCCGCGCTCACCTCCCGCTCCGGCCTGCCGGGCCCGTCCTGCTCCCCTCCGGGGGATCCCTCGCGGAGCGGCGCGGCGAGGGAGGCCTGCCGGATCCGGGTGGGCAGGGTCCGCGGTGCCGGGTCCGGCGCCGGCGCCGGTTCGCCACCGGCCGGGAGCCCTTCACCGATGGGCGCTGCGCCTCCGCCGCCCTCGGCCGGGCGTCCGTCCCGGGCCGGGGGTGCGGGGACGGCCGCGGTCCGGGCCTGCGCCCGGCCGTCTTCCTGTCCGCTGCCGGAGCGCGATGCCGGGTCGGCGGAGGTCCACTCCGCTCCGGGAACGGTGCCGGAGCCGGCACGCGCCGGTCCACGGTCGGTACCGAGGCCGGAGCCGGTCCGCCGCTCCGCGGGCAGGGGGTGCGGGCGCCGGCGGGTGGGAAGCGGGAGGGGCCGGTCGCCGGGCGTACGGACTTCCGCCTGCGGGTCGTCGGGCCCAGGCCGGACCCCGGCCTCGGACTCGCGAACGTCGGCGACGGGCCGGTCGCCGGCGAGGTGAACGTCGGCCTCGGCCCGTACACCGGCAGCCCCATCCCCGGTGGCGCTCCGGTCGCCGACCTGCTCGCCGCCGACAGCAGGCCGGACACCGGCCTCGCGATCGTCGGCCTCGGCCCGGACGCCCGCGCCGTCCGCGCCGGGACGGACTCCCGGCTGCTGGTCGTCGCCACCCGGCCGGGGGCCCGTGGTGCCTTCCCGCTCGGGGGGTGCGGCGCTGCCGTGCTCGGCCGGGAGCTCCGCGGGCGCCACGGTGCGGAGGGGGAGGGCGTGGACCACGGCGCCCGCGCCCGGCGGCGTCCGCCCGGCCCCGGGGGCCACCGCCCCGCCCGACGGAACCGCGGCAGGCTCCCGGACCGGTGCCGAGGACGCGGACGGGTCCGGCTCCGGCGCAGCCGGGGTGATGATCGTGTGCGGCAGCAGAACCACCGCCGTGGTGCCCCCGTACGGGGAGCGGGTGAGGGTGACCGTGATGCCGTGCCGGGCGGCGAGACGGCCGACGATGTACAGGCCGAGGCGCTCGTCCTGGACCGGGTCGAAGTCGCCGGGCCGTGCCAGGGTGCGGTGGGCCTGGGCGAGTTCCTCGCCGTCCATGCCGAGGCCTCGGTCGTCGATCTCCAGGACGAAGCCGTTGCGGGCCTCGCCCGTACGCATGGTCACCTGGGTGTGCGGCGGGGAGAAGGCCGTGGCGTTCTCGACCAGCTCGGCGACGAGGTGCACCACGTCCGCCACGGCGTCCGCGCCGACGCCGACCGCGGGCATCGGGGGGACCACGACGCGTGTGTAGTCCTCGATCTCACCGACCGCGGCCGCCACCACGTCCACGAGCGGCACCGGTCTGCGCCACCGCCGTCCGGGCGCCGCGCCCGAGAGGATGATCAGGCCCTCGGCGTGACGCCGCATCCGGGTCGTCAGATGGTCGATGCGGAAGAGGTCCTCGAGCGTGTCGGGGTCCGTCGTCCGGCGCTCCAGTGTGTCGACGAGCTTCGCCTGCCGGTGCACCAGCGCCTGGTTGCGGCGCGCGATGTTGAGCAGCACGGCGAAGATGCCGCGCCGCAGCGTCGCCTGCTTCACCGCGGCCTCGACGGCCGCCCGGCGCGCCGCGTTGAGGGCCGTGCCCACCTGCGCGATCTCGTCGGGCTCCCCGTCCCCGTCGGCGAAGTCGAGCGGCGGCGCCGCGGCGGCGGGGTCGACGTCCTCGCCCGCGCCGAGCCGTTCCATGACCTCGGGCAGCCGGCGGGTGGCGAGGACGTCCGCCGCGTCCCGCAGTTCCTCCAGCCGCCGGGCGATCCGTCGGCCGGCGCTCACCGAGAGCCAGACCGACAGCGCGACCGCGGCCAGTCCGGCGAGGCCGACGACGGCAGCCTTCACCATCTCGCGGTAGGCGAAGGCACGTCCGCGCTCGGCCGCGTTCAGCGCCGACTCGGTGCACAGCAGCATGTACCGCTTCACCGCCCGGTCCGTGGTGGTCCGCCACGAGGCGTCCGCCATGGCCTGTCCCGCGTTCCCTGCACCGGCCCGCAGCAGCGCGTCCTCGCCCGACGTCAGAGCCCGGTACTCGGCGCCCCGCTGGAAGTCGGTGAAGAGCTTCCGGGAGTCGGCGGGCAGATCGGGGACGTAGGTGCGGTGGAAGACACGGCGGTCCTCGATGGCCGCGGTGAGCGCGTCGTACTGGCCGTCCGTGAGGACGCCGGCGGCCCGGGCGCCGGCGACGAGCGCATCCTCGCGGGAGACGAACTCGCGCACCCGCACGAGCTCCACCACGACCTGCGCCTCGCGGGCGAGCTGACCGGCCTGCAGCGCGGTGAGCTGGGACTGGACGTCGAAGGTGGGCTCGACGATCGCCGTGTAGGCGTCGACGGCCTCGCTCCAGGAGAGCCGGCGGTCGACCACCTCGTCCCGCAGGGCGTCGAGCCGCGCGGCGGCCCGGGCCATCGCGTCCAGGGACTCCCGCTGCCGGGCGGACAGGTCCTCGCGCCGCTCCCGGTCGCCGACGGCGTCGAGCATGGCCCCCACGGCGTGATCGGTCGCACGCTGCTGGGCCAGCAGCGCGGCGGCGTCCGCCGCCCCGGCGTTCCGCTGCCCGGCGCCGAGATAGGCGGCGGCGAGACGGCGTTCGATCTGGATCTGCCCGACGGCCGTGTCGACCGGGGTGCCGAACGTCTCGTACACGCTCTGGAGCCGGATCAGCGCCCGCAGGTCCCCCGTCACGGACACCATGGCGAAGCTCCACAACGCCAGCAGGGCCACGGCGGGCACAACGGTGAGGGCCACGATCCGGCCGCGGATCGTGGGAGGGCGCAATCGCCGGCGCATGGGCTCCCCTGAACGTTCGGGACATACGGCCAGCGGGTGTTACCGCCGGGTAGGGGCAGAAGCTACGCGATCGGTTACCGGCCGCGCAATGCTCCCGCCGGTAACGCCGAGGGCCGTAACCGGCCACGGGCAGTGACACCCCGATGGCCGACGGGCAGCGCCCGCGGGCCCCGGAAGGGGCAGAGACGGGCGAGAGGCACCGATCGCCGCGCGCGGGGTAGGAGTCAAGTCCGCACGCCATCCCGCACCCGACCGGACGGAGGCCCATGTGACGCCGGACCCGAACTGGCTCGACCCCGGAGCGTTCCTGCGCGGTGTGGCCTGGCTCGACGGCGGGCGTCCGGTGCGGGCCGACCCCGGCGACGCGGCCCGGCTGCCGTGGGACACCCGGGAGCGCGCCGCCCTCCCCATCGGCGTACGACTGGAGTTCACGGCTCCCGACGGCGCCCGGGCGGTCGAACTCCGCTACCGGGCCCGGGTGCCCGGTACCGCCGACGCGCTGCGCGACCTCGCGCACTGCTTCGCCCTGTGGGAGGGCGACCGCTGTGCGGCCGAGTCCTTCACCGAGCCGGCCGAGGAGGCGACGGTCACGATCCCCCTGCCACCCGGGCCGGGGCCGTTCACCGTCCATCCGCCGGAATCCCAGGCGCCGGTGATCCTCGGCGTGCGCGGGCTGGGCGGCAGGGTGGTCCCCGCTCCACGACGGTCCCGCTGGGTGGTCCACGGTGACTCGATCACCGAGGGCTGGTGGTCGACCCGGCCCGCGCACGCCTGGCCCTCGGCCGCCGGCCGGGCCCTCGGACTGGACTGCGTCAACCTCGGCTACGCCGGATCTGCCCGCGGCGAACTCGCGACCGCGCAGCAGCTCGCTGCGCTGCCCGCCGACCTGCTGACCCTCGCCTTCGGCACCAACTGCTGGTCGGGCGTTCCCAGTTCGGCTCCGCTGCTGTACGAGACGACCCGCGCCTTCGTCTCCCTCGTCCGGAGGGGGCACCCGGCCACCCCGCTGCTGCTCGTCTCCCCCGTCCTGCGCCCGGACGCCGAGACCACCCGCAACGCGCTGGGCGCGACGCTCGCGGACCTCCGCGCGGCGATGGAGGAGGCCGTCCGGGACCTCGTCGCGGCGGGCGACGACCGGCTGGCCCTGCTACCGGGCGCCGGGGTGCTGACCGCGGACGACCTGGCGGACGGTCTGCACCCAAACGACGAGGGCCACGCCCGGATGGCCGCGGCGGTGACGGGAGCGCTACGGGATGCGGGCTTCGCCGGCGCACCGGCCCCCGCGGGCGCGAGTTCAGGCCCGGTCGCGAGTTCGGGCACGGGCTCAAGGTCGGGCCCGGGCTCGGGGAGCGTCTGAGACACCGCGCGCGGCCGGGCCCGGACGCGGCACGGGAGGACACAGGTGGGGTGCAGGGGGCGGGCGCGGGCGCGGCTTCAGGGTGCGTCCGAGAACACCGCGCGCACGCTGTGCGAGAGCAGCCCCGGGACGCTGGCCGGGGCGACGCGGCACGGAGGACGGGCACGCCCGGCCGGGGACTGCCGGGAACCCGCGCCGTGACGCGGCACAGGAGGCGGGCACCGGCACGAGGAAGTCCGCGCACGCGCCACGCGAGCCGAGCTCGCACACGGTGCCGGGCGGCCCCGACCCGGTACGGAGCACGCCCGACCGGCTCCCGACTCCGCCGGCCGTGCCGGTTCCACCGCCCCGGACCGCCCGCCCTCACAAGGAAAGCGGCCGTGGCCCAGGAGGACTCCCGGGACCACGGCCGTTCGCAAGTGACCGGCGACGCGGAGGACCGGCCCGGCCGGCGGTGCGACCGTCGCCACCGCCCGCCCGAAGGTCGTCAGTTCCAGCTGGCGTGCAGCGGCTTGCCCTCCGCGTACCCGGCGGCGCTCTGGATGCCGACGATCGCCTTCTCCGCGAACTCCTCCAGCGAGCCCGCGCCCGCGTAGGTGCAGGAGGAGCGGACGCCCGCGATGATCGAGTCGATCAGGTCCTCGACGCCCGGGCGGGCCGGGTCGAGGAACATGCGCGAGGTGGAGATGCCCTCCTCGAACAACGCCTTGCGGGCCCGGTCGTACGCCGACTCCTCGCTCGTCCGGTTGCGGACGGCACGCGCGGAGGCCATGCCGAAGGACTCCTTGTAGAGCCGGCCGTCGGCCGTCTGCTGGAGGTCGCCGGGCGACTCGTACGTCCCCGCGAACCACGAACCGACCATCACGTTGGACGCGCCCGCGGCGAGCGCCATGGCGACGTCGCGCGGGTGGCGGACACCACCGTCGGCCCACACGTGCTTGCCGTACTTCTTCGCCTCGGCGGCGCACTCCAGGACGGCGGAGAACTGCGGCCTGCCCACGCCGGTCATCATGCGGGTGGTGCACATGGCGCCGGGGCCGACACCCACCTTGATGATGTCCGCGCCGGCCTCGACGAGGTCCCGGACGCCCTCGGCGGCCACGATGTTGCCCGCGACGATCGGCACCTGCGGGTCGAGTGCGCGGACCGCCTTGATCGCCGCGATCATCGACTCCTGGTGGCCGTGCGCGGTGTCGACGACGAGCGTGTCCGCGCCGGCGTCGAGGAGCTGCTTGGCCTTGCCCGCCACATCGCCGTTGATGCCGACGGCGGCGGCGACGCGCAGCTTGCCGTTCGCGTCGGTGGCCGGCGTGTACAGCGTGGCGCGCAGGGCGCCCTTGCGGGTCAGGATGCCGGCGAGCCGGCCGTCCCCGTCCACGGCCGGGGCGAGCTTGCGGTTGGCGCCGTCGAGCCTGGTGAACGCCTCACGCGGGTCGATGTCCGCGTCGACGAGCAGGAGGTCCTTCGACATCACCTCGGCGAGCTGGGTGAAGCGGTCCACACCGGACAGGTCGTGCTCGGTGACGACGCCGACGGGCCGCTGTTCCTCGTCGACGACGACGCCCGCACCGTGGGCGCGCTTGTGCAGGAGCGACAGCGCGTCGGCGACGGTCTGGTGCGGGGTGAGCACGATCGGCGTGTCGAGGACGTGGTGACGCGTCTTCACCCAGGTGACGACCTCGGTCACGACGTCAATCGGGATGTCCTGCGGGATCACGACGAGTCCGCCGCGGCGGGCGACGGTCTCGGCCATCCGGCGGCCGGCGATCGCGGTCATGTTGGCGACGACCAGCGGAATGGTGGTGCCCGTGCCGTCGGGGGAGGCGAGGTCGACGCCCTGACGGGAGCCCACGGCCGATCGGCTCGGCACCATGAACACGTCGTCGTACGTCAGGTCGTACGGCGGCTTGATGTCATTCAGGAAACGCACGTGCTGAACATCCCAGTCGATTCGGAGGGGTCCCGAACGCTCGTCCGGGAGAAAACGCACGTACTTCATTGTCCCATGAGCCGGGGGCTGAACCGTGCGGGCCGATCATCCAGGACCGCGGGACGCCCTCTCGTCAGATCCTCCAAGGGCGAGCAGCACGGCGAGCTGCCCCGGCATGGTGTCGACGGCGTGGGTGAGGACCTCCTGGGCGATCGCCCACTCCCCCGGCCGGGCGGCGGCGTAGTCCTGCCAGCGGCAGACGAGGACGAGGGTGCCCTCCTCGCCGGGGAGGTCGGTGAGGCAGTCGGCGAGGGCGTCCCAGTTCCGGCCGAACCAGGCGGGGAGCCCCAGGTCACCGGCGCAGCGCTCCATGAAGGTCTTCTTGTCGGTGACGCCGTGGAGGTCGAGCACGGTGATGTTGCGCCCCGGGGTGGCACCGAACAGTGCGGCGAGAGGATCGTTTCTCATCGGAGTACCACCCTGAACGTCTCGTAGTGGTCGTCGGTGTAGTAGACCTCCCCCTCCCGGCCCGTGACGATGCGCCGTGCGCCGCGGTCGCGCTCCCCCGGTGTGGGCACGGTGTACTCCCGGTAGTAGCCCCGCTCCCGCTCGGGCAGGATCCCCTCGAAATTGCCGAAGGTGCTGCCGTCCTTCCGGTACGGGAAGGGGCCGCCGCCGTCGATGAGGCGCAGGGTCTCGCGGGCCTCCGGCGGCAGGTCCGCGGCCCGGACGGTGGTCGGGCCGGCGGGTGCGGATGCGGCGGGGCTGCGCTCGCCGGTGCCGTTCCCGGAGCCGTCGCCCGGACAGCCGGTCAGCAGGAGGGCGGTGAGGGCCGACAGCAGCGCGAGGAGAAGCCGCGGGGGCCGGTTCAGCATGCCGCCGATGCTGTCACGCGGGGGCGGCCCGGGCGGTGAGATCGGCTCCGTGCGGGTAGGCAATGCCCCGTGCAGCACAGTGACGAGACTCAGCGCGCGGCCCGCCGGGAGGCCGCCCGGCTCGATGCGAAGAGCGTCCACGGCGTGGCCCTGACCTGGGTGGACAATGCCGGGCTCACTCGCGTCAAGGCGGTTCCGACGGGCCGCCTCGCCCACGTCGCCACCCGTGGGGTCGGCATGTCCCCGGTGTTCGACGTCTATCTGGTGGACGACTCGATCACCACCAGCCCCCACATCGGCGGGCCGGACGGCGATCTCCGGCTCGTGCCGGACCTGGAGCGGCTCACGGTGCTCGCGGCCCAGCCGGGCTGGGCCTGGGCTCCCGTCGACCGCTACGACCAGCAGGGCCGCCCCTACGCGGCCTGCCAGCGGCTCTTCGCCCGCCGTATGGCACAGCGGGCCGCCGACCGGGGCATCGGGCTGCGAATGGGCTTCGAGACCGAGTGGATCGTGCAGCGGGAGGGTGCGTACCCGTGGTCGGGGCCCGCGTACGGAATGGCCCGGGTGGTCGAGCTCTCCGACTACGTGGACGAGGTGCTGCGCACGCTCGGCGCCCAGGGCGTGGAGGTGCTGCAGATCCATCCCGAGTACGCGGCCGGGCAGTTCGAGGTCTCCGTGGCCCCGGCCGATCCGGTCGGGGCGGCGGATCTGGCCGTGCTGGTGCGCGAGACGGTCCGCGCGGTGTCCCTGAGGCACGGTCTCACGCCCCTGTTCGGCCCCGCCGTGGAGGCGGGTGGCGTCGGCAACGGCGGCCATCTCCATCTGAGCCCGTGGCGGGAGGACCGCAATCTGTGCCGGGGCGGGGACGGCCCGTTCGGGATGACGGGGGACAGCGAGTCGTTCCTCGCGGGCGTGCTCGACGCCCTCCCGGCCCTGCTCGCGATCGGGGCGCCGACACCGGCGAGCTATCTGCGTCTCGAACCGTCCCACTGGGCCGGGGTGTTCCAGTGCTGGGGGCTGGAGAACCGCGAGGCGGCCCTGCGGTTCATCACCGGCGCGCCCGACGATCCGGACGGGGCGAACGCGGAGGTGAAGTGCTTCGACGCGGCGGCCAATCCGTATCTGGTCGCGGGCGCCGTGATCGCGGCGGGACTGGCGGGTCTGGAGGCCGGCGCGAAGCTCCCGGAGCCCGTGCAGGGCGACCCGGCGGTGACGGGCGGCGGCGCGGCGGAATCCGGCGGCGGCCAGGCGGTGAGGGGGCGCGGCACGCCGAACGGCGAGACGGCGCAGACCGGCGAGACGACGGCGGGCGGGTGGGGCCGGCGGGAGGCCGGCAGCGGACCTGCCGGGCAGGGCCCGGGCAGTGAACCTGCGGGACGGCGGGCCGGCACCGGAGGGGGCCGTGAGAACGCCGCCTCGGGGCCCGCACGGCTGCCCCGTTCGCTGCCGGAGGCACTGGAGCACTTCGAACGTTCCGACCTGCTGCGTGAGGCGCTCGGCGACGCGCTCTTCGAGGCGATCGCGGCGGTGCGCCGTGCGGAGATCGAGCTGTTCGCCGGCCGGGCCCCGCAGCAGATCGCCGACGCGACACGCGGGCGGTACTGAATGCCCCTCACGCTGCCCGCCCTCGTCGACCACCACTGCCACGGGGTGCTGCGGCGCACCCCGGACGCGGACGGGTTCGCCTCCTTCCTGACGGAGTCGGACGCGCCGCCCGCGCCCGGTACGAGCTTCTTCGACAGCCAGCTGGGGTTCGCGGTGCTCCGCTGGTGTCCCCCGCTGCTCGGGCTGGAGGCGCACTGCCCGCCCGGACGCTATCTGGAGCGCCGGCGCGAACTGGGCTCCGAGGAGGTGGCCCGGCGGCTGCTGCGGGCGAGCGGCACCGGCACGTACCTGGTGGACACCGGGCTGCCGGGCGATCTCACCGGCCCCGCCGAGCTGGCGGAGCTGGGCGGTGCGGACGCGGGCGTGATCGTGCGCCTGGAGTCGCTCGCCGAGCGCGTGGCGGACGCGAGCCACGACGCGGCCGGCTTCGTCGAGGTGTTCGACCACGCGGTCGTGGCCTCCGCCCGTACGGCCGTCGCCTTCAAGTCGGTCGCCGCGTACCGGTACGGGCTCGGGCTGGAGCCCGATCCACCGGAAGCCGCCGCGGTCCACGCAGCCGCGGCCCGCTGGCTGGCGGAACGCCGCCCGGGCGGGCGCCTCACGGATCCGGTGCTGCTCCGGCACCTGCTCTGGGCGGCCGTCCGCACCGGGCTGCCGCTCCAGCTCCACACGGGCTTCGGCGACCCCGATCTGCGGCTCGACCACTGCGATCCGCTGCTGCTGACGGACTTCATCAGGGCCGTCGCGCCGCACGGCTGCCCCCTGGTGCTGCTGCACGGCTATCCGTACCACCGGAACGCCGGCTACCTCGCCCATGCGTTCACACATGTGTACGCGGATGTGGGTCTGGCCCTGTCCCACACCGGTGCCCGGGCAGCAGCCGTACTCGCCGAGGCCCTGGAGCTCACCCCGTTCGGCAAGCTGCTGTACTCGAGCGACGCGTACGGGCTCCCGGAGCTCCACCTCGTCGGCGCCCGGGTCTTCGAGGACGCCCTCACCCTGCTCACCGAGGACTGGACGTCGTCGGGCGCGTGGTCCGAGCGCGACGCGGCACGGGTCGCCGGACTCGTGGCGGCGGACAACGCGGCACGGCTCTACGGGCTGGTCCCGGCGGAGCCGTGACCCGCAACGGCCGGCCCGGCCCACCGAGGCGAGTGCGGCTCGGCCGAGGACCGGACCGCACGCCTTCCGCCGGGACGTGCGTCCGCCCCGCGTAGGTGGTCCGTCGTGCCGGTACGGCGCGGGCGGCCGGGGCGGCCCGGCCGCAGTGGCACGACGGACCGCGACCGGACCATGCGCCCGTCAGTCGTCCGGGTCGGCGCGCTCCAGCGCCGGGCGCGGCGCGGGGCGGGACTCCGTCAGGAGGTAGTCCGCCGCAGAGGTGTCGGTGACCAGGCTGGTCACCAGCCCGGACCGGAGGACCGCCCCGATCGCCGCCGCCTTGCGCTGACCCCCGGCGATGGCGACCACCTCGGGAATGCGCCGCAGCCGGTCGGCCTCGACGGTGATGCAGCGTTCGCCCAGGTCACGGCCGACGCGTCTGCCGTCGGCGTCGAACAGGTGGGCGGACATCTCAGCCGCGACGCCGAGCGAGGCGTAGTGCGCCCGCTCCTCGTCGCTCAGCATGTCGTGCACCGTCGAGATACCGGGCTCCCACGAGCCGATCGAGACACAGGCGACCGTGACCTTGTCGAAGTACTCGAAGGCCCGGGCGATGCCCGTCTGGTTCCTCAGTGCGGCCGCCGTCGCCGGGTCCGGCAGCAGCATCGGCGCGTAGATCGGATGCGCCTCGCCGCCGGAGACCTGAGCGGCGCGCCGCACCGCCTCCACCGACCCGCGCTCCGCTGTCCCGGCGTCGTACACCCCCGTGAGCTGGACCACCGTGCAGGGCGGCAGCCGGTCGAGCGCGGCCGCCATGTGGATCGTGGAGCGGCCCCAGGCCAGTCCCAGCACATCGCCCTCGGTGACGAGCTCACCGAGCAGGTCGGCCGCGACCTCGCCGAGGTTCTCCGGGTCGGGCGACTCGTCCTCGCCCTCGGACGGGGACTCCACGACCACGGCGTGCCGCAGTCCGTAGCGGGCGCGGAGCGCGTCGGAGCGCTCCGCGTCCAGCTCGGCGGGCACGCGGATCTCGATCCGTACGAGGTCGCGTTCGAGCGCGGTCTCCAGGACCCGGGCCACCTTGAAGCGGCTGACGCCGAACTCCTCCGCGATCTGGATCTTGGATTTGCCCTCGAGATAGAAGCGGCGGGCCATCGCCGCCGCCTGCACCAGCTCCGCGGGTCCCATCCGCAGGGCCGACCGTCCCGCCGACATAGCAGACACCGCGTTCTCCTCACTGCTGTTCACACTCCGGAACCGCCATCCTGACAGATCCGGGTGATGTTGATCAGCCCGGTAGGGCCCCGTTCACCGAGCTGTGGCTCAGTGGTTGCACGCCCAGGGTGCCGACGCGATCGTCCGGTCGGCCTGCTCTCGCAGCGACCGGACGGCCTGAGCCGGGTCCTCGGCTCCGTAGACGGCGGATCCGGCGACGAACACGTCGGCGCCCGCCTCCGCGCACCGCTCGATCGTGGCGTCGGAGACCCCGCCGTCGACCTGGAGCCACAGCTCCAGGCCGTGCTTGTTGATGAGCTCCCTGGTGCGGCGGATCTTCGGGAGCATGATGTCGAGGAAGGCCTGGCCGCCGAAGCCGGGTTCCACGGTCATGACCAGCAGCATGTCGAGCTCGGGGAGCAGGTCCTCGTACGGCTCGATGGGTGTGGCGGGCTTGAGCGCCATGGAGGCGCGCGCACCCTTGGCCCGGATCTCCCGCGCCAGCCGCACCGGCGCCGCGGCGGCCTCCACGTGGAAGGTGACGGACCCGGCACCGGCCTCGACGTACTGCGGGGCCCAGCGGTCCGGGTTCTCGATCATGAGATGGCAGTCCAGCGGGGTGTCCGTCGCCCGGCTCACCGACTCGACGACCGGAACGCCCAGCGTCAGATTGGGCACGAAGTGGTTGTCCATGACATCGACGTGGAGCCAGTCGGCGCCTTCGACCGCCTGCGCCTCCTCGGCGAGTCGGGCGAAGTCGGCGGACAGGATGCTGGGGTTGATCTGGGCCATGTGCCAAGACTGCCATGCTCCGGAGCACTTCCTGGCCTCGGAACGGACGGAAGACGTCCTTTCCGCGGTACCGCCGGCCGCGCGGGGCGCCCCAGTCACCATGATTCCGGCATTCCGCATCGTCCGGCCGCCCTCGCGCGGGCTTCGGGCAGGGACGCCCGGAAGCCGGGCCGTGCGCAAGAAGGGTGTGCCGTGCGGAGGGGTACGGAACCGGCCTCGCCCCGCCGCGGCGCACTGGTCAACCCCACCGGGCGCCCGACATCATGTCGCATACATGCCAATCACACGCTCGATGGCCGACCGTGCTCGACGGGGGTGCAGGTGTTCACGAACAGATCCTTGCTCAGACCGGTGTCGGCCGTGGCACTGCTCTGCACCCTGGCGACCCTCCCCCTCGCGTCCCCGGCCGCGGCCGGGCGGGGGCCCGCCCCCACCGCGGGCGCCGCGGGCGTCGCCACGGTCCGGTCGGCACCGGAGTGGACCCCGCCACTGAGCACCCGGGGCCGGTACGTCGTCGACGCCGACGGCGACCGCTTCAAGCTGAAGTCGGGCAACTGGCACGGTGCCAGCGGCACCTGGACCGGTTCGGGGAGCCCCGACGACCCGGCGAACAACCACGCCGGGGAGAAGTCGGACCGGATGCCGCTGGGCCTGGACCGCGCTCCGATGTCCGAGATCGTCGCCGGTTTCCGGGAACTCGGGCTCAACAGCGTCCGGCTGCCGTTCTCCAACGAGATGGTCCACGACACGCGCCCGGTCGCGGACGCCTCCGTGGCCGCCAACCCCTCGCTGAAGGGGACGACGCCTCTCCAGGTCTACGACGCGGCCGTCCGGGCCCTGACGGACGCCGGACTCGCGGTGATCCTCAACAACCACACCAACACCACACGCTGGTGCTGCGGTGTCGACGGCAACGAGCGGTGGAACGCGTCCCAGAGCGCCGCGACCTGGGAGAACGACTGGCTGTTCATGGTCCGCCGCTACCGCGACAACCCCCGCGTCGTCGGCGCCGATCTCTACAACGAGGTGCGCCGTTCCGTCCTCGACGACCCCAACTGGGGCCGCGGGGACCGGCACGACTGGTTCGCCGCCTCCCAGCGCCTCGGGGACCGGATCCTCCAGGAGGCCGACCCGGACCTGCTGGTGATCGTCGAGGGGATCAACTGGACCGGGATCCCCGTGGACGGACTCCCCCACGAGCGGCCCACTCTCGAGCCCGTCCAGCGGCTCTCGCACACCCTGGTGCGGTCCGGCAAGCTCGTGTACTCGGCCCACTTCTACGACTACACGGGACCGAACCACAGCGGAGCCACGGGACCGGGAGAGACGTCCGACCCCCGCTACCGCGACTTCGGCCGGGCCGAACTGTACGAGGTGCTGCGCCGGCAGGCCTTCCACGTCGCCTCGCAGCCGGACCGCCACTTCACCGCGCCGGTGTGGATCAGCGAGTTCGGCGTGGGAGGCCGCCAGGAGACCGGGGCGAAGCAGCGGGCCTGGTTCCACCACTTCGTCGACTTCCTCGTCGAGATGGACGCCGACTTCGCCTACTGGCCGCTCGTCGGCTGGCACGAGGACCGGAAGGGCAACGGCTGGGCGCTGCTGCACTGGGATTCGGCGGGACGGCGGGCGGGCCTCTTCGACGGGGACGACTGGCGCGCCGAGCCCTGGGAACGTCTCGTCGAGGCGCAGGGCAGGACCGGCGAGGTCCCCCCGGCGGACCGCTGGTCGATGCTCAGCCCCGACCACGGCGACTTCGTCCAGTCGCTGCGCCTGCGCGCGCTGCCGGACTGGGATCCCGGAGCGAGGAAGGCGGCGTGCCCGGACGACCAGCGGCTGGTCGGGCTGAGCCACACCGGGAACCGCGGGCTGTGCTCCGACGCGGGGGCCCGCGGTCTCCGCGCGTCGGGCGGCGCCCATGAGGTCGTCCGCGACGAGCGGTACGTCGAACCCGGCCGCGACTGGGCTGCCGGGTACACCAAGCTCCAGTGCCCGCCGCGGTACGTCCTGGCCGGCTACAGCGTGCGCGGGGCCGCGGTCTCGGCCGCCCTGTGCGTCGAGGCGGGCACGGCCCTGGGCACGGCGGGCCGGACGGTGTGGTTCGACCGCTCCGACAACCGCCCGCCGGGGGCCGGCGGGGGCGACTTCGCGCACGGCCACCACAAGGGCCAGTGCGCGACCGACGAGTACGCGGCCGGTGTCGCGTACACCGGCCGCCTGGGCTCGTCGCGCACCCCGGACGCGCTGCTCTGCCGCGCACTGCGCTGAGCCGGCTGCCGCCCGGGCACGCGCTTCCCGTCCGCCACCGCGGCGGCCCTCCGCGAGGGCGGAGACCGCCGCTGCGGCGGCCGGCCGGGCGTCAGGCCGTACGGCGCAGCAGTGCCAGGTACATCGCGTCCGTGCCGTGGAGATGCGGCCACAGCTGGACGTCCGGTCCGTCGCCCAGGGCCGGTACGCCGGGCATCAGCGGGCGGGCGTCGATCCACTCGGCACGGACGGTCCCGCCGTGCGCCTCGAGGACGTCGTCGACGACGGCACGGGTCTCCGCGAGATGCGGCGAGCACGTGGCGTACCCGACCACCCCGCCGACCCGGACCGACTCCAGCGCCTCACGGAGCAGGGACCGCTGGAGGGGGCCGAAGCCGTCCAGGTCCTCGGGGCGGCGGCGCCAGCGGGCCTCGGGCCGGCGGCGGAGCGCGCCCAGACCCGAGCACGGCACGTCGACGAGGACGCGGTCGAAGGTGCCCGGTCGCCAGGCCGGGCGCGTGCCGTCGGCGGTCACGACCTGGTACGGGCCGGGGTTTCCGGCCAGGGCGCGCTCGACGAGCCGCGCCCGGTGCGGTTGCTTCTCGGCGGCGACCAGGGCCGCCCCGCGCTCGGCCGCCAGGGCGCCCAGCAGGGCCGCCTTGCCGCCGGGTCCCGCGCAGCCGTCGAGCCAGCGCTCGTCCCGGCCGTCCAGCGGCGCACCGGCGAGCGCGAGCGCGACGAGCTGACTGCCCTCGTCCTGCACCCCGGCGCGTCCCTCCCGCACGGGGGCGAGGGCGCCCGGTTCACCGCCCTCGGCGAGCCGTACGGCGTACGGCGACCAGCGTCCGGGCAGCCCGCCCTCCTCGCCGAGCAGATCGAGCAGTTCGCCGGCGCTCGACCGGCCCGGCCTGGCGACCAGCGTCACCTCCGGCCGCTCGTTGTCGGCCTCCAGCAGGTCCTCGATGCCGGCACGGCCGCCGCCCAGGGCGTCCCACAGGGCCGAGACGACCCACCGCGGGTGGGAGTGGACGACGGCGAGATGGTCCTCGGGGTCCTCGTCGTAGGACGGAGCGACCCGGTCCA
Organism: Streptomyces sp. HUAS CB01; assembly: GCF_030406905.1. Classification (NCBI taxonomy): domain Bacteria; kingdom Bacillati; phylum Actinomycetota; class Actinomycetes; order Kitasatosporales; family Streptomycetaceae; genus Streptomyces; species Streptomyces chengbuensis. The sequence continues at coordinate 1,210,855 of NZ_CP129137.1, forward strand.
GCCACCCGTCCAGGTCGTGCTGCGAGACGCGGCGCAGCACGGCGTTCACGAACTTCGCCCGGCCGTCGCCGAGGACGACCCGGGCCAGCTCGACGCTCGCCGACACCGCGGCGTGCGTCGGGATGCGCGTGCCGAGCAGTTGGTGCGCGCCGAGCGACAGTACGTCGAGGACGGGCGGGTCGACCTCGCGCAGCGGCCGGTCGACGCACTCGGCGATGATCGCGTCGTAGGTGCCCTGGCGGCGCAGCGTGCCGTACACCAGCTCCGTGGCGAGCGCGGCGTCGCGGCTGTCGAAGTCGTCCTGCTCACGGGCCCTGCGCAGCAGCGGTGGCAGGACGAGGTTGGCGTACGCGTCGCGTTCGTCCACGGCCCGCAGTGCGTCGAAGGCGAGGATCCGGACGGGGTCCTTCTTCGGAGGGCGGTAGGGCTGGGCGGGACGACGACGGCTCTGCTGACTCAAAGGTGCTCCGCGATTCTGAAGGGTCGAACCCCTTCAGCCTACGTCGGCCGGCCGACGCACCTGCCCGTCCCCCGACGCCCTGCCCCGGCACCGGGCCGTGTCTGACACACGGCGCCGTCCGCCCGCAGGGCGGGGCTCACGGCGTCCGTTGCGTGCGATCGCACGACGGAGGATCCTCGTACTGGACGTACCTGGATGACTCCGACAACGCCGCGAGCGTGCGTGCCAGGCGTCGCGGGCCAGGCGGGACTGTCACCACACGCCCTAGGAGCCGAGGGTCTCCCCCGGGGCGATCCGCACACCGCGGGCCCAGTCGGCGGCCCGCATCGGCTTCTTGCCCTGTGGCTGGACCCAGTGCAGTTCGACGGCGTGCGAACCGGTCCCGGCGTGCACATGGTTCTTGCCGACCGACAGCTCACCGGGTGCCAGCTCCGTGCGGTCCGGCAGCGGCTGGACGTTGATCAGCTTGAGCCGCTCGCCGCGGAAGAGCGTCCACGCGCCGGGCGCGGGGGTGCAGCCGCGGACCAGGCGGTCGACGCGGAGGGCGGGCGTGTGCCAGTCGACGTGCGCATCCTCGACGGTGATCTTCGGCGCCATGGTGACCCCGTCGGCCGGCTGCGGCACGGCCTCGAGGGTGCCGTCCTCGATGCCGTCCATGGTCGCGGCCAGCAGCCCGGCCCCCGCGAAGGCGAGCCGGGTGAGCAGGTCGCCGCTGGTGTCGGTCGGCCGCACGTGCTCGGTGATCACGCCGTACACCGGGCCCGAGTCCAGCCCCTCCTCGATCTGGAACGTGGAGGCGCCGGTCATCTCGTCGCCCGCGAGGATCGCGTGCTGCACCGGCGCGGCCCCGCGCCAGGCGGGCAGCAGCGAGAAGTGCAGATTGACCCAGCCGCGCGCCGGGACGTCCAGCGCCGCCTTGGGCAGCAGCGCGCCGTACGCGACCACGGGGCAGCAGTCCGGCGCGATCTCGCGCAGCCGGGCCAGGAAGTCCTCGTCGCGCGGTTTCGCGGGCTTGAGGACCTCGATGCCGGCCTCGTGCGCCCGCTGGGCTACCGGGCTGGCCACCAGACGGCGGCCGCGGCCCGCGGGGGCGTCCGGACGGGTGACGACCGCGGCGACCTCGTGCCGGCCGGAGGCGATCAGGGCGTCCAGGGCGGGTACGGCGACCTCGGGGGTGCCTGCGAAGACAAGTTTCACTGGTAATACCTCGCTCTGTGTGCCGGGGTGATCGCGCGACGCACCAGTCTATTTGGCCGCACCGACAGGGGGCGCGCGGACTGCCGCGCGCCCCGCGCATGTGCGCTCGCACCTCCGCAGCGTGACCAGAACGCCTGGTGGCGCGTTGTCAAGAGAGATTGACCGAAGCGGGCCGCCGGTGCGGCCCGACCCTTTGCAACGCCGGTTCGAGAGGCTTGTTCATGGCCGACCACGCAACCCACGACGCCCAAGCCCGGGCGAGTCTGCACCTGTTGGTGCGGGACATCGAGCGGGTCCGCCGGCAGGTGGACGCTCTGCGCACGCTCACGGCCCAGTTGGGGAATGTCTACCGTCCTCGTCGCTCGGGCCCGTCCACGGGCTTCGTCGTCTACGGCCGGGCTCCCGCCCCGACCGTCCGTCTGGCCCAGGAACTGCGGGACAGCGTCGAGACGTTGGTGACCGCCGCGGTCGACTTCGACCGCTCGCTGGGCTTCTCGTGGGACGCGGTGGGCTCGGCGCTCGGCGTCACCAAGCAGGCGGTGCACCGCCGTTACGGTTCACGGCGGACGACTCCGCAGCCCACCGCCGTGCCGACGGAGCCGGAGCCGGGGACGACCCGCACGCTGCCCGTCGCCCCGGCGGTTCCGGCGGCACGCTCCATGCCGCCGCAGCCGGGACCGGGTGCCCACCCGCTCCGCGAGGAGGTCCGCCCGAGCGCCTTCCCCGGCCCGCGCAACGGCTGACCCCTCTCCCGAACGCCCCGGCGCACCCTCACGGGCGCCGGGGCGGCGCCGTGCGGAGGGCCGGCCGACGGTGCACGCGGGCACGGCACCCGACGCACGCCCGGCGCGCCGGTCCTCCAGGACCGGCGCGACGCAGGGCGGCCCCGGTCGCCCGTCAGCCGATGTCCGGCGGATCCACCCGGATCCGAACCGGCTCGCCCCCACCCCGCGCGAGCCGCGCGGCCTGGGCGGACTTCAGCGCGGCGGCGAGCGCCGCGCCGCTGCCGGGCGGTACGCGGAGCAGGGCGCGCTCCCACTGCTCCCCCGGCCCGAGCCCTCCCTGGGTGGGAGGTGGCTCGCCCGGTCGCCGCGGCCGTCCCGGGGGCGGCGGGGGAAGGGGCACCGGCCCCAGCACCTCCGCGTCGTCGGGCAGGGACGTGGCCGCCAGGAAGCCCGTCACCGCCTCCGCGCGCCCGGTCACCGACGCCATCCGCGACACGGGCGGGAAGCCCAGCTCGGCGCGCTCGGCCAGCTCGCGCTGGGCGTGGCCGACAGGGTCCCACCGCACCAGGGCCTGGACGGGGCGCAACGTCGGCTCGGCGACCACGACGACCGTGCCGCCCTCCGCCTGGCCCCGTACCAGCGAGGCAGCCGCCGTCCAGCGGCGCAGCGCCTCCTCCCCCGCCCGCAGGTCGGGCCGCCCGAGCATGGCCCACCCGTCGAGCAGCAGCGCGGCCGCGTAGCCGCCCTCGGCGACCGGCTCCGCGCCCGGCGTGCTGACCACCAGCGCCGGCCGGCCGGGCACGGAGTCCAGCACGTGGTCCCGCCCCGACGTCCGGACGGGCACCGCGGGGAACGCCCTCCCCAGTTCCTCCGCCGTGCGCCGGGCCCCCACTATGCGGGCGCGCAGCCGGGCTCCGCCGCACACGGCGCAGTGCCAGCCGGTGGCGTCCCGACCGCACCAGCCGCAGCTGAGGTCCTGCTCCCGCGGGGCCTCCAGCGGGCCCGAGCAGTGCCCGCAGCGGGCGGGCTCACGGCAGCGTTCGCAGGCCAGCCTCGGCACATAGCCGCGACGGGGCACCTGGACCAGCACCGGTCCGTGGCGCAGACCGTCCCGCACGGTCTGCCAGGCCAGCGACGGCAGCCTGGCGGCCCGTGCCGCCTCGTCGCGCGCGAGTTCGCCGTCACCGACCGTGCGGATCAGCGGCGCGGCACGGCGCACCTGTTCCCGGTCCGCCACCAGCGGCCGTGCCCAGCCGGTCTCGACGAGCTGGGCGGCCTCGACCGTGCAGCTCACGCTGCCCAGCAGGAATCCGCAGCGCTCGTGCGCGGCACGCAGCAGCAGGACCTCGCGCGCATGCGGCTGCGGCGCGTGCTGCTCGCTGTGGCTGGAGTCGCCGTCGTCCCATATCGCGACCAGCCCGAGGTCCCGGACGGGCGCGAACATCGCCGCCCGCGTCCCGACCACCGCCCGCACCGAGCCCCGCCGCACGGAGAGCCACTGCGCGTACCGCTTCTCCGGGCCGGCTTCCGCGGTGAGCACGGCATGGTGTCCCTCGCCGAGCAGTGCGGTCAGGGCCGCGTCCACCCGTGCCGCGGCGCGCCCGTCCGGGACGACCAGCAGCGCGCCCCGGCCGGACGCGAGGGTCGCCGCGACGGCCGCCGCGAGTTCGTCGGCCCAGTGCGGGCCGGGGAGCGCCGTCCACACGGCCCGCGGAGCGCCCCCGCCCGCCAGGGCTTGCAGAAAGGCCGGGCCCTGCTCGTACCGGGCCCAGGTGCCCGGCTCCGGCGTCGGCGGGGGTGGCTGCGGAGGCGGCGACGGCCGGGACTCGGCGCGTGCGCTCCTGGGCGGCACGGCGAGCTGCAGCACGTCGGCGAGGCTGCCCGCGTACCGGTCCGCGACCGCTCTGGCCAGGGCGAGCAGACCGGGGCTGAGCACGGGTTCGGGCGACACCACGCCCGCGAGGGCGGCGAGCGGGCCCGAGTAGTCGGACTCCGCCCGTCGCTCGACGAGGAATCCGTCGATCAGCCGGCCGCCTTCGCGGCGGCCCTCGCGGACCTGGTGGGCCCCGGCGCCGAAGCGGACCCGGACCCGGACTCCGGGTTGCGCGGCCTCGTCCAGCTCCTCGGGCACCGCGTAGTCGAAGTACTGGTCGAGATGGAGCACGCCCTTGTTGACGACGACCCGGGCCACCGGGAGTTCCCCGGCCAGGGCCGCCCCTCGCCAGGTGCGCGGCTTGGCCCGCGGCTTCCTGGCCTGCCGTACGGTCTCCCGGATCAGCGCAAGCTGCTCCGGCGAACCGTCCGCGGTCCGCTCGGAGGCTTCGTCGTCGCTGCTCACAGCCACATTCCTACCAGACGGCACCGACAGCGCCCCGGCCCTCGCACCGTTCGCGGCCCGGTCCGGCGGGACGCGCGAGGGCCCCGGACCTGAGACAGGTCCGGGGCCCTCGCGCGTCAGCCGGTGCCGTCAGAGGCCCGCCGCCGCGCGCAGCGCGTCGACGCGGTCCGTGCGCTCCCAGGTGAAGTCGGGGAGGGCACGGCCGAAGTGGCCGTAGGCGGCGGTCTGGGAGTAGATCGGGCGGAGCAGGTCGAGGTCGCGGATGATCGCGGCCGGGCGGAGGTCGAAGACCTCGCCGATGGCGTGCTCGATCTTCTCCACGTCGACCGCGGCGGTGCCGAAGGTCTCGACGAACAGGCCCACCGGCTCGGCCTTGCCGATCGCGTACGCGACCTGGACCTCGCAGCGGGAGGCGAGTCCGGCGGCGACGACGTTCTTGGCGACCCAGCGCATCGCGTACGCGGCGGAGCGGTCGACCTTGGACGGGTCCTTGCCCGAGAAGGCACCGCCGCCGTGGCGGGCCATGCCGCCGTAGGTGTCGATGATGATCTTGCGGCCGGTGAGGCCGGCGTCGCCCATCGGGCCGCCGATCTCGAAGCGGCCGGTCGGGTTGACGAGCAGCCGGTAGCCGTCGGTGTCGAGCTTGATGCCGTCCTCGACGAGCTGCTTCAGCACGTGCTCGACGACGAACTCGCGGATGTCCGGCGCGAGCAGCGAGTCCAGGTCGATGTCGGACGCGTGCTGCGAGGACACGACGACCGTGTCGAGACGGACGGCCTTGTCGCCGTCGTACTCGATGGTGACCTGGGTCTTTCCGTCCGGGCGCAGGTACGGGATGGTCCCGTTCTTGCGGACCTCGGAGAGGCGGCGGGACAGCCGGTGCGCGAGGTAGATCGGCAGCGGCATCAGTTCGGGGGTCTCGTCGCAGGCGTACCCGAACATCAGGCCCTGGTCGCCGGCGCCCTGCTGGTCGAGCTCGTCCGTGTCCCTGCCGGCGGCGGCACCCTCGACCCGGCTCTCGTAGGCCGTGTCGACACCCTGGGCGATGTCGGGCGACTGGGAGCCGATGGAGACGGAGACACCGCAGGAGGCGCCGTCGAAGCCCTTCTTCGAGGAGTCGTAGCCGATCTCGAGGATCTTGTTGCGCACCAGCGTGGGGATGTCCGCCCACGCCTTGGTGGTCACCTCGCCCGCGACGTGCACCAGGCCGGTGGTGATCAAGGTCTCCACGGCGACGCGGGACGAGGGGTCCTCGCGGAGCAGTGCGTCGAGAATGGTGTCGCTGATCTGGTCAGCGATCTTGTCGGGGTGACCTTCGGTCACGGACTCCGAAGTGAACAGGCGACGGGACACAACGCTCCCTGGGGTTGCAGCGGCTGCTGGCTGATCAATGGTGGACCGGCCGGGGGGCTGCGCCCCGCGTCGTTCCGAGGGACAGTTTATCGGGCACTCCCGGCGGCCGGACCAGCGTCTCGCACCCTGGGCGGCCGACCGTGGGCCGAATCACCCGTCACCAGGGCGCGAGCGGCGGCGGCGCGCGCCCGGAAGGGAGGGTTTCACCGGATTTGGCGTGGCCTTCGCGAAGGATGAGAAATTCATCCCGGATTCACCCGTGTCCGGCGTGTCCACCGGCCGGAACCCGTGGAGTGAGCGCTTCGTCACACCCCGCCACCGGGCGTGCCGCGCGGGCCGCGTCACACCAGCCGGGCCCCGACCAGGTCCCAGACCGTGTCCGCGAGGGCCTCCTTGGGGCCGAACGGAACCGGCGTCTCACCGCCGTCCGCGGCCAGGACCACCGCCTCGTTCTCCTCGGAGCCGAAGGTCCTGCGCTCTCCCACCTCGTTGACGACCAGCAGGTCGCAGCCCTTGCGGCGGAGCTTCTCACGGCCGTTGGCGAGCACGTCGTCGGTCTCGGCGGCGAAGCCCACCACCAACTGCCCGAGGCGGGCCCGCTCGGCGGAGATCTCGGCGAGGATGTCGGGGTTGCGCACCAGGGTGATCGGCGCCGGCTCCTGGCCGTCCTTCTTCTTGATCTTGCCCTCGGCGTACACCGCCGGGCGGAAGTCGGCGACGGCGGCGGCCATCACGACAACGTCGGCGTCGGCGGCGGCCTTGAGCACGGCCTCGCGCAGCTGCACCGCCGTGCCGACGTGGACCACGTCGACGCCGGCCGGGTCGGCCATGCCGGTGTTGGCCTCGATCAGCGTCACCCGGGCACCGCGGGCGGCGGCCGTGCGGGCCAGCGCGTAGCCCTGCTTGCCGGAGGAGCGATTGCCCAGGTACCGGACCGGGTCGAGTGGCTCACGGGTCCCGCCGGCGCTGACCACCACATGGCGGCCGGCGAGGTCGGGAGCCGTCGCGCCGCGGGCGAGCACCCTGCGGCAGACCTCGAAGATCTCGCCGGGCTCGGGCAGCCGGCCCTTGCCCGTGTCGACACCGGTGAGCCGGCCGACGGCGGGGGCGATGACGACCGCGCCGCGGCGGCGCAGCGTCGCCACGTTCTCGCGGGTGGCGGGGTGCTCCCACATCTCGGTGTGCATCGCGGGCGCGAAGACGACCGGACAGCGGGCGGTGAGCAGGGTGTTCGTCAGCAGGTCGTCGGCGAGGCCGTGGGCGGCCTTTGCGAGCATGTCCGCGGTCGCGGGGGCGACCACGACGAGGTCGGCGCCCTGCCCGATCCGTACGTGCGGGACCTCGTGGACGTCCGACCAGACCTCGGTGGAGACCGGGTGCCCCGAGAGGGCCGACCAGGTCGCGGCGCCGACGAACTGGAGCGCGGAGGCAGTGGGCACGACCCGGACGTCGTGTCCGGACTCGGTCAACCGGCGCAGCAGCTCGCACGCCTTGTAGGCGGCGATGCCGCCGCTGACACCCAGAACGACCTTCGGCTTGTCCACTGCGTCTCCCGCTCCCCACCGATGGCGATACGTACCGCCTCTATGACACACCACAGGCCCGGCGGGTGCTCCGCCGGGCCTGTGGTGACAGTGCCGGTTGCTCCCGGGGACGGCTGCGGCCGGTCCCGGGCGGGTACTACTGGGCCGGACCCTCGACGGCCTCGGAGGTCAGCAGGCCCGCGTTGATCTCGCGCAGGGAGATCGAGAGGGGCTTCTCGTGCACGTGGGTGTCCACCAGCGGACCGACGTACTCGAGGAGACCCTCACCGAGCTGCGAGTAGTACGCGTTGATCTGACGCGCGCGCTTGGCCGCGTAGATCACCAGGCTGTACTTCGAGTCGGTTGCCTCGAGCAGCTCGTCGATCGGCGGGTTGATGATGCCCTCGGGCGCGGTCATGGAAGAGGACACGCTCTAGCCTTCCGAAGAAACTACGGGGAAATCAGAAAGATCAGACAACTTCCATCAAGGCTAGCAGCTCGCGCGCGACGTCCTCGACGGAGGTGTTGACCAGGGTGGTGTCGAACTCCGACTCCGCCGCCAGCTCGACCTTCGCGGCCTCGAGACGCCGCTCGATGACGTCGGGGGCCTCGGTGCCGCGGCCGGTGAGACGGCGGACGAGCTCGTCCCAGCTCGGCGGAGCCAGGAAGACCAGCTGCGAGGCCGGCATGGACTCCTTGACCTGACGGGCACCCTGGAGGTCGATCTCCAGGAGAACCGGCTCCCCGGCCTCCAGGCGCTCCTGGACCGCACGGCGCGGAGTGCCGTAGCGGTTGCCCGCGAACTCGGCCCATTCCAGCAGCTCGCCGTTGGCGACCAGCTTGTCGAACTCGTCGTCGCCGACGAAGAAGTACTGGACGCCGTGACGCTCGCCGGGGCGCGGCTTCCGGGTGGTGGCCGACACCGAGAGCCAGACCTCGGGGTGGACCTTGCGCATATGGGCGACGACCGTGCTCTTGCCGACCCCGGAAGGGCCGGAGAGCACGGTCAGCCGCGGACGTGCCTCTGCTGCCATGCAGCGATTATCCAGGTTCTCGGGAGTGCCCGGGAACGTCAGGCGGCGCCGCCGCCGAACTCGCGCTCGAGCGACGCGATCTGGTTCGAGCCGAGACCCCGCACACGGCGGCTCTCGGAGATGCCCAGTCGCTCCATGATCTGCTTGGCACGGACCTTGCCGACGCCGGGGAGCGACTCGAGCAGGGCGGAGACCTTCATCTTGCCGATGACGTTGTTCTCCTGGCCCTGCTTGATGACCTCGTGGAGGGAGGCGCCGGAGTGCTTGAGTCGATTCTTGACCTCGGCCCGCTCCCGGCGAGCCGCGGCGGCCTTTTCGAGCGCGGCTGCGCGCTGTTCAGGGGTAAGGGGCGGAAGAGCCACGCCTACGTCACCTCGGATGTCGAACTGTCGGATACGGACCGGTGAGGAACCTAGTCGGCCCACACCAGGCGAGCAACGAACAACGCAGTGACGTTGCTTCGCTGACTCTCGACGGAGACTAGCGGCCGAGACCGCTCCAGTCAGCGAGAACAGCGGAAAAGTCCTGGTCAGCATCGGCCGACCTGGATATTCCAGACATACTGACCCGCTTTCTGTCAAGAAAACGACGGTCGAAGGCGCAGATGAGGGCCCTGCCGAGCGGCTCGGCAGGGCCCTCGGAGGGCCGGGCTGCGCGCCGGCGGGCCCGTCCGGACCCCGTGAAGGACCCCGTGAAGGACCTCGCGACGGACCGGGAACGGACCCCGGAACAGGCCGGGAGCCTGCCCGGGGCCCCTCGCGGCCGTCACGCGCCGGCGACCGCCACGCGGATCTCGTCGGCGAAGCGCTCCGCGGCCTCGCGCAGGCCGGCCGGGTCCGGGCCGTGGCGCAGGACGCCGCGGCTCACGCTGGGCACGACGTTGCGCACGGCGGACCCGAACACGCGGGGCAGGTCCGCCGGGGTCGCGCCCTGGGCGCCGATGCCCGGCGCGAGGAGCGGGCCGTTGATGTCCAGGTCCACGCCCGCGTCGCCGAGCGTGGCGCCGACCACCGCGCCGACCGGGCCCATCGGGTCCGCCCCGGCGTTCTCGTCGGCCATGTGGTTCAGCATGAGCTGGGCCAGCGAACCGCCGCGGGACGCCGTGGCCCGCTGGACCTCGGCGCCCTCCGGGTTCGAGGTGAGCGCGAGGACGAAGACCCCGCAGCCGCTGAGGACGGCCTGGTCGAGCGCCGGGCGCAGCGATCCGAAGCCGAGGTACGGCGAGACCGTCACGGCGTCGGAGAACAGCGGCGAGTCCTTGCGCAGGAACGCCTCCGCGTAGGCACCCATGGTGGAGCCGATGTCGCCGCGCTTGGCGTCCATGAGGACCAGCGCGCCGGCGGCCCGGGACTCCTCGACGGCCTTCTCCAGCACCGCGATGCCGCGCGAGCCGAAGCGCTCGAAGAACGCGGACTGCGGCTTGAGGACGGCGACCCGGTCGGCGAGCGCCTCGACGACCGTGCGGGTGAACCGCTCCAGGCCGTTGACGTCGTCGTTCAGTCCCCACGCGGTGAGCAGCGAGGCGTGCGGATCGATCCCGACGCACAGCGGCCCGCGGGTGTCCATGGCGTGGCGCAGCCGGGCGCCGAAGGGTTCCAGGGGGGTCATGCGGTCGCTGCCTTCCGGGTCTCGGCGCCGACGGCCTCGGCGAGGGTGGCGTACGGGCTCGCGGCCAGCCGTGCGGCCAGGCCCTTGTGGACGGCCCGGGCGTAGAACGGGCCCTCGTAGACGAAGGCGCTGTAGCCCTGGACGAGGGTGGCGCCGGCCAGGATCCGCTGCCAGGCGTCCTCGGCGTTCTCGATGCCGCCCACGCCGACCAGGGTGATGCGGTCGCCGACCCGCGCGTACAGGCGGCGGAGCACCGCCAGGGAGCGCTCCTTGACGGGGGCGCCGGAGAGTCCGCCGGTCTCCTTCACCAGGGCCGGGTCGGACTTCAGGCCGAGGCCGTCGCGGGCGATCGTGGTGTTGGTGGCGATGATCCCGTCCAGGCCCAGTTCGACGGCGAGGTCGGCGACGGCGTCCACGTCCTCGTCGGCGAGGTCCGGGGCGATCTTGACCAGGAGGGGGACGCGGCGGCCCGTGACCGTGCGGTCGGCGGCTTCGCGCACCGCGCTGAGCAGGGGGCGCAGGGCCTCCGTGGCCTGGAGGTTCCGCAGGCCGGGGGTGTTCGGGGAGCTGACGTTGACCACGAGGTAGTCCGCGTGGGCGGCGAGCCGCTCGGTGGAGGTCACGTAGTCGCCGACGGCCTCCTCCTCGGGGACGACCTTGGTCTTGCCGATGTTGACGCCGACGACCGTGCGGAAGATCTCCCGGCGGGCGGCGAGCCGGGCGGCGACGGCGGCCGAGCCGTCGTTGTTGAAGCCCATGCGGTTGATCAGCGCGCGGTCGGGCACGAGCCGGAAGAGCCGCTTCCGGGGATTGCCCGGCTGGGGCTGTGCCGTGACCGTGCCGATCTCGACGTGGTCGAACCCGAGCATGGACATGCCGTCGATGGCGACGGCGTTCTTGTCGAAGCCGGCGGCGAGGCCGAAGGGGCCGTGCATCCGCAGGCCGAGTGCCTCGGTGCGCAGTTCCTCGTAGCGGGGTGCGAGCGCGGCGGCGACGAAGGTGCGCAGCACGGGGACGCGCGCCGCGAGCCGGATCCACCGGAAGGCGAGGTGGTGGGCCTCCTCCGGGTCCATCCGCTTGAAGACCAGGTTGAAGAAGAACTTGTACATCTCAGTGGTGTCCTGTGTGTCCTCACGAAGACGGGTGTCCTCACGAAGAGGGGGACACCGGTTCGGTGTCCCCCTCGTGGGCTGCTAGTCGCGGGCCGCGATCAGCTGTTCCGCGTGTTCCTGGAGCGAACGGACGCCCACCCCGCCGAGGTTGAGCGCGTCGATGCCCTGGACCGCGGCGGCGAGCGCCTGGACCGTCGTCAGGCAGGGCACGCCGCGGGCCACGGCCGCGGTGCGGATGTCGTAGCCGTCGAGGCGGCCGCCCGTGCCGTACGGCGTGTTGACGATCAGGTCGACCTGCCCGTCGTGGATGAGCTGGACGATGGTCCTCTCACCGCCGGGGCCCTCGCCCTCGGACTGCTTGCGCACGACGGTCGCGTGGATGCCGTTGCGCTTGAGCACCTCGGCGGTGCCGGAGGTGGCGAGCAGTTCGAAACCGTGCGCGACGAGCTCGCGGGCCGGGAAGATCATCGAACGCTTGTCGCGGTTGGCGACGGAGATGAAGGCGCGGCCCTTGGTGGGCAGCGGTCCGTAGGCCCCGGCCTGCGACTTCGCGTACGCCGTGCCGAAGACGCTGTCGATGCCCATGACCTCGCCCGTGGAGCGCATCTCGGGACCGAGGATGGTGTCGACGCCGCGCCCGTGGATGTCGCGGAAGCGGCTCCACGGCATCACGGCCTCCTTGACGGAGATCGGGGCGTCCAGCGGGAGGGTGCCCCCGTCACCGTGGGCCGGCAGCAGGCCCTCCTCGCGCAGTTCGGCGACGGTGGCGCCCAGCGAGATCCGGGCGGCGGCCTTGGCCAGCGGCACGGCGGTCGCCTTCGAGGTGAACGGGACCGTGCGGGAGGCGCGCGGGTTGGCCTCCAGCACGTACAGGATGTCGCCGGCCATCGCGAACTGGATGTTGATCAGTCCGCGCACCCCGACACCGCGGGCGATGGCCTCGGTCGACGCCCGCAGACGCTTGACGTCGAAGCCGCCGAGGGTGATCGGGGGCAGGGCGCAGGCCGAGTCGCCGGAGTGGATGCCGGCTTCCTCGATGTGCTCCATGACACCGCCGAGGTACAGCTCGGAGCCGTCGTAGAGGGCGTCCACGTCGATCTCGATGGCGTCGTCGAGGAAGCGGTCGACCAGGACCGGCCGGTCGGGGCCGATCTCGGTGGACTCCGAGATGTACGCCTGGAGGCGGGTCTCGTCGTAGACGATCTCCATGCCGCGGCCGCCGAGCACGTACGACGGCCGGACGAGCACCGGGTAGCCGATCTCGTCGGCGATGGCCTTGGCCTCGGCGAAGGTGGTCGCGGTGCCGTGCTTGGGCGCCGGGAGGCCGGCGTCGGCGAGCACCCGGCCGAAGGCGCCGCGGTCCTCGGCGGCGTGGATGGCCTCGGGCGACGTGCCGACGATCGGGACGCCGTTGTCCTTGAGGGCCTGCGAGAGACCGAGCGGGGTCTGTCCGCCGAGCTGGACGACCACACCGGCGACCGGACCGGCCTGCTGCTCCGCGTGCACGATCTCCAGGACGTCCTCCAGGGTGAGCGGCTCGAAGTACAGCCGGTCGGAGGTGTCGTAGTCGGTGGAGACCGTCTCGGGGTTGCAGTTGACCATGACGGTCTCGTAGCCGGCGTCGTGGAGCGCGAAGGAGGCGTGGACGCAGGAGTAGTCGAACTCGATGCCCTGGCCGATGCGGTTCGGGCCGGAGCCCAGGATGATCACCGCGGGCTTCTCGCGCGGGGCGACCTCGGACTCCTCGTCGTAGGACGAGTAGAAGTACGGGGTCTTCGCGGCGAACTCGGCGGCGCAGGTGTCGACGGTCTTGTAGACCGGGCGGATGCCCAGCGCGTGGCGCACCTCGCGGACGACGTCCTCGCGCAGCCCGCGGATGCCGCCGATCTGGGCGTCCGAGAAGCCGTGGCGCTTCGCCTCGGCCAGCAGCCCGGGGTCGAGCTTCTCGGCGGCGGCCAGGTCGTCGGCGATCTCCTTGATCAGGAAGAGCTGGTCGACGAACCAGGGGTCGATCTTCGAGGCCTCGAAGACCTCCTGCGGAGTGGCCCCGGCGCGGATGGCCTCCATGACCGTGTTGATGCGGCCGTCGGTCGGGCGGCCCGCCTCGCGCAGCAGCTCGTCCTTGTCGCCGGGTTCGGTGACGAAGTCGAACTGGCTGCCCTTCTTCTCCAGGGAGCGCAGGGCCTTCTGCAGGGCCTCGGTGAAGTTGCGGCCGATGGCCATGGCCTCGCCCACGGACTTCATGGTCGTGGTGAGCGTGCTGTCCGCGGAGGGGAACTTCTCGAAGGCGAAGCGCGGGGCCTTGACGACCACGTAGTCGAGCGTCGGCTCGAAGGAGGCCGGCGTCTGCTCCGTGATGTCGTTGGGGATCTCGTCGAGGGTGTACCCGACGGCCAGCCGCGCCGCGATCTTCGCGATCGGGAATCCGGTGGCCTTGGAGGCCAGGGCGGAGGAGCGGGACACCCGCGGGTTCATCTCGATGACGATGACCCGGCCGTCCACGGGGTCGACGGCGAACTGGATGTTGCAGCCACCCGTGTCGACACCCACCTCGCGGATGACGGCGATGCCGATGTCCCGCAGGATCTGGTACTCGCGGTCGGTCAGCGTCATCGCGGGCGCGACCGTGATCGAGTCGCCCGTGTGCACGCCCATGGGGTCGAAGTTCTCGATGGAGCAGACGACCACGACGTTGTCGTTCTTGTCGCGCATCAGCTCCAGCTCGTACTCCTTCCAGCCGAGGATGGACTCCTCCAGGAGCACCTCGGTGGTGGGCGAGAGGGTCAGGCCCTGGCCGGCGATGCGGCGCAGCTCGTCCTCGTCGTGCGCGAAGCCGGAGCCCGCGCCGCCCATGGTGAAGGAGGGACGGACGACCACGGGGTAGCCGCCGAGGGTCTCGACGCCCTGGAGGACGTCGTCCATGGAGTGGCAGATCACGGAGCGGGCGGACTCGCCGTGGCCGATCTTGCGGTTGACGGCCTCGACGACCTCCTTGAAGAGGTCGCGGTCCTCGCCCTTGTTGATGGCCTCGACGTTGGCACCGATCAGCTCGACGCCGTACTTCTCCAGCGTCCCGGCCTCGTGGAGGGAGATCGCGGTGTTGAGCGCGGTCTGGCCGCCGAGGGTGGGCAGGAGCGCGTCGGGGCGCTCCTTGGCGATGATCTTCTCGACGAACTCCGGCGTGATCGGCTCCACGTACGTGGCGTCGGCGATCTCCGGGTCGGTCATGATCGTCGCCGGGTTGGAGTTCACCAGGACGACGCGCAGGCCCTCGGACTTGAGGACCCGGCAGGCCTGGGTGCCGGAGTAGTCGAACTCGGCTGCCTGACCGATGACGATCGGGCCGGAGCCGATGACCAGGACGGACTGGATATCGGTGCGCTTAGGCACGCTGGCCCTCCATCAGGGAGACGAAGCGGTCGAACAGGTACGCGGCATCGTGCGGGCCCGCGGCCGCTTCGGGGTGGTACTGGACGCTGAAGGCCGGCCGGTCGAGCAGCTGGAGGCCCTCCACCACGTCGTCGTTGAGGCAGACGTGGGAGACCTCGGCGCGGCCGTAGGGGGTCTCGGAGACCTTGTCGAGAGGGGCGTCCACGGCGAAGCCGTGGTTGTGCGCGGTGACCTCGACCTTGCCGGTCGTGCGGTCCTGCACGGGCTGGTTGATGCCGCGGTGGCCGTACTTGAGCTTGTACGTGCCGAAGCCGAGCGCGCGGCCCAGGATCTGGTTGCCGAAGCAGATGCCGAAGAGCGGGGTCCTGCGCTCCAGCACGCCCCGCATGACGGAGACGGCGTGGTCGGCGGTGGCCGGGTCACCGGGGCCGTTGGAGAAGAACACGCCGTCGGGGGCGACCGCGTACACGTCCTCGACCGTGGCGGTGGCGGGCAGTACGTGCACCTCGATGCCGCGTTCGGCCATGCGGTGCGGGGTCATGCCCTTGATGCCGAGGTCGACGGCGGCGACGGTGAACCTCGCCGTGCCGACCGGTACGGCTTCGCCGTCGGGTCCGAGCGCGGGGACGACGTACGCCTCCTTCGTGGCGACCTCCGCCGAGAGGTCGGCGCCCTTCATCTCCGGCGCCTGGCGGACCTCGGCGAGCATCGTGCCCTCGTCGGGCAGCGCGTTGCCGGAGAAGATGCCGACGCGCATCGCGCCGCGCTCCCGCAGATGGCGGGTGAGGGCGCGGGTGTCGACGCCGCTGATGCCGACCACGCCCTGGGCCGCGAGCTCCTCGTCGAGGGAGCGGCGGGAGCGCCAGTTGGAGGGGACGCGGGCGGGGTCGCGGACGACGTAGCCGGACACCCAGATGCGCGCCGACTCGGGGTCCTCGTCGTTGACGCCGGTGTTGCCGACGTGCGGGGCGGTCATCACGACGACCTGGCGGTGGTACGACGGGTCGGTGAGGGTCTCCTGGTAGCCGGTCATGCCGGTGGAGAACACCGCCTCGCCGAAGGTCACCCCCATGGCCCCGTAGGCGCGGCCGCGGAACGTGCGGCCGTCCTCCAGGACGAGTACGGCGGGAACTCGGGTTCCCCTGGTGGAGGTCGTCATCGTGCGGCGCCTTCCGTCGTGTCGTTCTTGGTCATGGAGTTGAGGGCCTCGACCCAGGCCGAGTGCCCGGCGGCACGGTCCGAGCGGAAGCCGGAGTCGATCAGCCGGTCGCCGTGCTCCCAGGTGACGACCAGCAGACCGCCCTCGGTGAGGACCTTCCCGGCGATGCCCTTGTCGAGGCGGGCCCCGCGCAGGGCCGCGGCCGGGATGAAGAAGTCGGCGGCGCCCGGGCGCACGACGTCGATCCCGGCGTCGCCGAGCGTCAGCTCGACGCGGCTGCGGTTGCCCAGACCGCGGGCCACGATCCGGTCGAGCCACTGCCCGGCGGTCGTGGAGCCGTGGTAGCGGCCGCTGAGCCGGAGCTTCGCCTCACCGGCGTCCTCGGGGGCGGTCGGGAGCTCGGGCAGGCCCGACTGGAGTTCGCCCCGCCACTTCCAGCCCTGGCGCATCAGCCAGTAGACGAGGGCGATGAAGAGCAGCAGTCCGGCGACCCAGCCGAGCCGTGCGGCCCAGTCGGTCACCTCCGCCGACTTCCGCTCGACCTCTTCGGCCGCCTGAATGATGAGTGGTGTCGTCACGCCAGCTTCCCGTCCATGAGCGTCGCGCGGCCCCGCAGAAACGTGTGGGTGACGCGCCCCGGCAGCTCACGGCCCTCGTAGGGGGTGTTGCGGCTGCGGGAGGCGAAGCCCGCGGGGTCCACGGTTCCACGGTATGCCGGATCGAGCAGGGTGAGGTTGGCGGGCTCACCTGCCGAGACGGGCCGGCCGTGGCCCTCCGCGCGGCCGATCCGGGCGGGCTTGAACGACATCCGGTCGGCGACGCCCTCCCAGGTCAGCAGCCCGGTGTCGACCATCGTGTGCTGGACGACGGAGAGCGCGGTCTCGAGGCCGACCATGCCCATCGCGGCCGCGGCCCACTCGCAGTCCTTGTCCTCGTGCGGGTGCGGGGCGTGGTCCGTGGCGACGATGTCGATCGTGCCGTCGGCCAGGGCCTCGCGCAGCGCCATCACGTCCCGCTCGGTGCGCAGGGGCGGGTTGACCTTGTAGACCGGGTTGTACGTGCGGACCAGCTCGTCGGTGAGGAGCAGGTGGTGCGGGGTGACCTCGGCGGTGACGTCGATGCCGCGGGACTTGGCCCAGCGGACGATCGCGACGGAACCGGCGGTCGACAGATGGCAGATGTGGACGCGGGAGCCGACGTGCTCGGCCAGCAGCACGTCCCGGGCGATGATCGACTCCTCGGCGACGGCCGGCCAGCCGCCCAGGCCCAGCTCGGCGGAGACGACGCCCTCGTTCATCTGGGCGCCCTCGGTGAGCCGCGGCTCCTGGGCGTGCTGGGCGACGACGCCGCCGAAGGCCTTCACGTACTCCAGGGCCCGGCGCATGATCACGGCGTCGTCGACGCACTTGCCGTCGTCGGAGAAGACGGTGACGGCGGCGGCGGAGTCGTGCATGGCGCCGAGTTCGGCGAGCTTCTTGCCCTCCAGGCCGACGGTGACGGCGCCGATGGGCTGGACGTCGCAGTAGCCGTGCTCCTTGCCGAGCCGCCACACCTGCTCGACGACGCCCGCGGTGTCGGCGACGGGGAAGGTGTTGGCCATGGCGAACACGGCCGTGAAGCCGCCGCTCGCGGCCGCGCGGGTGCCGGTGAGGACGGTCTCGGAGTCCTCACGGCCGGGCTCGCGCAGATGGGTGTGGAGATCGACCAGGCCTGGCAGCAGGATCCTGCCCTCGGCCTCGACGACGGTGGCGTCGCCGGCCGCGATCCCGGTGCCGACCTCGGCGATGGTCTCGCCGTCGATCAGGACGTCCTGCGCCTCGCCGCCGAGCACCTTCGCGCCACGGATAAGGATCTTGCTCATGGGTTACTTCGTCTCCTCGGTACGGGCGTGGGTGACGGCGGGCTCGTTGCCGCCGAGAAGCAGGTAGAGGACCGCCATACGGGTGTGCACACCGTTGGCCACCTGCTCGATGGCGGTGCAGCGGTCGGAGTCGGCGACCTCGGCGGTGATCTCCATGCCGCGCACCATGGGGCCGGGGTGCATCACGATGGCGTGCTCGGGCATCTTGGCCATGCGGTCGCCGTCGAGGCCGTAGCGCCGCGAGTACTCGCGCTCGGTCGGGAAGAAGGCCGCGTTCATGCGCTCGCGCTGCACCCGCAGCATCATCACCGCGTCGCTCTTCGGCAGCGTGCTGTCCAGGTCGTACGAGACCTCGCAGGGCCAGTGGCCGACGCCGACGGGCAGCAGGGTGGGCGGGGCGACCAGGGTGACCTCGGCGCCGAGCGTGTGCAGCAGGTCCACGTTGGAGCGGGCGACGCGGCTGTGCAGGATGTCGCCGACGATCGTGATCCGCTTGCCCGCGAGGTCCTGCCCGAGGCCGGCGTCCCGGCCCACGAGGCGGCGGCGCATGGTGAAGGCGTCGAGCAGCGACTGGGTGGGGTGCTGGTGGGTGCCGTCACCGGCGTTGATGACCGCGGCGTCGATCCAGCCGGAGGTCGCGAGCCGGTAGGGGGCGCCGGAGGCACCGTGCCGGATGACGACGGCGTCGACGCCCATCGCCTCCAGCGTCTGTGCGGTGTCCTTGAGCGACTCGCCCTTGGAGACGGACGAGCCCTTGGCGGCGAAGTTGATGACGTCCGCGGACAGCCGCTTCTCGGCCGCCTCGAAGGAGATCCGGGTCCGGGTCGAGTCCTCGAAGAAGAGGTTGACGACGGTCCGGCCGCGCAGGGTGGGCAGCTTCTTGATCGGCCGGTCGGCGACCCGGGCCATCTCCTCGGCGGTGTCGAGGATCAGGACGGCGTCGTCACGGGTGAGGTCGGCGGCCGAGATGAGGTGACGCTTCATCTTGGTGTGCTCCAGGGTGTGGAGATGTGCGGGCATGCGGGCGCGCGAGCGCTGCCCGTAGGGCGGAACGGGGGCCGTACGGGGGTGCTACTGCTCGCCGGACGGGGCGGTCTCCCGCACGCCCAGGAGCACGGTGTCGCGACCGTCCTCCTCGGAGAGCTGGACCTTGACCGTCTCCCGCAGCGACGTCGGGAGGTTCTTGCCGACGTAGTCGGCGCGGATGGGCAGCTCGCGGTGGCCCCGGTCCACCAGGACCGCGAGCTGGACGGCGCGCGGACGGCCGATGTCGTTCAGCGCGTCGAGGGCGGCGCGGATGGTGCGCCCGGAGAAGAGCACGTCGTCGACGAGGACGACCAGGCGGCCGTCGATCCCGTCGGCCGGGATGTCCGTGCGGGCGAGGGCACGGGCGGGACGGAGCCGCAGGTCGTCGCGGTACATGGTGATGTCGAGCGAGCCGACGGGGATGGTGCGGCCGGTGATCCCGGCGAGCTTGGCGGCGAGCCGGTCGGCCAGGAAGACGCCGCGCGTCGGGATGCCGAGGAGCACCACGTCGTCGGCGCCCTTGGCGCGCTCGACGATCTCGTGGGCGATGCGGGTCAGTACCCGCGCGATGTCGGGGCCCTCGAGGACGGGGCGCGCGGCATCGGAAGTGTGTGCGTCCATACGAAACGGACCTCCTTCTCCGCCTCACGGGACGGACCTTAAAGGACGTCGGATTTGCGCCGTCCACGGTACCAGGGCCCGCGGGAGGCTCCCGACCACCCCCTCGGGAGGAGCGTACGGACCATTCGGCTTGACGTGGCCAAGTAACGCTGCGTAACCTTCACAGTGAGTGACCAGCCGCGCGGCCGAGCCGCACGTGATACAGCGTCCGGGGAGCTATATGTCCAGCGAATACGCAAAACAGCTCGGGGCCAAGCTCCGCGCCATCCGTACCCAGCAGGGGCTCTCGCTCCACGGGGTGGAGGAGAAGTCCCAGGGCCGCTGGAAGGCCGTCGTCGTCGGGTCGTACGAGCGCGGGGACCGCGCCGTGACCGTTCAGCGCCTGGCCGAGCTGGCGGACTTCTACGGTGTACCGGTGCAGGAGCTCCTTCCAGGCACCACGCCGGGTGGCGCCGCCGAGCCGCCGCCGAAGCTCGTGCTCGACCTCGAGCGTCTTGCCCACGTCCCCGCCGAGAAGGCCGGACCGCTGCAGCGTTACGCGGCGACCATCCAGAGCCAGCGCGGTGACTACAACGGCAAGGTGCTCTCGATCCGGCAGGACGACCTGCGCACGCTTGCCGTCATCTACGACCAGTCGCCGTCGGTGCTCACCGAGCAGCTGATCAGCTGGGGCGTGCTGGACGCCGACGCGCGTCGCGCGGTCGCCCACGAAGAGGGCTGACGCCACAACAGCAGAAACGTTGCCGCCGGGCCGTGGGAGGGGCTGCCTCCCACGGCCCGGCGGCGTTCTGCGGGGACCCGGGTCGCCGGGCGGTCCGCCGGCGCCTCTCCCGGGAAGCACCCGTGGAACGGGCTGCGGCTTCGCCGGGGGCGTGCGTGCCGTTCGCCCACGCCCCGGCCCGCCGCGGCGGGCCGGGCGGCGCGGTGAGCGCCTCCGGCGACGGTCATGGGCGGCACGTCCCGGCACGCCCGGCCCGCGGGCTCCTCCGGCTACGCCGAAGGCCCGCAGCACACCGTGCTGCGGGCCTTCGTGGCTCCGCCTGGCCCCAGCCGTGGCCTACGCGTCGCGGAGGGTCGGCTTCAGGTCCTTGAAACGCCCCAGCAGGCCGTTCACGAAGGACGGCGAGTCGTCGGTCGAGAACTCCTTGGCGAGCTGTACCGCCTCGTCGATCACCACGGCGTCCGGGGTGCCGTCCACCCACACCAGCTCGTACGCACCGAGGCGCAGGATGTTGCGGTCCACGACGGGCATCCGGTCGAGCGTCCAGCCGACCGCGTGCGTGGCGATCAGCTCGTCGATCCGGTCCGCGTGCTCCGCGTACCCCTCGACCAGCTCCATCGTGTACTCGCCGACCGGCGGCTGGCGGTCGTCGGACCGCGAGTGCCGGATCCAGTCCGCGAGGACCTCCTGCACGGAGGCACCGCGCTGGTCGGCCTCGAAGAGGATCTGGAAAGCGCGCTTGCGGGCCTTGTTGCGGGCAGCCACGGTTAGCTGTTCACCCGGCCGAGGTAGTCGCCGGAACGGGTGTCGACCTTGATCTTCTCACCGGTGGTGATGAAGAGCGGGACCTGGATGGTGTAGCCGGTCTCCAGGGTGGCGGGCTTGGTGCCGCCCGTGGAGCGGTCGCCCTGGACGCCCGGCTCGGTCTCCTGGATGACGAGCTCGACGGCGGCCGGCAGCTCGACGTAGAGCACCTCGCCCTCGTGCGTCGCGACGGTGGCGGTGAAGCCCTCGATGAGGAAGTTGGCGGCGTCGCCGACGGCGTTGCGGGCGACGTGCAGCTGGTCGTACGTCTGCATGTCCATGAACACGAAGTACTCGCCGTCCATGTACGAGAACTGCATGTCGCGGCGGTCGACGGTGGCCGTCTCGACCTTCACGCCGGCGTTGAAGGTCTTGTCGACGATCTTGCCGGAGAGCACGTTCTTGAGCTTGGTGCGCACGAAGGCCGGGCCCTTGCCGGGCTTGACGTGCTGGAACTCGACGACGGACCAGAGCTGGTCGTTGTCGAGCTTGAGCACCATGCCGTTCTTGAGGTCGTTCGTGGTGGCCACGGTTGCGGAATCTCCTGGACTGACGCTGGTGGACGACCGGGGAGAAGCGAAGGTGCACGCTGCCAGCGAAGCTAGAGCGCGAGCAGCTCCTTGGTCGTGATGGTGAGTAGCTCGGGTCCGCCGTCCGCCTCCTGGCGCACGACGAGCGTGTCATCGATCCGGACTCCGCCCCGGCCCGGGAGGTGGACCCCCGGTTCGACGGTGACCGGCACACAAGCGTCCAGTTTACCCATGGCCGCAGGTGCCAGCTGCGGGTCCTCGTCGATTTCCAGTCCCACACCGTGGCCGGTGAGGGGCGCGAGACCCTCGCCGTACCCCGCCGAGTCGAGGAGGTGACGGGCCGCGCGGTCCACGTCCCGGTACCCGGCGCCGGGCACCAGCGCCTCGCGACCGGCCCTCTGAGCGGCGAAGACGACGTCGTACAGGTCGATCTGCCAGTCCGCGGGAGTGGTGCCGATGACGAACGTGCGGCCGATCTCGCAGCGGTAGCCGCGATAGTTGGCGCCGAGGCAGACGGAGAGGAAATCGCCCTCCTCGACGCGCCGGTCCGAGGGCCGGTGGCGGCGGCGTCCGGCGTTCGGCCCCGTGGCGACCGACGTGGGGAAGGCCGGACCGTCGGCGCCGTGGTCGACGAGCCGGCGTTCGAGCTCGAGGGCGAGATGGCGCTCGGTGCGGCCGACGAGGATGGACTCCAGCAGTTCGCCGAGGGCCTGGTCGGTGATCTCGGCGGCGATCCGCAGACAGGCGATCTCGTCCTCGTCCTTCACCATCCGCTGCTGCTCGACGGCGCCGTCCAGGTCGGTCAGCCGCAGGCCCGGCGCCACGGTGCCGAGGGCACGGTGGCGGGCGACGGTGAGGTGGTTCTCCTCGACGGCGAGCGCCTCGGCCCCGGACGCCGCGGCGTTCTCCGCGGCGGCCACGGCGGGGTCGTGTCCGTGCGCCGGGAGGACGGTCAGCCGGAGCTGCTCGTCCAGACGCCCGTCGACGGGGTCGCCGGTGGGCGCGGTGGGGCACAGCAGTTCGTCGGCCGACTCCCCCGCGGGGCCCAGGAGCAGTACGGCGCCGGGCGGGGCGCCGCCTGCGAGGTAACGGACGTTGGCGGGCCGGGAGATCAGCGCCGCGGCGCTCCCGGCCGCGACACACCGGTCGCGCAGCCGGCTGCGGCGGACAGCGAACACCTCGGACATGTGACGAGCCTAAGAGCGCGGAGCGGATCCGGCTGGTTGAAAGCGTCCGTGCGGGGCTCGGCGGGGTCGCGCCAGGCATGCGGGGCCGGTGACGGGTACGCGTCGATGCGGCCGGTGCGCTTGTCGGAGCGCGGCCATGCGCTGCGGCGTGCGCGTCGCGCTTCGGCCCGGGACCGTGGCGCCGTGACTCGGCGTCGTACCACAGCGCGGGACGCGGGTGCCGGCGTGCCACCGACCCCCGTGCGGGGCGGGCGCTCCGTACGGGCGGCGGCGCGCTCGTCGAGGACGAGCACCCGTGGGTCGGACGACGCGGGTGGTGGAGCGGTCCGCTCGCCGGCCGACGGAGCGGCCCGCGTGCGGCCGCGGTCAGGGACGCCGCGGCGCGCGCCTACCAGGCGGGCGGGCTCTTCAGCGCGCGGGCCAGCACGTCGTCCAGGATGCGCGCGGTGGTCTCGACGTCGCACTGGGAGTTGTCGATGATCGGCAGGCCCGAGCCGTACCAGCCGGCCATGCGGCCGTGGATGCCGGCGACCTCCTCGTCCGAGAGGCGGCGGTTGCCGCTGCGCTCGGCGTTGCGCTCCAGGACGATCTCCAGGCCGGGCAGCAGCACCACGGGCAGCAGCCCGGGTCCGACATGGCGCTTCCATCCGCCGAGCCCGACGACGGGGCGGTCGGGGAAGACGGCGTCGTCGAGGATGCAGGAGATGCCGTTGGCCAGGAAGTTGCGGGCGGCGAAGCCGCAGGTGCGGCGGGCCAGGCGGTACTGGGCCTCGGACTGGTCGTTCCAGCCGGTCTGGGGGTCGGCGAAGCCGGAGCAGACCCATTCGCGGACGTCGTCGAGGCTGATGTGCGCGGTGGGGACGCGGCGGTGCTGCGCCCAGTGCCGCGCGACGGTCGTCTTGCCCGCGCCCGCGGGGCCGATGAGCAGGACCGCGAGCGTGGCGGTGCCGGTGCCGCAGTCGGCGGGCGGTGAGGGTATCGGAACCGGTCCGCCCGGTGGGAGGGAGACGTGTCCCGTGGTCTCCGGGGAGGGCGGCACCGGCGCCTGCTGCGCCGCCGGGCCGCTCCAGCCCTGGGCGGGCGGCATCCGCGGCGGGGGGCTCTGCGGTGGCGGGGGGCCGGGGTGCTGGGCCTGGTGCTCCCATCCGGCCGCCGGGGCGTGCCCGGGCACGGGTCCCGGGACGTGTCCCGGCCCGTGGGGAGGCAGCGGAGCTCCCACTGCGTGCTGCATCCGGTGCCACTCCGTCTCGTACGACTTCACGCTGGTCGGACGGGAGTTGGCCCGTCCGTACGGAACGGTACCCTCCCCGGTCGCTCCTGTGGGAACGGCCGGGGCCGGTACGAAGTGCCCGTGACGGACGGGTTCAGCCGTCGAGTTCCTCGGCCAGCGCGTGCAGGGCCAGCCGGTACGAGCCGATCCCGAAGCCGGCGACGGTTCCGGAGGCGACCGCCGCGATCACCGAAGTGTGGCGGAATTCCTCGCGTGCGTACGGGTTCGAGATGTGCACCTCGATGAGCGGGGCGGTCCGCTGGGCGGCCGCGTCGCGCATGCCGTACGAGTAGTGCGTGAAGGCACCGGGGTTGATGACGACCGGGATCGAGCCGTCGGCGGCCTCGTGCAGCCAGCGGATCATCTCGCCCTCGTCGTTGGTCTCCCGGACGTCGACGTCGAAGCCGAGCTCCTTGCCCAGGGTCCGGCAGGCGTCGACCAGGCCCGCGTACGAGGTGGAGCCGTACACGTCCGGTTCCCGGGAGCCGAGGCGTCCGAGGTTCGGGCCGTTCAGCACGAGGACGCGGCGGCTCACGCGGACACCTCACCGAACGCGGCGAGCAGCACGGCCGGGTCCGGGCCCTCCAGCACCGTGGGCTTGGCGAGACCGTCGAGCACGATGAAGCGCAGCAGATCGCCGCGGGACTTCTTGTCGACCTTCATGGTCTCCAGCAGCCTGGGCCACTGGTCGCCCCGGTAGGTGAGCGGCAGGCCGACCGATTCCAGCACGGTCCGGTGCCGGTCGGCGGTCGCGTCGTCGAGCCGGCCGGCGAGCCGGCCGAGCTCGGCGGCGAAGACCATGCCGACGGAGACGGCGGCGCCGTGCCGCCACTTGTACCGCTCGTTCTTCTCGATGGCGTGCGCCAGCGTGTGGCCGTAGTTGAGGATCTCCCGGAGGCCGGACTCCTTGAGGTCGCTGGAGACGACGTCCGCCTTGACCCGGATCGAGCGCTCGATCAGCTCCGCGGTGTGCGGTCCGGCGGGGGTGCGGGCGCTCTCCGGGTCCCCCTCGATCAGGTCGAGGATGGCGGGGTCCGCGATGAAGCCGGCCTTGATGATCTCGGCCAGGCCGCTGACGTAGTCGTGGACGGGCAGGGAGTCCAGCGCACCGAGGTCGCAGATCACTCCGGCGGGCGGGTGGAAGGCGCCCACGAGGTTCTTGCCCTCTGCGGTGTTGATGCCGGTCTTGCCGCCGACGGCCGCGTCCACCATGGCGAGGACGGTGGTGGGCACGGCGATCCAGCGCACCCCTCGGAGCCAGCTCGCGGCGACGAACCCGGCGAGGTCGGTCGTGGCGCCGCCGCCGACGCCGACGATGACGTCGGTACGGGTGAAGCCCGTCTGGCCGAGGGCCTTCCAGCAGTACGCCGCGACCTCGACGGTCTTCGCCTCCTCGGCGTTGGGCACCTGGATGGCGACGGCCTCGTAGCCCTGGTCGGCGAGGTCCTGGCGGATCGCCTCACCGGTCTCGGCGAGGGCCTCGGGGTGGACGACGGCGACGCGCTTGGCCCGGGGCCCGATCAGTCCCGGGAGCTCGCCCAGCAGCCGCCGGCCGACGAGCACCTCGTACGGTTCGGAGCCCGCGGTGCCGCCGACCTGGATGCGGGTGACTGCCTGCTCGGTCATGCGTCCTTCCATTCGAGTGCGTCGAGGACCGCCTGGGCGACCTCTTCGGGCGTGCGGTCGTCGGTGGCGACGACGACCCGGGCGACTTCGGTGTAGAGGTGCCGGCGGGCCTCCATCAGCTCACGCCACTGGCGGCGCGGGTTGACGGCGAGCAGCGGGCGGGCGGCGTTCAGCCCGACGCGGCGCACGGCTTCCTCGACGTCCATCGAGAGATACGCGACGGGCAGCCCGGACAACAGTTCACGGGTGCCCCGGTCGAGGATCGCGCCGCCTCCGAGGGCGAGTACGCCCGTGTGCTCGGCGACGGCGGTGCGGACCGCCGCGCTCTCCAGCTCGCGGAAGTGCGGTTCGCCGTCCTC
Source organism: Streptomyces sp. HUAS CB01 (assembly GCF_030406905.1). NCBI lineage: Bacteria > Bacillati > Actinomycetota > Actinomycetes > Kitasatosporales > Streptomycetaceae > Streptomyces > Streptomyces chengbuensis. The sequence continues at coordinate 1,236,759 of NZ_CP129137.1, forward strand.
GATGAAGATGTCCGAGATCTCGCGGCCCTCGGCCGCCACGATGTCGGCGTCGGTGTCGCGGTAGCCGGTGCCGAGGCGCTCGGCCAGCAGGGCGCCGACCGTGGACTTGCCGACGCCCATCGGCCCGATCAGTACGACCTTCGGGCCGCCCGCGCCGGGCCGCGGGGGCGCGGCCTCGTGCGGGCTCACCGGACGGCCAGGTTCTCGAGGTACGAGCGCACGTTGCGGCGGGTCTCGGGAACGCTGTCACCGCCGAACTTCTCCGCGACGGCGTCCGCCAGCACCAGCGCCACCATCGCCTCGGCCACGATCCCCGCCGCCGGCACAGCACACACATCCGAGCGCTGGTGGTGGGCCGCGGCGGACTCGCCGGTCACCACGTCCACCGTCCTGAGCGCACGCGGCACGGTCGCGATCGGCTTCATCGCCGCACGCACCCGCAGCAGCTCCCCCGTGCTCAGACCACCCTCGGTACCGCCGGAGCGGCCGGAGGAGCGACGGATGCCGTCCTCGGTGGAGACGATCTCGTCATGGGCCCGGGAACCGGGCACCCGGGCCAGCTCGAAACCGTCACCGACCTCCACACCCTTGATCGCCTGGATGCCCATCAGCGCCGCGGCCAGACGCGCATCGAGCCGGCGGTCCCAGTGCACGTGCGAACCCAGACCCACCGGCACCCCGTAGGCAAGCACCTCCACCACACCACCGAGCGTGTCACCGTCCTTGTGCGCCTGATCGATCTCCGCGACCATCGCCTTCGACGCGTCCGCGTCCAGGCAGCGCACCGGGTCGGCGTCGAGCCTCTCCACATCCGCCGGCGTCGGGTACACCCCGCGGGGAGCCCTGGCCGCGGCAAGCTCGACCACATGCGAGACGATCTCGACGCCCGCCGTCTCCCTCAGATAGGAGCGGGCGACGGCGCCCAGAGCGACACGCGCCGCGGTCTCCCGGGCACTCGCACGCTCCAGCACCGGCCGGGCCTCGTCGAAGCCGTACTTCTGCATCCCCGCAAGATCCGCATGACCAGGCCGGGGCCGGGTCAACGGCGCGTTACGAGCCAACTCGGCCAGCTCGGCCGGATCGACCGGATCGGCCGCCATCACCTTCTCCCACTTGGGCCACTCCGTGTTGCCCACCATGACCGCGACCGGAGAACCCAGCGTGAGCCCGTGCCGCACCCCACCGAGGAAGGTCACCTCGTCCCGCTCGAACTTCATCCGCGCACCACGTCCATAACCCAGGCGCCGCCGTGCCAGATGGTCCGCCACCATCCCCGTGGTGACCGGGACGCCGGCGGGAAGACCCTCCAACGTCGCCACCAGCGCGGGTCCGTGCGACTCCCCCGCGGTCAGCCAACGCAACCTGCTCAACGGTGCTCCTCATGCTCGCGCCTGGAACTGCGACGGCGCGGCCTCGGGGCACTCCTCCAGCGGCTGGAGACACCCCCGGCCTGTGGTGGCCGGGAGCGGCGCGGCCCGGGCCCGCCTCCCCCGATCCTCCCACGTCCGGGCCGCGCACCCGGCCGTGGTCCAGCAGACGGACGGGCGGACGGGACACGACCGGCGTGATCCGGAGCCGCTGAGGGCCCTGGTGTCAGCGCCCTGCGAGGGCCTCCTCGCCGGCCGCGCGCATCGCGGCCAGCGGGGCCGGGGAGCGTCCGGTCATCTGCTCGACCTGGAACACGGCCTGGTGCACCAGCAGGTCGAGACCGCCGACGACGGAGCCGCCCTGCTCGGCCCAGACCGCGGCGAGCGGTGTGGGCCACGGGTCGTAGAGCACGTCGAACAGGGTGCCGGGGCCTTCCGGGACGTACGGGACGAGGGTGTCCGTCGCCCCGGCCGGGGTGGTGGCGACGACCAGCGGGGCGTCGAAGGCGTGCGCCGCCTCCGCCCAGTCGGCCGTGTGCACCTCGACGCCGAGTCGCGCGCCCCACCCGCGCATCTCCTCGGCCCGGGCCCGGCTGCGCACATAGGCGGTGACCGGCCCCGTGCAGATCCGGCCGAGCGCGGCGAGCGCGGAGGAGGCGGTCGCCCCGGCGCCCAGGACGGCCGCGTGGTCGACCTTCTCCACGCCGCGCTCGCGCAGGGCGGCGACCATGCCGGGGATGTCGGTGTTGTCGCCGGTGCGCCGGCCGTCCTCGCCGAGGACGACCGTGTTGACCGCCTCGACGGCGGCGGCGGTGGCGCTGATCTCGTCGAGCAGCGGGATGACCGCGCGCTTCAGCGGCATGGTGAGCGACAGCCCGGCCCAGCTCGCGTCCAGTCCGAGGAGGAAGCCCTCCAGGTCCCCCTCGGTCACCTCGAACCGGTCGTAGGACCAGCCGATGAGGCCGAGCGCCTTGTAGGCGGCGCGGTGCAGCACCGGGGAGAGCGAGTGGGCGATCGGCGACCCGAGGACCGCGGCCCGGCGTGTGTCAGTCGCTGCCGCGCGTGTCATTGAACTTTTCCTTGAGCTTCTCGAAGTCCGCGTGGTTCGTGGCGTATTCGGTCTTGTGCTTGCCGTCGGTCGCCACGAAGTACAGCCAGCCGTTCGAGGTCGGGTTGATCGAGGCGTTCAGTGCCGTCAGATCGGGGTTGCCGATGGGCCCGGGCGGCAGCCCCTTCTGGGTGTACGTGTTGTACGGGTCCTGATTGCTGTTGATCTCCCGCTCGCTGATGTCGATCTTGCTCTGGCCCTTGAGGTAGTTGAAGGCCGAGTCGAACTGCAGCAGCTGGTTGGTCTCGGTGTTGGTGGGCTTCAGGCGGTTGTAGATGACCTCGGCCATCTTCCTGTAGTCGTCCTCGTTCTTGCCCTCGGCCTGCACGAGGCTGGCCACGGTGATCAGTTCCCAGGCGTTGTTCAGCTTGAGCTGCTTCGCCTTGGCCTCGAGGTCGACCTTCCCGTACTCCTGGTTGGCCCGGGCGACCATGGCCTTCAGGATCGTCTCCGGCTTGGAGCCCGGCGCGACCGGATACGTGGACGGGTAGAGGAATCCTTCCAGCGGGTCCTTGACCTCCTTGTGGTTCTGGGCCCACACGGGGAGTCCGAGGTTCTTCGCCTCCTTCAGGGCGACGGCCTTCGTCGTGCCGGGGTCGAGCTCGAGGCGTTTGTCGATCAGCTGGTAGATCGCCGCGTTCCGGGCGCCCTCGGCGATGCTGAGGGCGTTGCGGTTGTTCGGGTCGAGCATCGCCTTGACGGCGTCCTCGGCCGACATCCCCTTCTTCAGGGTGTAGACACCGTCCTGGATGCTCGTGCCGCGGGGGTTGTCGTTCTGCGCGGCGACGAAGGCGTCGACGCTCTTGACGACGCCGGCCTTCTTGAGCGCGTTGCCGATGTCCGTGCCGCTGGCGCCCAGGGCGATCTCCACCTGCACGCTTCCGCTGCCGGGGCCGTCGAAGTCGGGTGCTTCACCGAACTGCCCCTGCCAGAACTGGTAACCGACATAGCCGGCACCGCCGGCGCCGCCGACGAGGACCAGGGCGACGAACAGACAGGCGAAGCCGTTGCGGCCCTTCTTCTTTTTCTTGGCCGGGCCGCGACCGTCACCGCCGCGGCGGGTCGTCTCGCCGGGCTCGTCGTCTTCGTCGTCGCGGCCGCGGTCGTCACCCGTGAAGAACGGGTGGTCCTCCTCCTGCCGGTCGGACCCCCAGTCGTCGTCCGCCGGAGGCGGCTGCTGCCCCTGGGGCGGCGGGGCGGTGCGACGCCCGGGAGGCTGCGGCGGCGGGTAGGCGTCGGGCGTGCCGTAGTAGTCGGCGCCACCGGTGTAGGGGACGGCTCCCGCGTTCGGGTCGTACTGCGTCTGCGGGCCGGTGTCCCAACCGCCGCCGTACTGCCCGGTGGCGTACTGACCGGTGTCGTACTGCCCTGTGTCGTGCCGGCCCGTGCTGTACTGGCCGGTGGCGTACTGCCCCGTGTCGTACTGCTGCTGACCGTACTGTCCCGTGTCGTACTGGCCCGTGTCGTACTGCTGCTGACCGTACTGGCCCGTGTCGTACTGCTGCCCGTACTGCTGAGGATGGCCCGTCCGGTACTCCCCGCCCCCGTAGTGGGCGGGGTCCTGCGGCTCCTGCGGGTACTGCTGCTGCGGCTGGCCGCCGTAGGACGCAGGGCCGGCGCCACCCTGCTGTCCTCTCCGCCCCTGGTCCCCGTACAAAGGATCCTCGGGGTGCCACGGTTCGGAGCCGGGGCCCCGGCCATAATCAGTCATCGATCCCCTAGAGCCGCGAGACGAGCGACGAACGCTCCGCCTCTACGTTGTGCGGCGGTTGTTCGAACACCGCCGCATCGCGCGGAACGTTACCGTATCGCGATCAGATGACCACTTCGACGCCCTCGCCCGGGGGACCTCCCGAGGTCCGTTCGGCCTCCAAAGCGTTCTGAAGGATGACAACTGCCGCGACCTGGTCGATGACAGACCGGCCCTTTTTGGACTTCACACCCGAAGCGCGCAGCCCCTGACTGGCCGTCACTGTGGTCATCCTCTCGTCGACCAGTCGCACCGGAACCGGGTGGACACCGTGGGCGAGTTCCTGGGCGAAGGCGCGGACCTTGGCCGCCGCCGGGCCCTCGCCGCCGCTCAGTGAACGGGGCAGGCCCACGACCACCTCGATCGGCTCGTACTCCTCGACCAGCTGCCTCAGCCGCCGGTGGGCGGCCGGGACGTCACGTCCCGGCACGGTCTCCACCGGGGTGGCGAGGACCCCGTCGGGGTCGCACGAGGCGACCCCGATCCGGGCGTCCCCGACATCGATCGAGAGACGACGTCCTCTGCGCATCAGGCCGTCTCGGCGACCAGGCGCTCGACGGCGGCGATGGCGTCGCCGACGGCCTCCGGGTTCTGCCCGCCGCCCTGGGCGACGTCCGGCTTGCCGCCACCGCCGCCGCCGAGGGTCTTGGCGGCGGCACGGACCAGCTCGCCGGCCTTGAGCCCGCGCTCACGGGCGGCCTCGTTGGTGGCGATGACGGTCAGCGGACGCCCGTTGGCCGTGGTGAACAGCGCCACGACGGCCGGACGGTCGCCGGCCCCCGACTGCTGCTGGAGCCGGCCGCGGACGTCGAGGACCAGCTTGCGCAGGTCGTCGGCAGAGGTGCCGTCCGGGACCTGGCCGGTGACCAGCGCCGTGCCGCGGATGTCCCGGGCGTTCTCGGCGAGACCGGCGGCGGCCTGGAGGACCTTCTCCGCCCGGAACTTCTCGATCTCCTTCTCGGCGTCCTTCAGCTTGCCGAGCATGCCGGCGATCTTCTCCGGAAGCTCCTCCGGACGCCCCTTGACCAGCTCCTGGAGCTGGGCGACGACCGTGTGCTCCTTGGCGAGGAAGTGGTAGGCGTCGACGCCGACGAGGGCCTCGATACGGCGCACGCCCGAACCGATCGACGACTCTCCCAGCAGCTTCACCAGACCCAGCTGGGAGGTGTTGTGCACGTGCGTGCCACCGCACAGCTCCTTGGAGAAGTCGCCGATGGTGACGACGCGGACCCGCTCCCCGTACTTCTCGCCGAACTCGGCGATGGCGCCCTGCTTCTTGGCCTCGTCGATGCTCATGACCTCGGCCTGGACGTCGAGCTCACGGGCCAGGACCTCGTTGATCTTCTGCTCGACGTCGGTCAGGACCGTGCCGGGGACGGCGGCCGGGGAACCGAAGTCGAAGCGGAAGCGGCCCGGCGAGTTCTCGGAACCGGCCTGAGCGGCCGTCGGGCCGAGGGCGTCGCGAAGCGCCTGGTGGGTGAGGTGCGTGGCGCTGTGGGCGCGGGCGATGGCGCGCCGGCGCCTGACGTCGATGGCGGCGTAGGCGGAGGCGCCCACGGTCACCTCGCCGACCTGTACGGAACCCTTGTGCACCGAAACGCCCGGGACGGGCTGCTGCACGTCACGGACCTCGATGACGGCACCCGAGTCGAGCTTGATCCGGCCCTGGTCGGCGAGCTGACCGCCGCCCTCGGCGTAGAACGGGGTGCGGTCGAGGACGACCTCGACCTGGTCGCCCTCGGTGGCGGCCGGCGAGGGCACGCCGTCGACCAGCAGGCCGACGATGGTCGACTCGCCCTCGGTCTGCGAGTAGCCGGTGAACTCGGTCGAGCCGGAGGCGTCGGCGACCTCGCGGTAGGAGGACAGATCGGCGTGGCCGGTCTTCTTGGCCTTGGCGTCGGCCTTGGCGCGCTCCCGCTGCTCCTTCATCAGACGGCGGAAGCCGTCCTCGTCCACGGTCAGGCCCTGTTCGGCGGCCATCTCGAGGGTGAGGTCGATCGGGAAGCCCCAGGTGTCGTGGAGCAGGAAGGCCTTGTCGCCGGAGAGGACGGTCGAGCCGGCGTCGCGGGCCTCGGTGACGGCGCCGTCCAGCACGTTCGTACCGGCGTTCAGCGTCTTGAGGAAGCGGGCCTCCTCGGCGAGCGCGACGGTCTCGACGCGCTTGCGGTCGGTCTCCAGCTCCGGGTACTGCTGCCCCATGGTCTTGATCACCACGTCGACCAGCGCGGAGACGACGGGACCGGTGGCGCCGAGGAGGCGCATGTTGCGGATGGCGCGGCGCATGATGCGGCGAAGGACGTAGCCGCGGCCCTCGTTGCCGGGGGTCACACCGTCGCCGATGAGCATCACGGACGTACGGATGTGGTCGGCGACGACGCGGAGGGACACGTCCGACTCGTGGCTGTCGCCGTAGCGGACGCCGGTGAGTTCCGTGGCCTTGTCGATGACGACGCGCAGGGTGTCCGTCTCGTACATGTTCTGCACGCCCTGAAGGATCATGGCGAGACGCTCGAGTCCGAGACCGGTGTCGATGTTCTTGCTCGGCAGGTCCCCGACGATCTCGAAGTCCTCCTTGCCGGAGCCCTCGCCGCGCTCGTACTGCATGAAGACCAGGTTCCAGATCTCCACGTAGCGCTCGTCGTTGACGGCCGGGCCGCCCTCGGGGCCGAACTCGGGGCCGCGGTCGTAGTTGATCTCCGAGCAGGGGCCGCACGGTCCGGGGACGCCCATGGACCAGAAGTTGTCCTTCTTGCCCAGGCGCTGGATGCGCTCGGCGGGGACGCCGACGACCTCGCGCCAGATGCGCTCGGCCTCGTCGTCGTCGAGGTAGACCGTGATCCAGAGCTTCTCGGGCTCGAGGCCGTAACCGCCCTTGTCCTGGGGCGAGGTCAGCAGCTCCCAGGCGTACTTGATGGCCCCTTCCTTGAAGTAGTCGCCGAAGGAGAAGTTGCCGCACATCTGGAAGAACGTGCCGTGGCGGGTGGTTTTGCCGACCTCTTCGATGTCGGGCGTGCGCACGCACTTCTGCACACTGGTGGCGCGCGGGGCGGGCGGCTTGGTCTCGCCCAGGAAGTACGGCTTGAAGGGGACCATGCCTGCGTTGACCAGGAGCAGAGTCGGGTCGTCCGCGATGAGCGACGCCGAAGGCACGACGGTGTGCCCGCGCTCCTCGAAGAAGCTCAGCCAGCGGCGGCGGATTTCAGCCGACTCCATCAGTGGTCCTCATTCCGGTTGTACGAGCGCTTCTCGTCAAGCATCTCGTAGTGCTTCTTGTCGTGCTTGTGGTTTTCCAGGGCGGCCCGTCGGCGCTGTGCGGGCAGTGCCCGGTTGTCCACGGGAGCCTCGATGCCCAGCGCCTCGCCGAGCTCGGCCTCGCGCTGGGCCATCCCGGCCCGGACGTCCAGGGCGAAGTCCTTGAGCCGGTGTCCGGTCTCGACCGCCTTGTTCGCCGCCTGGGCGGCGAGGCTCTCCGGAGTCAGCTGCCTGAGTTTGCGGTTGACCTTGGTGGTGGCCCACACGCCTGCGGCGGCGCCGGCGGTGAACCAGAACGCACGACGGAACATCGGGTCTCAGTCCTTCTGCTTCCGGCGCCTCGCGGCCGGTACGGTGCGGCCGACGACGACCGTGCGCCGCGTCTGCGCGGGCGGTGCGCCGTCCTTGGTGCGGCTCATCGCGCGGCGCACGCCGTAGCCGAACGCGGCGACCTTCACGAGCGGGCCACCGAACGTCGAGGCGACGGTGGTGGAGAGCGCCGACGCGTTCGAGGTGACCTCCTGGACGTCGGAGGCGATGGCGTCGACCCGGTCGAGCTGGGTCTGCGCGGAGCGGACGGTGGCCGAGGCGTCGGCCAGCAACGGCACCGCCTGTTCGGTCACCTCCGCCACCAGCTTGGTGGTCGCCCTGAGCGTCTGGGCCAGCCTCACCAGCACCACGGCGAGGAAGGAGACCAGGATCGCCCAGAAGACGGCCACCAGGATCCCGGCAACCTCTCCACCGGTCACGCTGCACCGCTCTCTGCTCGTCGAGGGCCACTTCGAAAGTCTTTGTCCGACCCTATCGCGCCCGGGGTCGGACCCCGTAACGGATCAGTGACCGCAGCACGGGAGTTGCGGGGATTCCACGGGCCGTTCCCGGCCGCACACGCTCCGTGCCCACGGTCGGCTCAGCCCCCTCCGTCCCGGTCGGGCGGAACGCGAGAGCCCGCCGCTCCCCCGCCGGTGAGGGCGGGGAGGCGGCGGGCCGGGGCGCTGAGGCCGGTGGTACTGCCGCCGGCTCAGCGGGCGTAGTACTCGACGACCAGCTGCTCGTCGCAGATCACCGGGATCTCCTTGCGGTTCGGCTCCCGGTCCAGGCGGAAGGCGAGCGCCTTGAGGTTGACCTGCAGGTAACGCGGGGTCTCACCGTCGGGCGCGTAGCCACCCTCACGGGCGACCTGGAACGGGTGCTTCTCGCGCGAGCGCTCACGGACCGTGATGACGTCGTCCGGGCGGACACGGAAGGACGGCTTGTCGACCTTGCCGCCGTTGACCTCGATGTGGCCGTGGACGACCATCTGACGGGCCTGGTAGATCGTCCGGGCGATGCCGGAGCGGAGCACCAGGGCGTCGAGACGGCGCTCGAGCTCGATGATCAGGGCCTCACCGGTCTTGCCCTGCACCTTGCTGGCGCGCTCGTAGGCGCGGACCAGCTGACGCTCCGAGACGTCGTACTGCGCACGAAGACGCTGCTTCTCGAGCAGACGGACCTTGTAGTCCGAGTTCTGCTTGCGGCCGCGGCCGTGCTCACCCGGCGGGTAGGGGCGAGCCTCGAAGTACTTGACGGCCTTCGGCGTCAGGGCGATGCCGAGAGCACGCGACTTCTTGACCTTGGGTCGCGACTGGTTCACGGGGAACCTACCTCCATGTAAGTTAGGTGAGCCTTACCTTATTCGAGGAGGACGTAATGTCTCGACCGCATGGGATCCCCCTGCCCAGTGCGCATCGCAGTTCGGACGACTCGACAGAATCGATGTCCGCTTGCGACGACGATGAACAAGGTCAGCCGCGTCCCAGGGAAGGCGCCCGGCAGCCCACCGAAGCCGAGCGCGTACGAACCCTCGTTGAGAACAACGCCTCAGTATCCCTCACGCTGCCGGGTGCTCGCGACCACGGTCCCGGATACTGGGAACCCGCCGCACGCACCGTCACTCCCGAGGGGGACGTCGTTCTCCTTGTGCCATGGGATTCTCCCACGGCACGGGCGGCCGCCTACGCCCAGGACGACGACCTCACCTGCGTGATGGAGATCACCGATGTCGCCCCCGTCGCGGTGCGGCAGCGGATCCGGGGCAGGGCCTGGCTGGCGGGCTGGCTCACCGCCGTGCGCAACGAGGACCGCGCCCGCTGCGAACGGCTGCTCGCCGAGCGGCATCCCGAACACGCCCCCTCGTACACCGACGCGGACCATCCGGCCTGGATGCTCGTGCGGCTGGAGACCGGCGAGATCTCGCTCGACGACCTGTGGGGCGCGGGCCGTGTGGATCCCGCGGACCTCGGCGCGACCGAGCCCGATCCCGTCGCACCGCACGAGGCGGACCTGCTGCAGCATCTGCACTCGGCGCACGGCGAGCAGGTGCGGGGGCTGGCCGGTCTGCTCGGTGAGCGTGCCGGCGAAGCGGGCGCCGCGGTACGGGACGTGGTGCCGCTGGCCCTCGACCGCTTCGGCCTGCGGCTGCGCTGCACCACCGCGGAGGGCCGTACGTTCGACGCCCGCTTCGACTTCCCCGAGCCCGTGCAGGACACCGGAGCGCTCCGGCACGCGATGCACACCCTCTTCGCCGCTGCCACGGGGTGACCGGGCGCCGCTGCCGGGCGGGCCCGGTCAGGACCCCGGCGGGGTCTCGCCGCGCAGCCGCTCGCGCACCTTCTCGACCACGTCCGCGTAGCGCGCTTCCGCTCCGTACCGCGTCGGTTCGTAGTAGCGCTTGCCGTGGACGGCGTCCGGCGCGTACTGCTGCGGGGCGATCCCGCCCGGGACGTCGTGCGGATACACGTACCCCTGGGCGTGGCCGAGCTTCGCCGCGCCCTTGTAGTGGCCGTCGCGCAGATGCCGCGGGACGGGTCCCGCCAGCCCGTTGCGCACGTCGGCCAGCGCGGCGCCTATCGCCGTCGTGGCGGCGTTGGACTTGGGCGCCAGGGCCAGCGCGATGGTGGCGTGGCTCAGGGTGAGCGCCGCCTCCGGGAAACCGATCATGGCCACGGCCTGGGCGGCCGCGACGGCGGTCGGCAGGGCCGTCGGATCGGCGAGCCCGATGTCCTCGCTGGCCGAGATCATCAGCCGCCGGGCGATGAAGCGCGGGTCCTCCCCGGCCTCGATCATCCGGGCCAGGTAGTGCAGCGCGGCGTCCACGTCCGAGCCCCGGATGGACTTGATGAGCGCACTCGCCACGTCGTAGTGCTGGTCGCCGTCCCGGTCGTACTTCACCGCCGCACGGTCGACCGTCTCCTCCACGGTCTGGAGGAGGATCTCCGACTCGCCCTTGGCCAGCGCGGCGCCCGCCGCGGCCTCCAGTGCGGTCAGGGCGCGTCTCGCGTCGCCCCCGGCGATCCGCAGCAGATGCGCCTCGGAGTCGTCCGGCAGCGTCACGGCGCCGTCGAGACCGCGCTCGTCGGTCAGCGCCCGGCGCAGCAGACCGCGCACGTCGTCGTCGGTGAGCGGCTCCAGCGTGAGCAGCAGGGAGCGGGACAGCAGCGGGGAGATCACCGAGAAGTACGGGTTCTCCGTGGTCGCGGCGATCAGCGTCACCCAGCGGTTCTCCACGGCGGGGAGCAGGGAGTCCTGCTGGGCCTTGCTGAAGCGGTGGATCTCGTCGAGGAAGAGGACGGTCTCCTTGCCGAAGCCGCCCGCGGCACGGCGGGCCCCGTCGATGACGGCCCGGACCTCCTTGACTCCGGCGGTGATCGCGGAGAGTTCGACGAAGCGCTTGTTGGTCGCCTTGGAGACGACGTACGCCAGGGTCGTCTTGCCCGTGCCGGGCGGGCCCCAGAGGATCACCGAGGAGGCTCCCGCGGGCCCGCCGGAGCCCTCGCCGACGAGCCGGCGCAGCGGGGACCCCGGCTTGAGCAGATGCTGCTGGCCCACGACCTCGTCGAGGGTGCGGGGACGCATGCGGACGGCCAGCGGGCTCGCCGACGGATCCTTCTCCTGGCGTTCCTCGGCGGCGGCGGTGAAAAGATCGGGCTCCACGTGATGAAGCCTAAGTGAGGGGACTGACAGCCCCCGCCGCGGTGCCTCGGGAGCCCTCCGGACCCCTCTCCGGCCACCGGCGGTGCCCCGTCCGGCGCCCGCGGCTCAGCCGAGCCAGAAGTCCCACCAGCGCGTCAGGATCAGCATGCCGATGACACCGGTGTGCAGCACCGGCAGGACCCACGTGAACTCGGCGAGGAAGCCCTTCGCCCAGGCCGGGGCGGGCAGCAGTCCGTTGCGGATGTTGTGCGAGGTGACGTACCAGAACATGAAGATCGTGGCGACCCACGCCAGGCAGCACCAGAGGCACAGTGCGTTGATGCTGTACAGCGACTGGTACTGGAGCCAGGTGCAGAACGCGACGCCGAAGAGGGTGCCCGCGTTGAACGTCAGCCAGTACCAGCGGCGGAAGCGCGCGCCGGCGAGGAGGCTCATGCCGACGCCGATCACGATCGCGTAGGTGACGAGGCCGAGCATGGGGTTCGGGAAGCCGAACGCCGAGGCCTGTTCGCTCTCCATCACGCTGCCGCAGGAGACGATCGGGTTCAGGCTGCAGCCGGGGGTGAACGTCGTCCCGGCGATCTTGGCCTCGAGGATCTTGAACTTGTCGATCGTGATGATCCACGCGGCCAGCAGCCCGGCCGCTCCGGTGATCACCAGCAGCCATGCGAACGCACGGCTGCCGCCGACGGCGCCGCGCGTCCGCTCCGCTTCCCGGCCGGAGGACACGCCGTCAACCGCTGCAGTCGTCATATCGTCGTTTCCATCGCTCGGTCACTGCTCTGGCATGGTCATTCTGCCGCACTCACGCCCCTGTCCACCGTTCGATGGACATAAGGACTCCCGCCCCGCCCCGCCGCGAGGACGGGAACGCGAAGGCCCGGCCCCCACGGGCCGGGCCTTCGGACGCACGTCCCGGTCAGACGAGCTTCGCCCGGATCTCCTCGACCACCGCGTCGAGGGCGATCGGCGCCTGCTCGCCGGTCTCCATGTCCTTGAGCTGGACCACTCCGTCCGCGAGGTCCCGCTCGCCGGCGACGATCGCGTAGCGGGCCCCGCTGCGGTTGGCGTTCTTCATGGCCCCCTTGAGGCCCTTGCCGCCGTAGGAGAAGTCGGCGGCGACCCCCGCCCTGCGCAGCCCGGTGACGACGCCGAAGAGCACGCGGCGCGCCTCCTCGCCCAGCGGCACCGCGAACACACTGGTGGACGCGGGCAGTTCGAGCTCGATGCCCTCGGCCTCCAGCGCGAGGACCGTGCGGTCCACGCCGAGCGCCCAGCCCACCGACGGCAGCGCCGGGCCGCCGATCATCTCGGACAGCCCGTCGTAGCGGCCTCCGCCGCCCACCGCGGACTGCGAGCCGAGTCCGTCGTGGACGAACTCGAACGTGGTGCGCGTGTAGTAGTCCAGCCCGCGCACCAGCTTCTCGTCGTCCTCGTAGGCCACGCCGGCCGCCGTCAGCAGCTCGCGGACCTCCTCGTGGTACGCCTTGCACGCGTCGCACAGGTAGTCGCGCAGCATGGGCGCTCCCACGAGCTGCCTCTGGACCGCGTCGCGCTTGTCGTCCAGCACCCGCAGCGGGTTGATGTCGACGCGGCGGCGGGTGTCCTCGTCCAGGTCCAGCCCGCGCAGGAAGCCCTGGAGCGCGTCCCGGTAGACCGGACGGCACTCCTTGTCGCCGAGCGAGTTCAGCAGGATCCGGAAGTCGCTCAGGCCCAGCGAGCGGTACGCCTGGTCGGCGAGGATGATGAGCTCGGCGTCGAGCGCCGGGTCCTCGGCGCCGATCGCCTCGGCGCCGACCTGGGAGAAGTGCCGGTAACGGCCCTTCTGGGGGCGCTCGTAGCGGTAGTACGAACCCGAGTACCAGAGCTTCACCGGCAGGTTGCCGGACTTGTGGAGGTTGGCCTCCAGCGCCGCGCGCAGCACGGACGCGGTGCCTTCGGGCCGCAGGGCCAGCTTGTCGCCGCCCTTGGTCTCGAAGGCGTACATCTCCTTGGTCACGATGTCGGTGGACTCACCGACCCCGCGCGCGAACAGCTCCACGTTCTCGAAGCCGGGCGTCTCGATGTAGCCGTAGCCCGAGTTCCGCAGCGGCGCGGCGATCGCCTCGCGCACCGCCAGGTACTTCGCGGAGTCCGGCGGGATCAGGTCGTACGTGCCCTTGGGGGCCTGGAAGGTGGTCACGGAAGGTCTCGTCACATTCCTCGTCGGGGAGCGGCGGTGCCGCCGTCTCCCTGGCCGGCGGCCACCTCCCGCAGATACGGGTTGGTGGCGCGCTCGCGGCCGATGGTCGTCTGGGGGCCGTGGCCGGACAGCACCACGGTCGAGTCGTCGAGCGGCAGGCACACGCGGGCCAGCGAGTCGAGCATCTCGGCCATGTCACCGCCGGGCAGGTCGGTGCGTCCGATGGAGCCGGCGAAGAGCAGGTCGCCCGAGAAGAAGACCGGCGGGATGTCCGCGGCCTCGGGCAGTCCGAAGGTCACCGACCCCTTGGTATGGCCGGGCGCGTGCCGCACGGTCATCTCCAGACCCGCCAGCTTCAGCGCGGCACCGTCCGTCAGCTCGTGGACGTCGTCGGGCTCCCCCACGGTCAGCTCGCCCATGAGCGGCATGCCGATGGAGCGGCCGAGGGCCTTCTCCGGGTCGCTCATCATGTACCGGTCGGCGGGGTGGATCCACGCCGGTACGTCATGGGCTCCGCACACCGGGACGACCGAGGCGACGTGGTCGATGTGGCCGTGGGTGAGCACCACGGCGACGGGCTTGAGCCGATGCTTCCTGAGCGTCTCCTCGACTCCCTCGGCGGCCTGGTGGCCCGGGTCGATGATCACGCACTCCTCGCCTGCGGCCGGGGCGACCAGGTAGCAGTTGGTCCCCCAGGCCCCTGCGGGGAACCCGGCAATAAGCACGATCGTCCTCAGTGTGTCGTCCGACGGGGATATTGCTTCACGGATTGCAACAGGTCAGAGCCTACCGGCGCTGCTCATTTCACAGCCAACCCGTATACGGTACGGGCACACCCGTGCCCCACGGATCACATCATCACCAAGGAGAAGACCCGGTGGTCACCAGCGATCAGCGGCGGCGGCAGCTCGCCAGGGAGAAGTACGAGCGGCAGCAGCGGCGCCGCGAGGAGGCCCGCAGGAAGGCCAAGCGCCGCAACGCGGTCATCGCGGCCGGACTCGCCGTCGTGGTGGCGGCCGGCGGTGCCGCGTACCTCTCGGTGGGTCTCGCGAACGGCGACTCGGGGGACGACACGTCGCAGCAGGCCGCCCCGACGCCCACGGAGAGCGAGAGCTCCGCGCCCGAGCCGAAGATGGCCATCGACGCCAAGGGCACCTACACGATGTCGCTGGACACCAGCCAGGGCGCCGTCGCGTTCACGATGGACGCCGCGAAGACGCCGCGCACGGTGAACTCGTTCAAGCACCTCGCGGACAAGGGCTTCTTCGACGGCACCACGTGCCACCGGCTGACGACGGAGGGCATCTTCGTGCTCCAGTGCGGGGACCCGAAGGGCGACGGCACGGGCGGCCCGGGCTACACGATCCCGGACGAGAACCTGACGGCCCTCGGCAAGCCGGCCGCGGACGGCAAGGTCACGTACCCGGCGGGCACGGTGGCCATGGCGAACACGGGCCAGCCGAACAGCGGCGGCAGCCAGTTCTTCCTGGTCTACAAGGACAGCGAACTGCCGCCGTCGTACACGCCGTTCGGCAAGATCGACGAGGCCGGTCTGTCCGTGGTCAAGGCCGTCGGGGCGGGCGGCGTCGTGGGCGGGGCCAAGGACGGTGCCCCCGCGAAGACCGTCACGGTGAAGAAGGCGGCGGTCAGCAAGGGGTGACCCGGCGAATTCGGCGGCGCCGAGTGCGGACAGCCGGGCGGCCGGTCGCCTAGATTGGCGTTGTGCAGCGCGGGCTGGGTCCGTGTTGCGGGAGGCGGGCGATGCCCGTCCAGGAAACTGTGGACGATGCCCGGGGGCCCGAGCCCCTCAGGGGCATCATGTGGAGGAGGCGCTGTGAGCAGCGACCCGTGGGGCCGCGTCGACGAGACGGGCACCGTGTACGTGCGGACTTCCGACGGTGAGAAGGTCGTCGGATCGTGGCAGGCCGGCTCTCCCGAGGAGGCCCTGGCCTACTTCGAGCGCAAGTACGAGGGCTTGGTGGTCGAGATCGGCCTCCTCGAGAAGCGGGTGAAGACCACCGATCTGTCGGCGAAAGACGCGATGACCGCGATCGATCACATTCGCGGGCAGATCGACGAGCACCACGCGGTCGGCGACCTCGAGGCGCTGGGCAAGCGGCTGGACGCGCTCGTGACGTCGGTCGAGGCGCGTCGCGAGGAGCGCAAGGCCCAGAAGGCGAAGCAGACCGACGAGGCCAGGCACGCCAAGGAGGCGCTGGTCGTCGAGGCCGAGGAGCTGGCGCAGAGCGAGCAGTGGCGGGCGGCCGGCGAGCGGCTGCGGGCTCTGGTGGACACCTGGAAGGGCCTGCCGCGGCTCGACCGGAAGTCGGACGACGAGCTGTGGCACCGCTTCTCCCACGCGCGGTCGGCGTTCTCCAAGCGCCGCAAGGCGCACTTCGCGGCGCTGGACGCGCAGCGGGAGGTGGCCCGGCAGACGAAGGAGCGGCTGGTCGCCGAGGCCGAGTCGCTGTCCGGTTCGACCGACTGGGGTCCCACGGCCGCGCGCTACCGGGAGCTCATGGCGGAGTGGAAGGCCGCGGGCCGCGCGCAGCGCGAGCACGAGGAGGACCTGTGGAACCGCTTCCGCGGCGCCCAGGACATCTTCTTCGCCGCCCGCAGCGGGGTGTTCGCGGAGCGGGACGCCGAGCAGACCGAGAACCTGAAGCTCAAGGAGGAGCTGGCGGTCGAGGCCGAGAAGCTGGTGCCGGTGACGGATCTGAAGGCCGCGCGTGGCGCCTTCCGCTCCATCAACGAACGCTGGGAGGCCATCGGCCACGTCCCGCGTGACGCCCGCCCGAAGGTCGAGGGCCGGATGCACGCGGTGGAGCGGGCCATCCAGGAGGCCGAGGAGGCCGAGTGGCGCCGCACCAACCCGGAGGCGCGGGCGCGTGCCGAGGGACTGACGGGTCAGCTGCAGGCCGCGGTCGACAAGCTGCGCACGCAGATCGACGCGGCCCGTGCGGCCGGCAACAACGCGAAGGCCGACAAGCTGTCGCGTGAGCTCGAGGGACGTCAGGCGCTGCTGGACCAGGCGCTGAAGGGCCTGGAGGAGTTCGGCGGCTGACACCGCGGACATGGTGACGGGGAAGGGCCCGGCAGCAGCTGCTGCCGGGCCCTTCCCCGTCCGTGGAGCCGCGTCACTCCGCCCTCCTCCGCGCCGGGAGGCGGAGGGCGGCCGGCCGGACGGTGTCGCCGTACCGCCGGGCCGAAGCCCTCGGGCCGCTACGGGCGCCGTGCCGACGTCACTCGGTAGACGTCGTAGACGCCCTCGACGCCCCGGACCGCCTTCAGGACGTGGCCCAGGTGCTTCGGGTCGCCGCCGGGAGGCGGAGGGCGGCCGGCCGGACGGTGTCGCCGTACCGCCGGGCCGAAGCCCTCGGGCCGCTACGGGCGCCGTGCCGACGTCACTCGGTAGACGTCGTAGACGCCCTCGACGCCCCGGACCGCCTTCAGGACGTGGCCCAGGTGCTTCGGGTCGCCCATCTCGAACGTGAAGCGCGAGGTGGCGACGCGGTCACGGGAGGTCTGGACGGCCGCGGACAGGATGTTGACGTGCTGGTCGGACAGGACGCGCGTGACGTCCGACAGCAGCCGGGAGCGGTCCAGCGCCTCGACCTGGATGGCGACGAGGAAGACCGACGACTGCGTCGGCGCCCACTCGACATCGAGCATGCGTTCGGGTTGTTGCGACAGCGAGTCCACGTTGACGCAGTCCGCCCGGTGCACGGAGACGCCGCTGCCGCGGGTGACGAACCCGATGATCGGGTCTCCGGGCACGGGCGTACAGCAGCGGGCGAGCTTCACCCAGACGTCGTCGACGCCCTTGACGACCACGCCCGGGTCGGCGTTGGCACGGCGCTTGCGGCCGCGGCTCCGGGACGGCGGAGTCGACTCGGCGATGTCCTCGCTGGCCGCCTCCTCCCCGCCGAGCGCCTGCACCAGCTTCTGGACGACGCCCTGGGCGGCGACATGCCCCTCGCCGATCGCCGCGTACAGCGACGAGATGTCGGGGTAGCGCATCTCGTGCGCGAGCGTGACCAGGGAGTCGCCGGTGAGGATGCGCTGGATCGGCAGGTTCTGCTTGCGCATCGCCCGCACGATGGCGTCCTTGCCCTGCTCGATCGCCTCGTCACGGCGCTCCTTCGAGAACCATGCGCGGATCTTGTTCCTGGCCCGGGGCGACTTGACGAAGCCCAGCCAGTCGCGCGAGGGACCCGCCCCGGTCGCCTTGGACGTGAAGACCTCGACCAGGTCGCCGTTGTCCAGCGTCGACTCGAGGGGGACCAGCCGGCCGTTGACGCGCGCGCCTATCGTGCGGTGGCCGACCTCGGTGTGCACGGCGTACGCGAAGTCGACGGGGGTGGCGCCCGCGGGGAGCGCTATGACGTCGCCCTTCGGCGTGAAGACGAAGACCTCGTTGCGGGAGAGGTCGAAGCGCAGCGACTCCAGGAACTCGCCCGGGTCCTCGGTCTCCTTCTGCCAGTCGAGCAGCTGCCGCAGCCACGCCATGTCGTTGATGGCGTCCTTGTCCTTGCCCGAGCCCTTGGGGACGTCGGTGCGGATCTTGGACGCGCCGGCGACGGCCTCCTGCTTGTACTTCCAGTGCGCGGCGATGCCGTACTCGGCCCGGCGGTGCATGTCGAACGTACGGATCTGGAGTTCGACCGGCTTGCCGTTGGGCCCGATGACCGTCGTGTGCAGCGACTGGTACATGTTGAACTTCGGCATCGCGATGTAGTCCTTGAACCGCCCCGGAACGGGGTTCCAGCGGGCGTGGACGGTGCCGAGCGCCGCGTAGCAGTCGCGGACGGTGTCGACGAGGACGCGGATGCCGACCAGGTCGTAGATCTCCGCGAAGTCCCGGCCGCGGACGATCATCTTCTGGTAGACGCTGTAGTAGTGCTTGGGGCGGCCGGTGACGGTGGCCTTGATACGGGCGGCGCGCAGATCGGACTGCACCTCGTCCGTCACTATCGCCAGGTACTCGTCGCGCTTGGGGGCACGCTCGGCGACGAGACGGACGATCTCGTCGTACATCTTCGGGTAGAGGATCGCGAAGGCGAGGTCCTCGAGCTCCCACTTGATGGTGTTCATGCCCAGCCGATGGGCCAGCGGGGCGTAGATCTCCAGCGTCTCGCGGGCCTTCTTCTCCTGCTTCTCCCGCTTGAGGTAGCGCATCGTGCGCATGTTGTGCAGGCGGTCGGCGAGCTTGATGACCAGGACGCGCGGGTCCTTGGCCATGGCGACGACCATCTTGCGCACGGTCTCGGCCTGGGCGGCCTCGCCGAACTTGACCTTGTCCAGCTTGGTGACGCCGTCCACGAGGAGGGCCACCTGGTCGCCGAAGTCACGGCGCAGGGTGTCCAGCCCGTACTCGGTGTCCTCGACCGTGTCGTGCAGCAGCCCGGCCATGAGCGTGGCCGGGTCCATGCCGAGCTCGGCGAGGATGGTCGTGACGGCGAGCGGATGCGTGATGTACGGATCGCCGCTCTTGCGCTTCTGGCCGCGGTGCCACCGCTCGGCGACCTGGTAGGCGCGCTCGATCTGGCGCAGCGTGGCGGTCTCGATCTTCGGGTCGTTGCTGCGGACGATCCGCAGCAGCGGCTCGAGCACCGGGTTGTACGGGCTGGAGCGCTGGACCCCGAGCCGGGCCAACCGGGCGCGCACCCGGTTGGAGGAGCCGCCGGAGCGCGCGGGAGCCGGGGCGGGCGGCGCGGGCTTGGGAGCCGTCACGGGAACGGAGGCCGGACCGCTCGCACTCCCCGGAGCTGCCGCGGCGCGCTCCGCGGGCTTCTTCTCGGGCGTGGCAGGGGCCGCCACAGCCTTCTCGGCCTGCTGGTCGGGCTGCGCGGTGGCGGGACGGGCCTCGTCTGGCAAGAGCGCTCCTCGTGCGGATCCGGGTCCCCCGGTCAGGCCCGGAAAGGCCATGGTATCGACCCCTGGCGTTCGCCTCGCCCCGGGACGGGGACTGTGGACAACGCGGAACGGGCACCCGGTGTTCCCCGGGTGCCCGTTCCGCGTGCCTGAACGGCGGTGCTGCGCAGGTCAGACCGTGAGCAGCGCCTCCAGCGGTGCGCCCTGCAGCGCGGGCTCCAGACGGGCCCGCCCGCCGAGGAAGCCCAGCTCCATGAGGATCGCGACGCCCGCGACCTCGGCGCCGGCCCGGCGGATCAGCTCCAGCGAGGCCTCGGCCGTGCCACCGGTGGCGAGGACGTCGTCGATCACCATGACCCGGTCGTCGCCGCCGAGGTCCTCCGCGTGGATCTCGATCTCGGCCGTGCCGTACTCCAGCTCGTACGCCTGCGACAGCGTCGCTCCGGGGAGCTTGCCCGCCTTGCGCACGGGGATGAAGCCGAGGCCCGCCCGGACCGCGACCGGGGCCGCGAGGATGAAGCCCCGGGCCTCCAGGCCGACGACCTTCGTCGCGCCGTGGCGGGCGCACACGTCGGCGAGGGCGTCGGTGAGGGCCGTGAAGGCCGCGGGGTCCGCCAGCAGCGGCGTGATGTCCTTGAACATCACGCCCGGCTTCGGGTAGTCGGAGACGTCCCGGATCCGGCTGAGCAGGAGCTCCCGCATGTCCGCGGTCATCGGCGCCGGCCCGAGGGGCGGCCGCGGCCGCGCTGGCCGACGACGGCTCCGGCCGGCGCCGCTCCGCCCGGCAGGGCGTCCTGGGGCTCGCCGTGGGACTCCGCGTCGCCGTCGTCGCCGGACTCGCCCTTGGCCGCGGCGGCCGCACGCTTGGCCAGGACCCGCTTCTTCAGCGCCTTCATGGCCGGCTCGCGCTCCTTGAGGTCGGCGACCAGCGGGGTGGCGATGAAGATCGACGAGTAGGCACCGGCGGCAAGACCCACGAACAGCGACAGCGAGATGTCGTTGAGCATGCCCGCGCCGAGGAAGCCACCGCCGATGAAGAGCAGACCGGCGACCGGCAGCAGCGCCACGACGGTGGTGTTGATGGAACGGACGAGGGTGCTGTTGATCGACCGGTTGGCGATCTCGCTGTACGTCCAGCGGGTCTGCTTGGTGATGTCCTTCGTGCCTTCCTTGAGGCTGTCGAAGACCACCACCGTGTCGTACAGCGAGTAACCGAGGATCGTCAGCAGACCGATCACCGTGCCCGGCGTCACCTCGAACCCGACGAGCGCGTAGATGCCCACCGTGATCGTGATGTCGTGGATCAGCGCCACGAGGGCGGCGAGCGCCATGCGCCACTCGAAGGCGATGGCCAGGTAGATCACCACGAGGATCATGAACACGCCGAGGCCGGTCCACGCCTTGTTGGCGATCTGCTCGCCCCAGCTCGGACCGACCAGCTCTGCGTTGATCTGCCCCGCCGGGATCTTCAGGTCCTCGGAGAGCTGCTTGCCGACCTGGTTGGCCTCTTCGGTGTCCAGCTCGCTGACCTGGATGCGCAGGGTGTCGTTGCCGAGCTTCTGGACGATCGCCGGGTGGCCGGAGGCCTCCTGCGCGAACTCCTGGGCCTGGGTGACGGAGACGCTCGTCTTCGGGGTGGTGAAGACGGCACCGCCCTTGAACTCGATGCCCATGTTCAGACCCCGCACCGCCAGACCGACGATGGCCGTGATGGTGATCAGGATCGAGATTCCGTACCAGATCTTCCGCTTGCCGACGAAGTCGTAGCCGACCTCACCGCGGTAGAGCCTGGCGCCAAGGGTGCCGAGACGCGACATCTCACGCCTCCTTCGGGTCGACGGGGGCGGAGACACGGCGCGAGCGGCGCAGCGGCGGCTTGGCGCCGAGACGCTTCGGGTCCAGTCCGGACCAGGGGTGTCCGCTCGCGAAGAACTTCGTGCGGGCGAGGAGCGTCATCAGCGGCTTGGTGAAGAAGAACACCACGACGACGTCGAGCAGGGTGGTCAGGCCGAGCGTGAACGCGAAGCCCTGGACCTTGCCGACGGTCACGATGAAGAGCACCGCGGCGGCGAGGAACGACACGAAGTCGGAGACCAGGATCGTGCGCCGGGCGCGCGGCCAGGCACGCTCCACGGCGGGGCGCAACGTGCGGCCCTCGCGGATCTCGTCCCGGATGCGCTCGAAGTACACGATGAACGAGTCGGCGGTGATACCGATGGCGACGATGGCGCCGCAGACGGCCGGCAGGTTCAGCGCGAAGCCGATGGCCGGGCCGAGCAGGGACATCAGGGCGTAGGTCAGGATCGCCGAGGCCAGCAGGCTGAGCAGGGCCACGAGCGACAGACCGCGGTAGTAGACCACCAGGTAGACCACGACGAGCGCGAGACCGATGGCGCCCGCGATCAGACCGGCCTTGAGCTGCTCGCCACCGAGCGCGGCGGTGACGGTGGTGACGCTCTGCTGGTCGAAGCTCAGCGGCAGCGCACCGTAGGACAGGATGTTGCCCAGGTCCTGGGCCGACTGCTGGTCGAAGCTGCCGGAGATCTCGGCGCTGGCGCTGAGGGTCTGGTTGACCTGCGGAGCGGAGACGACCTCGCCGTCCAGCACGATCGCGAACTGGTTCATCGGCGACGGCTGCTGCGAGAGCTTGCCGGTGATCTTCGCGAACTTCTTGGAGCCGGCGCCCGTGAAGTCCATCTGCACGATCCAGATGCCGCGCTGCGGGTCCAGCACGCCCTTGGCGTCGTCGACGTCCTTGCCGTCGACCTCGGCCGGGCCGAGCAGGTACTTCTCCCAGCCGCCGACGCTGTTCTTGCCGCAGGCGACGGTGGCCTGCTCGGGCTTGGCGGCCTGGCCGGCGTTGGCGCGGGCCTTCGGGTCGAGGCAGTTCAGGGCGGCGAACTGCTTCTCCAGCTCCGGGTCCCCGGCGGCGCCGCTGGGCGTGGGCGCGGGGTTCGGGCTCTCAGGGGCCTTCGGCTGGTCCGAGGCGGCACCGCTCGGCGTCGGCGAGGGCGCCTTCAGCGCGTCGGTGACGGCACGGCCCTGCGCGGTCGGGCTGCTGCTCGGCGCGGTGGCCTTGTCCTTGCCGTCGGTGGCCTTGTCACCGGGCTTGCCGGACGGCGAGGCGCTCGGGCTTCCGGTGGGCTCGGGATTCGCCGGGCCGGCGGGCACCACGTTGAGCACGGGGCGGAAGAACAGCTGGGCCGTCGTGCCCACCTGCTTCTGGGCCTGCTCCGAGTCCGTCCCCTTGGGGATGTTGACGATGATGTTCTCTTTGCCCTGGGTCTGGACCTCGGCCTCGGAGACACCCAGACCGTTGACACGACGCTCGATGATGCCGACCGCCGTGGCCATGTTGGTCTCGTTGACCGCGCTCTCCTTGCCGGGCTCCGCCTCGGCCTTGAGCGTGATCGTCGTGCCGCCCGCGAGGTCGATACCGAGTCGCGGCGTGGTCTCCCCGGACCAGAACATCCCGCCGACGAGACCGGCCATGACGATCAGCATCAGCGCGAGGGTGCGCCCCGGCTTCCCCTGACCCCCCGGAGCCTTTCGGCCCTTCTTCGGTGCTGCCACCTTGTCGTTTCTCCCTGTCCAACCGCCCCGCGCCGGGTATGCGACGGGTCGGCCACGATGTGTTGTGGGGACCTGCCCCCGCGGAAGAAGTGGGCACGCACCGGGGACCGCGTGCGCCGGTGGGCGCGCCGCGGTCCCCGGTCGCGGCTACTTCGCGTCGGTGTCGCCGCCGCTCTTGTCGTCGCCCTTGGCGTCCTTGGCCTCGGGCGCCGACTCGGCGTCGTCCGCCTCGTCCTTCTTGCCGAGGTCGATCTTGGCATCCTTGGCGGCGTCGCCGTCACCCGCGTCGGTCAGCGAGGAGGCGTCGTCCGGCACGATCGGCGTGTCGCTCTTCAGGTCGGCGTCCCCGTCACCGTGCACGATCCGGTTGTACTCGGCGTCCTCCAGCACGGCCCCGATGGCGTTCTTGGCGAACACGAGGTGGACACCGGGCGCGGCTTCGAGGAGGACCGTGTCGTCGTTGACCTCCTTGACCGTGGCGTACAGGCCGCCGATGGTCCGGACGCCGGTGCCGGGCTGCATCTGGTTCCGCATGTTCACCGCCGCCTGCTGCTTCTTCTTGGCGGAGCGGGTCATCAGGAACATGGCCCCGATGAGCACGATGAACGGGAGGAGGGTCACGATATCCACGGGACGGAATTCCTTCGCACGACCGCGGTGAGGAGCGGCCTGGTCTACGGGGGTGGGTACGCCGACCATCACGGGCGGCATCGGCGGAGTCTAAGCGAGTCCGCATCGATGGAACAACGCCCAGCATCGCACCCCGGTTCCCACCCGGGCGACCCTCCGCGCCGTCACGTCCCGAACAGACCCTGTTGTCCGCTTGCGCCAAGACCCTGCTGCGGCGGGACCAGTCCGAGATGCGCCCATGCCGCGGGCGTCGCCACCCGGCCCCGCGGGGTACGGGCCAGCAGTCCCTCCCGGACCAGGAAGGGCTCGGCGACCTCCTCGACGGTCTCCCGCTCCTCCCCCACGGCCACGGCCAGGGTGGACAGGCCGACCGGGCCGCCGGCGAACAGCTTGAGAAGCGCCTGGAGCACCGCGCGGTCGAGCCGGTCGAGGCCGCGGCCGTCCACCTCGTAGACCCCGAGGGCCACCGCGGCGATCTCACGGGTGATCCGGCCGTCCGCCTTGACCTGGGCGTAGTCGCGGACGCGGCGCAGCAGCCGGTTGGCGATGCGGGGCGTGCCCCGGGACCGTCCCGCGATCTCCGCCGCCCCGTCGCCGTCGATGGACACGTCGAGCAGCTGGGCCGAGCGGTGGATGACGCGCTCCAGCTCGGCGGGGGCGTAGAACTCCATGTGCGCGGTGAAGCCGAAACGGTCCCTCAGCGGCGGGGGCAGCAGGCCGGCCCGCGTGGTGGCGCCGACCAGGGTGAACGGAGGCAGCTCCAGCGGGATGGCGGTGGCGCCGGGGCCCTTGCCGACGATCACGTCGACGCGGAAGTCCTCCATCGCCATGTACAGCATCTCCTCGGCGGGCCGGGACATCCGGTGGATCTCGTCGAGGAACAGCACCTCGCCCTCCTGGAGGGAGGACAGGATGGCGGCGAGGTCCCCCGCGTGCTGGATGGCCGGGCCGCTGGTGATCCTGATCGGGGCGCCCATCTCCGCCGCGATGATCATGGAGAGCGTGGTCTTGCCGAGTCCGGGCGCCCCGGAGAGCAGGACGTGGTCGGCGGTGGCACCGCGGGCGAGCGCCGCCTTCAGGACGAGGTCGAGTTGTTCGCGTACACGCTCCTGGCCGACGAACTCGTCCAGCGACTTCGGCCGCAGGGCCGCCTCCACGGCCTGGTCCTCGCCGTCGGCGGAGGCCCCGACGAGCCTGCCGTCGGCGGCGGCGTCGTCGGTCGGCGGTGCGGTGTCGTCCCAGTTCACAGTGGATTGCCTCGCGTGGGTGGGCGGGTGCGGTTCGGGGTCAGCGGGTGCGGTTCAGCGTCTGGAGGGCGGACTTGAGCAGCAGGCCGATCTGGGGCTCGCCGGTCGCCGCCTCCGCCTGCGGGGTCACGGCGGTGACCGCCTCGTCGGCCTCGCGGGTGGCGTAGCCGAGTCCGATCAGCGCGGCGTGCAGCTGGTCCCGCCAGGACTGGGTGACGGGAGCGCCGACGGCACGGCCCGGCGACCCGAGGGGCTCGCCGAGGCGGTCCTTCAGCTCCAGCAGCAGCTTCTGTGCGCCCTTCTTCCCGATGCCGGGGACGGCGGTGAGCGCCTTCTCGTCGCCCGTGGCCACGGCGCGCCGCAGCGCGTCCGGCCGGTGGACCGCGAGCATGGCCTGTGCCAGCCGAGGGCCGACGCCGCTCGCGGTCTGGAGCAGCTCGAAGACCTGCCGCTCGTCGTCGTCGGCGAAGCCGTACAGCGTCAGCGAGTCCTCGCGGACCACCAACGACGTGGCGAGCCGGGCCTCCTGACCCACTCTCAGCTCCGAGAGCGTGTCGGGCGTGCACTGGACGGCCATCCCGACGCCGCCGACCTCGATCACGGCGGTGGTCGGGGCGAGGGCGGCGACCGGGCCGCTCACAAAGGCGATCATGCGGTACGGCCTTTCGTCGCGTGATGGGCGGCGACCGCCCGCTGCAGACGGTTCTGCGCGGGCGCGCGCCAGATGTGGCAGATGGCGAGGGCCAGGGCGTCGGCGGCGTCGGCCGGCTTCGGCGGGGCGTCCAGCCGCAGCAGCCGGGTCACCATCGCGCCCACCTGCGCCTTGTCGGCACGGCCGCTTCCGGTGACGGCCGCTTTGACCTCGCTCGGGGTGTGCAGGGCCACGGGCAGTCCGCGCCTGGCCGCGCACAGCATGGCGACGGCACTGGCCTGGGCCGTGCCCATCACCGTCCGGACATTGTGCTGGCTGAACACCCGCTCCACGGCGACCAGTTCGGGCCGGTGCGCGTCCAGCCACTCCTCGATGCCGCGCTCGACGGCGACGAGCCGGTCGCCGATCTCCGCGTCAGCGGCGGTGCGGACGACCCCGACGCCGAGCATGGTCAGCGGACGGCCCGCGACGCCCTCGACGACGCCGATGCCGCATCGCGTCAGCCCCGGGTCCACCCCCAGCACACGCACACGCCCACCCCTGTCCTCGCCGTCCCCCGGCCACCGCCGGGAGGTGTCCCGTACGTTTGTGCAGGCTATCGGCTCCCGCTGACAACCGCCGACAACGCGACGGGCCGACGGGGCGGTCTCCCCGTCGGCCCGTCGCCACGAAGCGGGATCAGGCGTCGACCTTCTCCATGACGTCGTCCGAGACGTCGAAGTTGGCGAAGACGTTCTGCACGTCGTCGCTGTCCTCCAGCGCGTCGATCAGCTTGAAGATCTTGCGCGCGCCCTCCTCGTCGAGCTCGACCTGCATGGTCGGGACGAAGTTGGCCTCGGCCGAGTCGTAGTCGATACCGGCGTCCTGGAGGGCGGTGCGGACCGCGACCAGGTCGGTGGCCTCGCTGATGACCTCGAAGTTCTCACCGAGGTCGTTGACCTCTTCGGCACCGGCGTCCAGCACCGCGCCGAGCACGTCGTCCTCGGAGAGCTCGCCCTTCGGGAGCACGACGACGCCCTTGCGGTTGAACAGGTAGGACACCGAGCCGGGGTCGGCCATCGAACCGCCGTTGCGGGTCATGGCGACACGCACGTCGGACGCGGCGCGGTTGCGGTTGTCGGTGAGGCACTCGATGAGCACCGCGACACCGTTCGGGCCGTAGCCCTCGTACATGATCGTCTCGTAGTCGGCGCCACCGGCCTCGAGGCCGGCGCCGCGCTTGACGGCCGAGTCGATGTTCTTGTTGGGGACCGACTGCTTCTTCGCCTTCTGGATGGCGTCGAAGAGGGTCGGGTTCCCGTCGACGTCGGCGCCGCCGGTACGGGCCGCGACCTCGATGTTCTTGATCAGCTTCGCGAAGAGCTTGCCGCGCTTGGCGTCGATCACGGCCTTCTTGTGCTTCGTCGTGGCCCATTTAGAGTGGCCGGACATCTGCCTGTCTCCTTCGCGTAACCAATCTCTGCTGCGTTCGCCTGTGATCCTACCGGGATCCGGTCACTGCGCGGCGCGCACCATGTCGACGAACAGGGCGTGCACACGGTGGTCCCCGGTCAGCTCCGGGTGGAACGACGTGGCCAGCGCGTTGCCCTGGCGGACCGCGACGATGTGGCCTTCGTGCTCGGCGAGCACCTCGACCTCGGCGCCGACGGACTCGACCCACGGGGCGCGGATGAAGACGCCCTCCACAGGGTCGCCCGCGACGCCCGTGACCGCGACCGCCGACTCGAAGGACTCGTTCTGGCGGCCGAAGGCGTTGCGTCGCACGATCATGTCGATGCCGCCGATGGTCTCCTGTCCCGAACGGGGGTCGAGGATCTTCTCGGCGAGCATGATCAGGCCCGCGCAGGTGCCGTAGACGGGCATCCCGGCGCGCACGCGCTCACGCAGCGGCTCCATCAGCCCGAAGAGATGGGCCAGCTTGGAGATGGTGGTGGACTCGCCGCCGGGGACGACCAGGCCGTCGACCTCGGCGAGTTCCTCGGGCCGCCGGACCGGCCTGGCCACGGCGTCCGCCGCGGCCAGGGCGATCAGGTGCTCCCGTACGTCGCCCTGCAGAGCCAGTACTCCGATAACAGGGGTGCCGGGTGTGCTCATGGTCGATTACCAGCCGCGGTTGGCGTAGCGCTCGGCCTCGGGCAGGGTGTCGCAGTTGATGCCGACCATGGCCTCGCCCAGGTTGCGGGAGGCGTCCGCGATGATCTTCGGGTCGTCGTAGAAGGTGGTGGCCTTCACGATGGCCGCGGCGCGCTTGGCCGGGTCGCCCGACTTGAAGATGCCGGAGCCGACGAAGACGCCCTCGGCGCCGAGCTGGCGCATCAGCGCGGCGTCGGCGGGGGTGGCGACACCACCGGCGGAGAAGAGCACGACCGGCAGCTTGCCGAGCTGGGCGACCTCGGCGACGAGCTCGTACGGGGCGCGCAGCTCCTTGGCGGCGGCGTACAGCTCGTTGTTGTCGAAGCCGCGCAGCCGGGCGATCTCGTTCTTGATCTGGCGCAGGTGGCGGACGGCCTCGACGACGTTGCCGGTGCCGGCCTCGCCCTTGGAGCGGATCATGGCCGCGCCCTCGGCGATCCGGCGCAGGGCCTCGCCCAGGTTTGTGGCACCGCAGACGAAGGGGGTCGTGAACGCCCACTTGTCGGAGTGGTTGACCTCGTCGGCCGGGGTGAGGACCTCGGACTCGTCGATGTAGTCCACGCCGAGCGACTGCAGGACCTGGGCCTCGACGAAGTGGCCGATGCGGGACTTGGCCATCACCGGGATCGAGACGGCGTCGATGATGCCCTCGATCATGTCCGGGTCGGACATCCGGGCCACGCCGCCGTCCTTGCGGATGTCGGCGGGGACGCGCTCCAGGGCCATGACGGCCACGGCGCCCGCGTCCTCGGCGATCTTCGCCTGCTCCGGCGTGACGACGTCCATGATCACGCCGCCCTTGAGCTGCTCGGCCATGCCTCGCTTGACGCGCGCGGTACCGGTCTCGGGAGCCTGCGGGGAGTTGGAGAACGTGCTGGACACGATCGACCTCATTCGGTGACGACAAACGGTGCTCCGACGAGGAAACAGTCCGGTGCCAGGCCACTGCAAGGGCCAATGGTGACCCTGTGGATCGTTTTGGTGGTTCGGGCCGGCGGGGGAAGTCCGCGGGGGCCGGCCACGGGCGGTGCCGGGGCGTCCCCGGGCGGCCGCGGGTCCGGCGTCCGTTACGGCCGGTCCGCCAGGGCCACGGGGGGCTCGTCGTCCATCTCGAAGGCCATCGGGAACGGGGCGTGCCCGGCGAGGCGGAACCAGCGGACCTTGCGGTGCCTGCGTAGCGCCCGTGCCGCCCGCACGGCGTCGTTGTGGAACCGGCGCGCCATCGGAACGCGCCGGACGGCCGCGGCGAGTTCATTGGCGGCCTCGTCACCGCCGGGCGCCTCCCGTACGGCCTCCACCTGCTCCGTCTCGCCGAACACCGCCCGCAGCGCCTGGCTCAGATCGCTCTCGGCCACCTCGCGGTGCTCCTCGTCCGCCTGACGGGCCGCGTGCGCGGCCTCGTAGAGCACGATCGAGGCGGCGGGGTCCAGCACGCCGGAGGTGGCGAGCTCCTGGGTGACCGAGGCGCGGCGCAGGAGCTGGGCGTCGAGTGCCGCCCGGGCGGCGTCGATCCGGGCGTGCAGGCGGTCGAGCCGGCCGGCGGTCCAGCTGAGGTAGAGGCCGATGGCGACGAGCGCGACGAGGATCCAGATCAGGGTTGCGGTCACGCCGGGTCAATCTACCGGGGCGCCCGTGCGCGGCTCCGCCCCCGGGCCCTCACGGGCGGCACCGGTGGACGACTCCCCGGCAGGTCGGGGCGAACTCGCGCGGACGGCCCCCTCCTGCCGCGGGTCGTCGCCGCTGGCCTCGGCCGGGCCGTGCAGCGTCCCGGCCGGCCCCGTGCCGAAGCCTGGCGACGGCCCCCTCGGCGGGGCCGGGTCCTCCGTGCGCCCGGGGACGGCCCCGCGCGGGCCCGCACACCGGCCCGGCGGGTGAGTCCCCGCCACGGGTCTCCACGCCGAAGCGGACGAAGCGGACCGCGACTGCCCCACGGCACCCGCCTCCGCTCGGCTGCGTTGTCCCAAGGCGTCGCCCGGTGCACACGACGGGGACGGCCCCGCGCTGTCGGGCGTTTGCTCCAGCCCGACGCCCGGCCCTCACCGCCACCCGGCGGCTCAGTCGCGGGCCAGGCCGAAGCGGGCCCTCAGGCGGCCCGGACGTTCGTCCGCGGCCACCGAGGCCGCGCCGTCCGTCACCGTCTCGTACACCGCGAGGATGTCCGAGCCGACCGTGGACCAGTCGAACCGCCGCACATGGGCGCTTCCGCGAGCGCTGAGCTCGGCGCGCCGGGACGGCGAGCCGAGCAGCCGGATCGCGGCGTCGGCGAGGGCGTCGGCGTCCTCGTTGGCGAACAGCTCGCCCGCCGCGCCCTGGTCCAGTACCTGTGCGAACGCGTCGAGGTCCGAGGCCAGGACCGCCGCCCCCGCCGACAGCGCCTCGACCAGGATGATGCCGAAGCTCTCGCCGCCGGTGTTGGGCGCGACGTAGACGTCGACGCTGCGCAGCAGCCGGGCCTTGTCCTCGTCGCTGACCATGCCCAGGAACTCGACGCGCGCGCGCATCTCCTCGGGAAGGGACTCGACGGCCTCCTCCTCGTCCCCGCGCCCCGCGACGAGCAGCCGGGTGTCCGGCCGGGCCTCCAGGATCCTCGGCAGGGCCCTCATCAGGACGGGCAGGCCCTTGCGGGGCTCGTCGATGCGGCCGATGAAGCCGAGCGTCCCACCCTGCCACTCCGCCTTCGCCTCGGCCTTCGCGAAGAAGTCGACGTCGACGCCGTTCGGGATGACGACGGCGTCGCCGCCGAGGTGCTCCACGAGCGTGCGCCGGGCGTACTCGCTGACCGCGATCCGCGCGTTGATCTTCTCCAGCGCGGGCTGGAGGATCGGGTAGGCCGCGATCATCGCCCGCGAGCGCGGGTTGGAGGTGTGGAACGTCGCGACGATCGGCCCCTGGGCCGCCCAGCAGGACAGCAGTCCCAGCGACGGCGAGGCCGGCTCGTGGATGTGGATCACGTCGAACGTGCCGTCGTGCAGCCAGCGCCGCACGCGGGCCGCGGACAGGAAGCCGAAGTTGAGCCGGGCGACAGAGCCGTTGTACGGGACGGGCACGGCACGGCCCGCCGACACGACGTACGGCGGCAGCGGGGTCTCGTCGTCGGCCGGGGCGAGGACGGACACCTCGTGCCCGAGGCCGATCAGGTGCTCCGCGAGGTCGCGGATGTGGAACTGGACGCCGCCGGGGACGTCCCACGAGTAGGGGCAGACGATCCCGATCCTCACGTGCGGGACTCCCCCGTCTCGGCGCGGTGCTCCAGGTCCGAGAGCCACAACCGCTGCAGCATGTGCCAGTCCTCCGGGTGGTCCGCGATTCCGGTGGCGAAGGCATCGGCCAGCGCCTGTGTCATCACGGACGTCTTCTCGGCCCGGGTACCTGTCTCGGGGACGTCGACGGGCGGATGGACCCGGCCCTTCATGCCCGCCGTGGTCCCGTCGTACCAGAGGGTCACCGGCAGCAGCAGCGCGCCGGTCTGCTGGGCGAGCAGCGCGGGCCCCGCGGGCATCCTCGCCGTCTCGCCGAAGAACTTGACCTCGATGCCCGACTCGGACAGGTCGCGGTCGGCGACCAGGCAGACCAGGCCGCCTTCGCGCAGCCGCCGGGCCAGTGTGCCGAAGGCGGAGCCGCCGGTGTGCGGCAGCACCTCCATGCCGAGGGACTCGCGGTAGGCGACGAACCGGTCGTACAGCGTCTCCGGCTTCAGCCGCTCCGCGACGGTGGTGAACGGTATGCCGAGCGCCCGGGTGGCCCAGACACCCGCCAGGTCCCAGTTCGCCAGGTGCGGCAGCGCCATGATGACGCCCCGGCCGTCCGCCAAGCCGTCGTGCATGCGCTGGATGTTCTCGATGTCCACGCTCCGGCGCACCCGCTCCTCGTCCCAGGTCGGCAGCCGGAAGGACTCCATCCAGTAGCGCATGTACGAGCGCATCCCGGCCCTGGACAGCTCGGCGAGCCGCTCCGGACCCGCGTCGGGCACCACCCGGGCCAGGTTGGCCTCGAGCCGCAGGACGCCCTTGCCCCGCCGCTTCCAGGCGGTGTCGGCGATGGTGCGCCCGAGCCTGACAGCGACGGGTTCCGGGAGCCTCTTGACCGTCCCCCAGCCCAGCCCGTACAGCGCGTCCGCCAGCCGGTCCTGCATGTCGCTCATGCCTCACTCCCCTGCGAGGTGCCCTGGGTGCTCCCGTGTGAGGGCCCCTGCGGAGGGCCGTCGCCCGACGGGCCGGCGTCCGCCTCGGCCGCCTCGCGGCGCACCGTGACCACGCGCTGCGCCAGTGTCACCACCGATCCCGCGGCCACGATCCACAGGGCGACGGGGAGCAGTACCTCGACCCCGGGGACGCCGAACGCGTGGAGTCCGGCGAGCCCGGCCGCGACCAGCGAGACGACCAGCCGCTCGGCGCGCTCCACCAGCCCGTTCACGGCGACCGGCAGCCCGATCGACTCGCCCCGCGCCTTGGTGTACGAGACGACCTGACCGCTGGCGAGGCAGAAGATCGCCACCGCGCACAGCACGTTGTCGTCGCCCTTGCCCGCATACCAGAGGGCGAAGCCGCCGAAGATGGCACTGTCCGCGACCCGGTCCAGCGTGGAGTCCAGGAATGCGCCCCAGCGGCTGGAGACCCCGGCCTGACGTGCCATGTTGCCGTCGACGAGGTCGGAGAAGACGAACAGGGTGATGACGATCGTCCCCCAGAAGAACTCTCCGCGAGGGAAGAAGACCAGGGCGCCCGCGACCACTCCGGCCGTGCCCACGAGGGTCACCGCGTCGGGGCTCACCCCGCGGCGCAGCAGAAACGCGGCGAACGGTGTGAGAACACGCGTGAAGAACGCACGCGCGTACTTGTTCAGCATGGCCTTCCCGAGGGGTCGGTGTGCCGCGCGGCCCCTTCGGCCACCGGCGGGCCCATCGTAGCCACGCGCGCGGCGGCCCAGCGGCCTGGCCCGGTCGCGTACGACGTATGGACGCACCTTGACGGGAGTGGAAAGCTCGAAAGACAACCGCGGGCTTCGCCGGAGCATCCCCAAGGTTCCGGCCGGGGGTCTCCCCATCGCGCGCCCCCGGGTCCGCGCCCTCACCTCACCGTGCACCGAGTCGGGAGGAACGAATCATGGGCGACAAGGCGAATGCACAATCCGGAGCCGCCGGCAGGGCTACGACGGCCGACCGGCCGACATCCGTACGGAATGTGGTGCTGGTCGGCCACAGCGGATCGGGGAAGACGACCCTGGTGGAGGCCCTGGCCCTGACGGCGGGGGCGGTCAACCGGGCGGGACGCGTCGAGGACGGCGGGACGGTCTCGGACTACGACGAGATCGAGCACCGCCAGCAGCGTTCCGTACAGCTGAGTCTCGTCCCGGTCGAGTGGGGCGGGTACAAGATCAATCTGCTGGACACCCCCGGGTACGCCGACTTCGTGGGGGAGCTCAGGGCCGGTCTGCGAGCCGCGGACGCGGCCCTTTTCGTTGTCTCGGCGGCGCAGGAGGCCGACGCCGTGCCCGCCTCGACCCGCATGGT
The DNA here is from genome assembly GCF_030406905.1 of Streptomyces sp. HUAS CB01. Classification (NCBI taxonomy): domain Bacteria; kingdom Bacillati; phylum Actinomycetota; class Actinomycetes; order Kitasatosporales; family Streptomycetaceae; genus Streptomyces; species Streptomyces chengbuensis. Next base: position 1,270,008 of record NZ_CP129137.1, read on the forward strand.
GTGGGAGGAGTGCGCGGCGGTCGGGATGCCCCGCGCCATCGTGGTCACCCACCTGGAGACGGCGCGCACAGGGTTCGACGAGCTCATCGAGGTGTGCGGGCAGTTGTTCGGCGGTGACGACCCGGACGCGGTGCTGCCGCTCTATCTGCCGCAGTACGGCCCCGAGGCCGCCGACGGGCACGCGCCCGTCACGGGACTGGTGGGGCTGTTGTCGCAGAAGCTGTTCGACTACTCGGGCGGCGAGCGCGTCGAGAAGGCGCCCGGGCCCGAGGAGGAGGCGATGCTGGAGCAGGCCAGGAACCGCCTGATCGAGGGGATCATCGCCGAGAGCGAGGACGAGACCCTCATGGACCGCTACCTGGGAGGCGAGGAGGTCGACCTCAAGACGCTGATCGACGACCTGGAGAAGGCCGTCGCACGGGGCGCGTTCCATCCGGTGCTGGCCGCGGCGCCGGCGACGAACGGGGCGAAGCAGGGGCTCGGGACGGTCGAGCTGCTGGAGCTGATCACCGGCGGGTTCCCGACCCCGCTGGAGCGCGAGGCCCCGGCGGTCACCACCCCGGAGGGCCGGCCCAGGCCCGCCGTCACCTGCGACCCGGACGGGCCGCTGGTCGCCGAGGTCGTCAGGACCGCGTCCGACCCGTACGTCGGCCGGCTGTCCCTGGTCAGGGTGTTCTCCGGCACGCTCCGCCCCGACGAGACGGTGCACGTGTCGGGGCACGGGCTGGCCGACCGCGGGCACGAGGACCACGACGTCGACGAGCGCGTCGGCGCCCTCTCCTCACCGTTCGGCAAACAGCAGCGCACCGTCGGGCGGTGCATCGCTGGCGATCTCGCCTGCGTCGCCAAGCTGGGACGGGCGGAGACCGGGGACACGATCTCCTCGACGTCGGACCCGCTGCTGATGGAGCCGTGGGCGATGCCGGACCCGCTGCTCCCGCTGGCCATCCAGGCCCACAGCAAGGCCGACGAGGACCGGCTCTCCCAGGGGTTGTCCCGGCTGGTCGCCGAGGACCCGACGATGCGTCTGGAGCAGAACCAGGACACCCACCAGGTGGTGCTGTGGTGCCTGGGCGAGGCCCACATGGACGTGGCGCTGGAGCGACTGCGCAGCAGGTACGGGGTCCAGGTCGACGTGGTCCCGCACAAGGTGTCGCTGCGGGAGACGTTCGGCGGGCCGTCGGCGGGGCGGGGCCGTCATGTGAAGCAGTCCGGCGGGCACGGCCAGTACGCGATCTGCGAGATCGAGGTCGAGCCGCTGCCGCCCGGCTCGGGCATCGAGTTCGTCGACAAGGTGGTCGGCGGCGCCGTCCCCCGCCAGTTCATCCCTTCGGTGGAGAAGGGCGTCCGGGCACAGGCGGCGAAGGGCCTCTCGGCCGGTCATCCGCTGGTCGACGTGCGGGTGACGCTGCTGGACGGCAAGGCGCACTCGGTGGACTCCTCCGACGCCGCGTTCCAGACGGCGGGCGCGCTGGCGCTGCGTGAGGCGGCGGCGCAGGCCCGGATCGACCTGCTGGAGCCGGTGGCGGAGGTGCAGGTGATGGTCCCGGACGAATACGTCGGCGCCGTCATGAGCGATCTGTCGGGCCGGCGCGGCCGGGTCGTCGGCACCGAGCAGGCGGGCACCGGCAGGACGGTCGTGCGCGCCGAGGTTCCGGAGATCGAGATCGGGCGTTACGCGGTGGACCTGCGGTCCATCTCGCACGGCACGGGCCGCTTCGACCGTTCGTACGCGCGGCACGAGGCGATGCCGCCGCAGATGGCGGCGAAGGTCCGCGAGGAGACCGCGGCCGCCGCTTAGGAGGCCGCCGCCCCGGAGACGGCCTCCGGGCCCGGCTCTCCCGGGCGCCTCGGGCCCGGTCCGGCGCGCCGCGGTGGGAGTGCCGCCCGCCGAACACCCCTTCGGCGGGCGGCACTCGCGCGCACGGGTCCGGTCGCCCCGGAGGGCCGAAAGGCGGTGCTGACGCCTGGGCCACCACCCCGATACGCTGTGTTGCGCAGCTCAGAAGGTGTGCGGGGCACGGTAGTTGGGAAGGCCGCAGTGCGGACGATGCGGCGATGGGGGCGGTAGTGGCGGACCAGGCATTCGATTTCTCTCCCGGGGCACAGATCCCGGTGCAGGGGGCGGCCGGCCAGACGGCGGCGACCCACGCCCTCGCCTCGGCCGCGTACCGCGACAGTCCGCTCGAGGAGATACTCAAGGCCAACAACGAGTGGCACCAGTCCAAGGTGAAGAAGGGCAAGTTCTCGCTCTTCGAGCCGAATCTGGGCGAGGCCTTCTCACGGGCGGTCCAGGTGCGGATGCTCGGCGGAGCCCGCAAACCGCTGATCCAGTCCTTCGGCGCGGAGCCGCAGGCCGTCGTGGAGCACGCGCTGGCGGCGAGCCGGATCCGCAAGCAGCGGGACGCCCGGCTGACGGCCGTCATGGCGGTGTTCGGACTGCTGTTCCTGCCCGGCGCCCTGCTGTGGATCGGCGTGTTCCAGCTGCGCCGTACGCTCGCGGGTTCGAAGGACAGGAGGACCGGAGCCATCGGGTCGGCGCTGCTGATCGCCGTGGGCGCCCTCGCGGTGGTGTTCCTGATCGCCCTGCCGTTCAGCGGGTTCTGGGGGTACTACCTGCGGGCCATGGTCGTCGCCCCGGTGATCGGCTGGCTGTTCGCCAAGCGGATCTGCGAGTCCACGGCGAAGGATCTGCGGGTCCGCTGGGACAGCCTCCTCTCCGGCGGCGGCATCGGGGCGAAGGTCCCGGAGGCCGTGCCGGGCAACCCGAACGAGACGGCGGCCGAGCAACTCCGCCAGGGCCTGGAGAAGCTCACCGCCGAGCAGCAGTCCAACTCCGTCTTCTACGCCGGCCCCAAGGGGATACTCGGCATGGGCACCCGCTGGGGCAGCTGGCAGCTCGCCGAGGAACTGGTGGCCAAGGAGCCGGGCAAGGAGTTCCACCAGTTCCGCAGCTGGGACGTCATCAAGGTCATCCACGACCAGCTGACCCTGCTCCAGCGCGGCCCGCTGAACACGGGCGGCTTCCCCAAGCCGTCGGTGAAGCACTGGATCGTGGTGCCGGTCGGGGAGGGTGCCGCCGAGGTGGCCCGCCCCGACGGCCAGGACGTGGACACCTTCCAGGTCAAGCGCCACGAGATACAGCGCATCTGCGACCACCAGCAGTTCGGCAGCGGCAACCGGCACTATCTGGGCGTCCAGTTCACCCTGTGGGACGGCCAGCTGGTCATCACCATGATGATCACGGTGACGGTGCTGTTCGAGACCCTGCGCATCGAAGTGACGGGACACGCTCTCGGCCCGGTGCACTCCCTCTTCACCAGCAAGCCCGCGCCCAAGACCGTCGAGGTGGCCAAGACGATCCGGTTCTGGGAGACCGTCGAGCGTCAGCTGCCGCTGGTGGAGACCCCCGAGGTGGTGCGGCAGATGGTCCGGGCACCGTTCACCTGGTACCCGCCGATGCTGGACTTCCTCGGCGGGAAACTGATCCTCCCCGAGCCGTTCGGGCTGCGGCACGCATGGGCTGAGCAGCCCTGGCGGCACCGCTTCATGGCGGACGACGCGATGCGGGCGGCGACGCCGGTGCTGCGGGTGGCCCACTCCGCCGCGATGCGGGTACTGGAGGAGAACGGCGTGGACACGGAGCGCTTCAGCACCCGCTCGTCGTTCCTCAGCACGGGTGTGCAGGACCCGATGCCGCGCAAGGCGGACGCGTACGACGCGTGACGGTGCGGCCCCGGAGCGTCCGCGGGACGGCCCGGGGCCGGGAGGGACAGCCGGTACCGGGGCGTGTCGCGGCGGCAGCTCCGTCGCCGGCAGGGCGGGGCCTGCGGCGTCCGGTGCGTGCGATCGCAGGACGGAGGATCATCCTCGTACTGGACGTACTCGGATCACTCCGACAACGCAGCGAGCGTGCGTGCCAGGCGTCGGGGGCCAGGGGACTCCCGTAACACGTCCTAAGCGGGCCAGGCGTCCGCGAGCATCTTCCGGGTGTCGGCGAGGAGTTGCGGCAGCACCTTGGTGTGGCCGATGACCGGCATGAAGTTGGTGTCACCGCCCCAGCGCGGCACCACGTGCTGATGCAGATGCGCGGCGATGCCGGCGCCGGCCACCGTGCCCTGGTTCATGCCGATGTTGAAGCCGTGTGCCCCGGACGCCGTCCGCAGCGCCGTCATGGCCCGCTTGGTGAACTCGGCGAGCTCGGTGGTCTCGGCCGCTTCGAGGTCCGTGTAGTCGGCGACGTGCCGGTACGGCACGACCATCAGGTGGCCGCCGTTGTAGGGGTACAGGTTGAGCACCGCGTACACGTTCTCACCGCGTGCGATGACGAGCCCGTCCTCGTCGGACTTGGCGGGGATGGAGCAGAAGGGGCAGCCGTCGTCGGCCCCGGGGCCGGTCGGCTTGTTCTCGCCCTGGATGTAGGCCATCCGGTGGGGTGTCCACAGCCGCTGGAAGGCGTCCTGGATGCCGACCCCGATCTGCTGCTCCGGCTCACTCGTCATGTGGTGCAGCATATGACTTCGCCCGTACGGAGCGTGTCGCCGGGGGCGGACGCAGGCGGCTCCCGGCGATGCTGGCCGCATGGACGTCCACGAGGCAGACACCCCGCTCGACCGCTGGGAGCAGCGGGCCGAGCTGCCGCTCTTCTACGCCTCACTGGTCTTCCTCGCCGCGTACTCGGTGCGGATCCTGGCCCATGACGTGGACGTGGTCTGGCTGGACACCGCCCTCGCCGCGATGCTGCTGATGTGGCTGGTGTTCCTGAGCGACTTCGTGGTGCGGCTGCGGCTCAGCGGTCAGCGGCTCCACCGCTTCCTGCGGACGCACTGGCTGGACGCCCTGGTGCTGCTCCTGCCGCTGCTGCGCCCGCTGCGGCTGGTCAAGCTGTACACGACGCTCCAGCGGCGGCGCGACCAGCCGGTCCTCAGCCTCTACGCACGGGTGATCGTCTACGCGGGCATGGGCGCGGTGCTGCTGGGCTGGGCCGGGGCGCTCGCCGTGTTCCACGCGGAGCGGACCGCCCCCGGGGCGACGATCCTCACCTTCGGCGACTCCGTGTGGTGGGTGTGCGCGACGCTGACCACCGTCGGGTACGGCGACGTCACCCCCGTGACCGCGTGGGGGAGGACCATCGCCGTCGGACTGATGATCTGCGGTCTCGCGCTGCTGGGCGCGGTGACCGGCTCGTTCTCGTCCTGGCTGATCCAGGTCTTCACACGCGAGGACGAGAGGAGGCCCCCGGAGGACCGACGTCCTCCGGGGGCCTCCTCCTGACGGTGCGGGGCGGCCGCGGGCCGGCCCGGTCCCGGCAGCCCGGCCGGCTCAGACCTGGGCGCGCTCCTCGACGATCTTCGCGATCTTGGCGATGGCCTCGTCGACCGGGATGCCGTTCTCCTGCGAACCGTCGCGGTAGCGGAACGACACCGCGCCGTGCTCCATGTCCTCGTCGCCCGCGATGACCATGAAGGGCACCTTCTGCTTCTGGGCGTTGCGGATCTTCTTCTGCATCCGGTCCGAGGAGGCGTCCACCTCCATGCGCAGCCCCTGCTTCCTCGCCTTGGCGGCGAACTCCTGCAGGTACGGGACGTGGGCGTCGCCGATCGGGATGCCCAGCGCCTGGACGGGGGCCAGCCAGGCCGGGAAGGCACCGGCGTAGTGCTCCAGCAGCACCGCGAAGAAGCGCTCGATGGAGCCGAACAGCGCCCGGTGGATCATGACGGGACGCTGCTTGGTGCCGTCCGGGCCGGTGTACTCCAGGTTGAAGCGCTCCGGCAGGTTGAAGTCGAGCTGGACCGTCGACATCTGCCAGGTCCGGCCGATCGCGTCCTTCGCCTGCACGGAGATCTTCGGGCCGTAGAAGGCCGCGCCGCCCGGGTCGGGGGTCAGCGGAAGGCCCTGCTTCTCGGCCACCTGCCGCAGGACCTCGGTGGCCTCGTCCCAGACCTCGTCGGAGCCCACGAACTTGTTCGGGTCCTTGGTGGACAGCTCCAGGTAGAAGTCGGTCAGACCGTAGTCGCGCAGCAGGTCCAGGACGAAGGTGAGGGTCTTGTCCAGCTCCTCCGCCATCTGCTCGCGGGTGCAGTAGATGTGCGCGTCGTCCTGGGTGAAGCCGCGGGCACGGGTCAGACCGTGCACGACGCCCGACTTCTCGTACCGGTACACGGTGCCGAACTCGAAGAGACGCAGCGGCAGTTCACGGTACGAGCGGCCGCGCGCGTCGAAGATCAGGTTGTGCATCGGGCAGTTCATGGGCTTGAGGTAGTAGTCCACGCCCTCGTCGAGCTGCATGGGCGGGTACATGCCCTCGGCGTACCAGTCCAGGTGGCCCGACTTCTCGAACAGCTTGCCCTTGGTGGCGTGCGGCGAGTACACGAACTCGTAGCCGTGCTCCTCGTGGCGCTTGCGCGAGTAGTCCTCCATGACCCGGCGGATCACACCGCCCTTGGGGTGGAAGACCGCGAGCCCGGAGCCGACCTCGTCCGGGAAGGAGAACAGGTCCAGCTCGTTGCCGAGCTTGCGGTGGTCGCGCTTCTCGGCCTCGGCGAGGAAGTCCAGGTGGGCCTTCAGCTCCTCCTTGGACGGCCAGGCGGTGCCGTAGATGCGCTGCAGCATCGGGTTCTTCTCGCTGCCGCGCCAGTACGCCGCGGCGTTGCGCATCAGCTTGAACGCGGGGATGTTGCGGGTGGTGGGCAGGTGGGGGCCCCGGCAGAGGTCCTTCCAGCACAGCTCGCCGGTCTTGGCGTCCAGGTTGTCGTAGATGGTCAGCTCGCCGCCGCCCACCTCGACGTCCGCGCCGTCGTCGTGCGACGCGGAACCCTTGATCCCGATGAGCTCCAGCTTGTACGGCTCGTCCGCGAGCTCCTCGCGCGCGGCCTCGTCGGTGACGACGCGGCGCGAGAAGCGCTGGCCGCGCTTCTGGATCTCCTGCATCTTCTTCTCGACGGCCTTGAGGTCCTCGGGGGTGAAGGGCTTCTCCACGTCGAAGTCGTAGTAGAAGCCGTCCCGGACCGGCGGGCCGATGCCGAGCTTGGCCTCGGGGAAGAGCTCCTGCACGGCCTGCGCCATGACGTGCGCGGTGGAGTGGCGCAGGATGTTCAGCCCGTCCTCGGAGGAGATCTCGACCGGCTCGACGGTCTCGCCGTCCTTCACCGCGTACGCGAGGTCCTTCAGCTCGCCGCCGACCCGCGCGGCGATCACGGTGCGCTCGCCGCCGAAGAGATCGGCCGCCGTGGTGCCCGTGGTCACCACGCGCTCTTCCCGCTCGGAATCGCGTTGGATGATCACACGGACGTCTGACACCGGTCTCTCCTGTCTGAAGGGGAAGCACGCGCCGAGGTATCGCGCGTGCACTACGTCATGCTACCGAGCGACGGATCGCCCCCGCGAAACGCGCTGCGCGCGTGCGCTGTGCCTGGCGGGCGGCCGGCGGCTCGCGCGGGGGCATCGCCCTCGCGGAGGGCCGGACCGTCCGGGGGCCTCGGGCGTCCTGCGTGACGGCCGGATCCGCGATCCGGCCGCGCCCGGCCCGGCACGGTGGTCGCGAGGGGCTCGGCACGCGTGGCGCACCGTACGGACGCGGCACGACCGACACGGGCACGACGGACGCGGTACCGACGCGGCACGACGGCACGGCACCAAACGAGACGCACCGGGGACGGGACGCGGTACCGACGAGGCGCACGCGCGACCCGACGCGACGAGCGCACCGTACAGACACGGCACGACGGGCACGGCACGACGGCGCGGCACCGACCACGGCGGACGCGGCACCGTCGACACCGCAAGGCGGGCGCACCGAACCGACACCGCGCGGCGGGCGCCGCCCGCGCGCCCGCCCACGACGCTCGTGAAGCCTCCCGCCCGCCCCGAGCGAGGCGGAACCGCTCAGTCCTCCCCGCCGCACGCCTCCTCGAAGAAGTCGAGATTCTCGTGCAGGGCCTTCATCAGCCGGTCCCGCTCCGCCTCGTCCACGTGCACCGGCACGACGTCGGTCGCGTCGCTGAGGCGCCGGAAGCCGCCGCGGCTCTCGAGGCGTCCGACGACGCGGATCGGGAGCCCGACGAGATGCGCGTGGCCCGCGGTCCGGTACGCCTCCTCGTCCAGGACCGCGCGGACGTGCGGCACCTCCGCCCCGGCGAGGACGCGCAGCCGCACCGTCCCCTCGCCGCGCGTGCCCGAGCGCCGCATCCGGACCACCGTCCCGGTCACCCGCACGGGGACGGACGGCTCGTCACGCAGATAGCGGGCACCGGCCGCGCGCAGGGCGGGCAGGTCGCCGGGCGAGAACTCCACCGGTTCGGGCCGGGCCGCACAGCCCGCGGGGACTCCCGCGGAGGGGGACCACGCCACCGCGACCCGTGCCCCCTCGGCACCGCGGACGAGTGCCACGAGAGCCTCGGTCAGCTCCCGGCTGACGCCCGCGGCGACCGCCGCGTCGAAGGCGTCCATCCCGCCGGTGGCGCGCTGGTAGTCGATGGCCTCGCGTGTCGCGTGCAGCGCGTGGTGCAGCCGGACGGCGACGGACCGGCCGCTGTCCACCGGTACGAAGGCGGTGAGCCCGCGCCCGCCGGGCGCCGGCCCCACCAGGACGCCCTCCAGTACGGCCTGTGCCTGCCGCCGGTGGCGCGCCCCGTGGTAGCCGGCGCGCCCGCGCACGGCGAGCGCCCCCGCGAGCAGCAGTTGCCGGGCGGCGGACCTCAGCTGCTCCTGCACGGTCCAGGACGCCGCGCCCGACGGACCGTGGGGCACGTCGCGCCACCACCGGATCTCGTCGCTCGGCACCGCGAGCCCCACCAGCACCTCGCGTGCCGAGGGCGCCGCCGATCTCGCGAGGGCGGTGAGCGCCTCGCCCAGCAGGTCCTCGCAGTCGGGGAACTCCCGGCTCTCGGGCACCAGCAGGCTCGTGCCGCCGGCGCCCGGCTCCGGCGGTGTCCAGCGGGCGTACCGGCCGGTCGCGCCGCCTCGCCTGCGCCAACCGTGCCGGTGCAGCAGCGCCCCCAGCACCAGGGGGTCGACGAGGGCGGGGTCGGGGGCTCCGCTGCCGTACCAGGGCGCGGGCACGCCGTCGGGGAACGGCAGGGGCACGGGACGGGCGTGCGGCACCGCGGGGGGGCCGGCCGGCCGCCGTGCGGGTTCGTCGATCGGGCGGTGCATCAGGGTCTCCCTCCCGTCCCGACCCGCGTCATGATCTCGCAGAGCGCCCGGTCGTCGAAGATGCGCGCGGTCGGGATCCGGACGGTGGTCCGCCGCCGGCCCGTCACCGGGTGGCCGGCCAGATTCGTCCAGTAGCAGCAGTGCCGCAGATCGAGCCGGTCGTGGCCGGCCCGCAGCCACTCGTCCCGGGTCCGCGGCACGATCATGACGACGAGGATCTTGTGCACCGACACGGGTGTACGGGCCAGCTTCACCAGGTGCTCGTTGTCGAGCGTGAAGGAGAACGCGGGGCCGGGCGGGTGGGGCGCGAGCTGGTAGGTGGCCTTCAACTGCACCTTGATGGTGACCTCGTCGTCGACGGTGTGTCCGGGAGCGCTGTGGCTGACGTGCCAGTCGATCCCGTTGTCGGGGAACGGCTGGGACAGCGAGCAGCCGGCGGCGGCCGCGACCGCGTGGAGGTACCCCACCTGGAGCGTCTCCATGCAGGCGGTGGTGGCGAGTGCTCCGCGCAGCGGTGCGGTCCGCTCGGGCAGCGCACCCGGTTCGGGCTGCGCGAGCGCCATGGCTCCGTCTGCCTTCCAGGGTGTGCCGATGCTTTGTCCTCACGACGGACCGTCAGCAGCGCGCCCCGTCAACTGTGTTGTCACCCGCCTGCGTAGTGCGCAAACGGTCCGGGTATCACCGATTCGGGCAGGGGATATCACCATCTGCCAGGCATGGGCGAGGAGTTCGGGGATGACGCGCTGGTACGAAGGGCCCCTGGCCGCATTTGACACCGAGACAACCGGGGTGGACGTCGAGCACGACCGGATCGTGTCGGCCGCGCTCGTGGTCCAGGATTCGCCGGGAGGACGCACACGCGTCACCGGCTGGCTGGTCAATCCGGGCGTGCCCGTACCGGCCGAGGCGACGGCCGTGCACGGTCTCACGGAGGAGCACCTCCAGCACAACGGCCGCTGGCCGGCGCCGGTGATGGAGGAGATAGGCAGGTCACTGGCCGAGCAGTGTGCGGCGGGCCGCCCGCTCGTGGTGATGAACGCGCCGTTCGATCTGACCCTGCTGGACCGCGAACTGCGCCGCCATCGGGCCTCGTCGCTGGCGCGCTATCTCGAGAACGTCCCGATGTGCGTACTGGACCCGCGGGTACTGGACAAGCATCTGGACCGCTACCGCAAGGGTCGCCGCACGCTGACCGATCTGTGCGAGCAGTACGGGGTCGAGCTGGACGGCGCCCATGACGCGGCGGCGGACGCCACGGCGGCGCTGGACGTCGTCCGGGCGGTCGGGCGGCGTTTCGCCGCGCGTCTGGAGCGGCTGTCGGCGGCGGAGCTGCACACGCTGCAGGCGGTGTGGCACGCGGCGCAGGCGCGCGGGCTGCAGGCGTGGTTCGCCCGGAACGGTTCGGAGGAGTCGGTGGATCCGGCATGGCCGCTGCGGCCCGAGATGCCGGCCCAGGCGGCGTGACCGGCGTTCACCGAGGGGGCGCGGGGCCGGACACGGGTACGGGTGCCCCGCCGCTTCGGGACACCCGTACGTTCCGTGGGGCCGGGCAACGGCCGCCGGTTCAGACCCTAGCCGGTCTCCCCCGCCCTGGCGCCGGTCCGTCGGCACCGGGATCGACGGGAGGGCCGGAGACGGGCCCGCACACCGGGGGCCGATTGGTCTGGACCTCTCTACGGCATTGAAGCCAACGTCCGGGATCGCGTCAAGGAGCAGGTGGGGGCCGGTGCCAACTCCCCCTCGGGGCAGTCCCGGTGACGGCGAATCAGTTCACGGGGCCGGGAACGCACGAGGCCGGTCCGTCGGATGACGGACCGGCCTCTGCCTGTGGGCGATACTGGGTTCGAACCAGTGACCTCTTCGGTGTGAACGAAGCGCTCTCCCGCTGAGCTAATCGCCCGGGAACGCACTGAACCATACAGGTACCGGCGGGTTTCCTTCAAACTCCGTTCCCGGCCGTCCACCGCCCCTCGGAGCCCGGCACCGGGCAGGTACGTACTCACCGGCGATCTGAGTACGCGCGCTCATTCCGGCTCCTTGTGTCCCGCGCCACACTCGCCGCCATGGAGAACGTACTGCCGCCCGCCGAGGAGCTCCGGCTCATCGATCGCGAGCTGGTCCAACTCGATGCCCGCAGGGCCCAGTTGATGCACCGCAGAGCCTGGCTGCTGACGGCCCTCCGGGCCGCCGGCGCCGGACCGGCGCCGGTTCCCGCCCGCTCCCCCGGGGCGGCCGCCGAGACGTCCCCGCCGAGCGCGCAGAACATCCTGCTCACCCTGGGCGGGATCCTGCTCACGATCGCCGCCGTCGCCTTCACCCTGGTCAGCTGGGGCCGCATGGGCATCGGCGGACGGGCGGTCGTGCTGGGCGCGGTGACCGTGACGGCCCTCGGGACACCGCTCCTGCTGCTGCGCCGGAGGCTCGTCTCCACCGCCGAGTCGGTGGCCGCGCTCGGACTCGTCCTCACGGTCCTCGACGCCTACGCGCTGAAGCGCGCGGTACTTCCGGGGACGGACGCCGTGGCCTACACGGCCGTGGCAGCCGGTGTGCTCGCCGCGGCCTGGGCGGCGTACGGGCGCGCCGTCGGCAGGCTGCGTCTGCCGCTGCCGGGCGCCGTGGTGGCGGGTCAGCTCCCGCTGCCGCTGTGGGCGCTGTCCGCGGGCGGCGGCCCGGAGGTCACCGCCTGGGCGACGCTGGCCACCGCCGGCCTCGACGTCGCGATCGCGCTCGTCGCGCGGGGGACCGCCGTCCGGGCGCTCGCGGTCACCGGCGCCGTGGTGACGGGCGGCTGGTCCCTGCTGACCGGCGTCTGGCTGTCCGTGTCCGCGGGCTCCCCGGCGGCCTCGGTGGTACCGGCCCTGCTGCTCCTGGCAACCGCTGCCGTGTCCCTGGGGACCGCATGGCGCGCACCGGCGGCTGCGGCGGCGACCGCGACCGTCGGCGGGCTCGCGACGGTCGCCGCCACCGGCGGCGTGCTGCGCACGCTCGTACCGGCGGACTGGGCCGTTCCCGCGTACCCGCTGTGCGCGGCGGCGCTGCTCGGGGCCGTGCGCGTCCGGGCGCCGCGGGGCGTGCTCACCGGGCTCGCGGCCGCCTCCGGCCTGGTCCAGCTGGCCTCGGCGCTGTGGGCCGCACCGGTCGTCCTGCTCGCGCTGACGGGACCGGCCGCCACGCTCGAGGACGTCTGGGGCGGTCCACCGGTCCAGGACGTCGTCCTCCCGGGCGCGGTCACCGCACCGGTCGTCCTGGCGGCCGTGGCCGTGGCGCTGTGGGCGGCACCCCGGCTCGTCCCCGCCGCCCCCCTGCCCCGCCCCGCCGCCGAGTGCGCGGCCCTCGCCCTGACGTGGTCGGCCGTCGTCGCCGCCCCCGCGGCCCTCGCGCTCCCGCTCGGTCCCGCCCTGGCCGTCCACCTGGCGGCGACGGCAGCCGCCCTCGTCGTCGCGGTCCGCCCGTCGCTCCTGGCCGCCCTGCTTCCGGCGGCGGGGGCGGGCTGGTCACCGCCGTCGCCGACCGGACCGCCCGCCGGCGAAGGCCACGCCCCCGGCCACGCGTCCGACGACACCGCGGGCCCGGGCGGCGGCACAGGCAGCCCGGACGGCACCACCGGCGGAGCACCCGCCGCCGCCCGGCCGGGCTCCTCCTCGCGTGCGGCGGTGGACCCCGTCCGCGCCGTCGCCGGGACGGCGCTCGTCTGCGCACTGCTGTCGGCGGCCAGTGCGGCGCTGCTCGGACTGGCGACCCGGCCCGCCACGTTCACGGCGCTGGGCGTGCTCGTGGCCCTGGGCGTCGCCGCGGCGACGGCGGCACGGGGGCTCGTACGGATCGTCGCCGCCTGCGCCGCCGTGGTGGGCACGACGGGGCTCGCGGCGGCGACGGCGGTGGCCGCGGGGCTGCCCGGGCACCGCATCGGCCTCGCGCTCCTCGCCGTACCGGTGGCGGCCGCCCTGCTCGGCGCCCGGCTCGGCCGGCACCCGGTCGCCCTGCCGGTGGAGGCGACGGCCGCCGCGGTCGTACCGATCGCCGTGGCACTCGCGGTGCCGCACCCGCCCACCGTGGCGCTGGTGCTCGCTCTCGCGGGGGTGGTGGCCGCGGGCACGGCGGTCCGGGCCGAGCGCCGGCCCCTCGCCGGGTACGCCGCCGCGGTGCTGTTCGTCGCGGCGACCTGGGTGCGCCTGGCCGCGTCCGGGGTGGCCGTGCCCGAGGCGTACACCCTGCCCGTGACCGTCCCCGCACTGGCCGTGGGCTTCCTGCGGCGCCGCAGGGATCCGTCCGCGTCGTCGTGGGTCGCGTACGGGCCCGGGCTCGCCGCGACCCTCGTGCCGAGCCTGCTGGCGGCCTGGGGCGACCCGGACTGGCCTCGTCCGCTGCTGCTCGGCCTCGCCGCCCTCGGCGTGACGCTCGCCGGCGCCCGGCTGCGGCTCCGGGCCCCTCTGCTCCTCGGCGGGCTGACCGTCGCCCTGGTCGCGCTCCACGAGCTCGCGCCGTACGTCGTCCAGGTCGTCGACGCGCTGCCGCGGTGGCTGCCGCCCGCGCTCGCGGGGCTGCTGCTGCTCGCCGTGGGCGCGACGTACGAACGGCGGCTGCGCGACGCGCGCCGGCTCCGGGAGGCTCTCGGCCGGATGCGCTGAACGGGTGAACGGTGCGGGCGGCCGAGCGCGCCGAAGGCCCCGGAGACTCTCGGTCTCCGGGGCCTTCGGTCCGGGTGGTGGGCGATACTGGGTTCGAACCAGTGACCTCTTCGGTGTGAACGAAGCGCTCTCCCACTGAGCTAATCGCCCGGGCGCACCGCACACATTACCCCATGTCAGCGGTGCCTCATGACCACCTGACCACCGGCCGCGAGGGGCTCTCCGGCCGGTCGCCGTCAGGTGTCGGTCACTGGTCGATCTTCCAGGGCATCATGAACCCGAACTTCCAGAGGTAGACCGCGCACAGCACGCCGATGATCACCAGTCCGACGGTGGTGAGGATGATGTTGCGCCGACGGACCTTCGGGTCCAGCGCCCGCTGTGCCGCCTCGGTCACTTTCCGTTTCGTCCAGTGCAGCACGAGCTGCGCCCAGACGAACTCGGTCGCCCAGATCGCCATGCCTGCGAAGATCACCAGCCAGCCCGGTCCGGGCAGCGGAAGCATGATCACTCCGGCCACGACGACCGCGAGGCCGACGATGAAGACGCCGACCTGCCAGCTCAGGTGGAGCGTCCGGCGTCTCTTCACGAACTCGGGCGCCCTGGAGCCCAGAACCGGCTCGCTCGGCGCGGCCACATCCCCCGTGGCGGAGCTCCGGGCCGCAGTCGCGGCAGCCCCGGTCCGCTCGTCACTCTCCGCATTCATAAACCCAACGTACCCGACGAATCGGCGCGCCGGAATGACCGCACGGTCGTACGTGGAACTCCTCCGTACGGGGTACCCCAAGGATCACAAAACAGACAGAGGGGTTTACAACGGCACCGTAGGTGGCATGTCGATTTCGCCGACGTGCGAATCCCCGAGCGCACACTGAGCGAAAGGCCCTGGCGCTTATGAACACCACGGTCAGCTGCGAGCTGCACCTGCGCCTCGTTGTGTCGAGCGAGTCCTCACTGCCTGTACCCGCGGGCCTGCGGTATGACACGGCCGATCCGTATGCCGTGCACGCCACCTTCCACACCGGAGCCGAGGAGACGGTCGAATGGGTGTTCGCCCGCGACCTTCTCGCCGAGGGCCTTCATCGGCCCACAGGCACCGGCGACGTCAGAGTCTGGCCGTCGCGCAGTCACGGCCAGGGCGTCGTCTGCATCGCACTGAGCTCTCCCGAGGGCGAGGCCCTGCTGGAGGCCCCGGCGCGGGCCCTGGAGTCGTTCCTGAAGCGGACGGACGCCGCGGTCCCGCCCGGCACGGAGCATCGCCATTTCGATCTCGATACCGAGCTCTCGCACATCCTGGCGGAAAGCTGAACCAGGGCGAGGGCAGCAGGCGCCGTCCGACTCGGGGAGACGGCACCGCACGTACACGGACAACCGCATAGGGCATGCTCCGGCGCCGTCGTCGCGGAATCCACCGCGACGACGGCGCCGTCGCGTTCTCCGGGGACCCGCTAGAGTCAGCGCAATTCGGCGGGCGCCCAGCCCGCAGCAGGCCAGGGAGCGAATCGTGCTGATCCCTCACGACACCCGCATCGCCCTCGACATCGTCGTCGATCTGGTGAACACCGCGCCCGAGCGCGCCGGCAGCCCCGAGGTCGACGAGCTCGGGGACGTGCCGTCGCTGTACACGTTCGTGAAGAAGTACAACATCAGTGACGTGGGTGAACTCGGCGAACACGATCTGAACGCCGTGCTCGAGGTGCGGAGCCGGTTCGAGGAGGTGTTCGCGGCTCCGGACGCCCGCACCGCAGCCGAACTCATCAACCGGCTCGTGACCTCGGCGGGGACCACGCCGCAGCTGACCGACCACGACGGCTACGACTGGCACGTGCACTACTTCGCGCCCGGCGCGTCGGTCGCCGAGCACCTCGCGGCCGACTGCGGCATGGCCCTGGCGTTCATGATCGTGGCGGGCGAGCAGGAGCGGCTGCGGCGCTGCGAGGCCCCGGACTGCGGCCGCGCCTTCGTCGATCTGTCCCGCAATCGCTCGCGCCGCTACTGCGACAGCCGTACCTGCGGCAACCGCCTGCACGTCGCCGCCTACCGGGCGCGCCGCAGGGAAGCGGCCGGCTGAGTTCCGGTCGCGTCACGGTCGCCTCACAGCAGGAAGAGGTCGTGGACCGCGGCCATGAGCAGAAGACAGCCGATCACCCCGAGGAAGATCATCAGGGGCGGCTGGGAGAGCGCGAAGAGACAGCCACGCGGCTCGTCTGAGGGGGCGGGGGCCTGGCCCCGGGAGGTATCCAGCATCTCGGGGTGATGATGACGCAGGACGGGCCCCGATGATCGACCAACACGCGTGAACGCCGGGGCAGTTCACCGGATCCCGTGGTGCCGTCCACCGCCGGGACCGCGGACCGCGGGGACCGGCCGCCTCCCGCGGCACGGATGCCGTGTCACCAGCGGGTCAGATGCCGTGCTTCTTGAGGATGGCCTCGATGTCGCTGAAGTCGTCGTCCGCGCCTGCGGCGGACTGCTTCCTCCCCTTGGGCCCGGCGGTCCCATCGGGCTGAGCGGCCGGGCGGCCTGCCTTGCCCAGCGCGGGCGCCGAGGCCGAGGGCGCGACCGCGCTCCGGTGGCCGGCGCCGTCCTCAGCGGGCGCCTTGGCCAACCGGCGCCGCTCCACGGCGCGCGTGGTCATGAACAGGCCCCACGCAGCACCCAGCACGCCCACGCCGACCCAGGCCGTGGGGCTGAACACCGTGCCGGCCGCCCATTCGACGACGCCCGTCAGGACGAGGCCCAGGGGGACCAGCGCGTACGCCGCGATCCGGGCCGCCGTGAGGAAGCGCTTCCGGTACGCCGCGACCGCGGCGACGCCCAGCCCTGCCGCGGACACCGCGGCACACAACGTCTCGGCAAGCATCCGGTCCTCCTGACGGGCGGAAGGGCAACCCCGGAGGGACGCCCCGGGGACAGCGGTCACCTCCATCCTGCACCGGGCGGCGGGGCCGGGGCCACGCCCCCGTCCCACCTCAGGGAGATCTCCGGGACGCCCTCCTCCTCAGGTGCCGGGCAGATCCGGGTTGGGGCCCGGTCGCCGCGGCTGGAAGACTGGCTCCCATGAGCGACTCCTCCCCCGCCCCCGTCGTCCTGGACGTCTGGTGCGAGCTGCAGTGCCCCGACTGCCGTACCGCCCTCTCCGATCTGCGGGCCCTGCGCGCACGCTACGGCGACGGGCTGGAGCTGCGGCTGCGCCACTTCCCGCTGGAGAAGCACAAGCACGCCTTCGCCGCCGCGCAGGCCGCGGAGGAGGCCGTCGAACAGGGCAAGGGCTGGGAGTACGTGGAGGCCGTGCTCGCCCGGGTCGAGGAGCTGGACCGCGAGGGCGAGCCGTTCCTGGTCCGGATCGCCGGTGAACTCGGTCTGGACGCCGACGAGTTCGACACCGCCCTCGTCGACGGACGGCACATCCTGATCGTCGACGCCGACCAGGCCGAGGGCAAGGCGATCGGTGTCACCGGCACCCCGACGTACGTCATCGGCGACGAGCGGCTCGACGGCGGCAAGAGCCAGGAGGGGCTGCGCGAGCGCATCGAGGAGATCGCCGACCGGCTCCTCGCGGGTTGAGGTCGGCGCCCGCGGCGGCCCCGGCGGCCCGCAGCGCCCCCCGAGGCAACCCCTTCCGCCCGGACGGCGGCCCACGGCATCCGGTCCGGGCCCCCGCGGTCGGAGTGCCGGGTCCACTCGGGCGGGCCCGCCGGCCCGGCGGAGCCTGTACCGAGGGGACGGCGGGACGGGTAGCGCGCCGGGCGGTCGGCGCGGCGGAACGCACCGGGACGGACCCGCTCGACGCGAACAGCCCGCCGGCGCGCGGCGGGGTCGTACCGGTGGGCCGGACGGATCCGGCAACGCGGCGGGGTCGTGTCGACGGGACGGACAGGCCCGGCGCGGCGAGGTCGTGCCGGGCAGGCCGGACGGTCCCGGCGACAAGGCCCGGGGCTGTGCCGGTGAGACGGGCCGATCCTCGCGGAGCCGGTCTAGAGCAGGGGCTTGGTCAAGTGGTGGAGCACGGGCCGGTAGCCGAGTGACGCGTAGAGGCCGGCGGCCGGGATGTTGCCGGAAGCGACGTGCAGTCGGAGCTCGGGGGCGCCGGCCGCGTGGGCGAGCCGCTCCGCGACCAGCATCAGGGCCCGGCCGTACCCCTGGCCGCGGTGCCCCTCGCCGACGTGCACGTCGTACACGTACGCGCCCCGCTCCCCCGGGCGCGGCGGGCGCTCAGCGACCCAGACGTGGCCCACGGCGGCGCCGTCCACGACCAGGGCCCGCAGGAACGCGCCACGCGTCGCGGCGCCGTGGGGCAGCTTCTCGCGGTGGTCGGCCTCGGACCGGGCGCGGGCCCGGTCCTCGGGCAGGCCCCGTTCCGTCCAGGTGCGTGCGTACCGCTCCACGGCACCCGCCCGCCACGAGCGGAACTCCTCGTCCGTGAGGGGGCGGCCGTCCACTCCCCCGGGCAGCTCGGGCGGCTCGGGCGGCGCCTCCTTGGACAGCGTGCGGCCGCTCTCGGCGTACCAGAGCGCGCCGGCCAGACGCAGCGCGGCGGCGGCCTCCGCGGGGACGACGGTGACGATGCGCGTGCAGCCCCAGCCGCGCAGCACCTCCTCGGCGGCGAGGGCCGCGACCGTGCCCCGGCCGCGACCCCGGTCGGCCTCGTCGATCCGCAGGGACCGCAGCACGCCCGTGGGCGGACCGGCGTCCGGGTCGCGGGCGAGCTCGACGGTGCCCACGGGCCTGCCGTTGACACAGACGTCGTAGCCGCGTGCCATGGCGCCGTCCGCGCCCCGCTGAAGCGGCCCGGTCGGCCGCAGGGTGGTGGTCATCAGGGGTGTTCTACCTGTCCCCGGGCCACCCGTCACCATGCCCGTACGGGCTCAGTCCCTCAGGGCAGGGGATCGGGGTCCGCGGCGGCGTGCTCCTCGAAGATCCGCATGGCCTTGGCCGTCAGGGGCCCGGGGGCCCCGGGCAGCTCGCGGCCGTCGACACGGTGGACGGCCTGGACGTCGCGGGTCGAGGAGGTCAGGAAGATCTCCTCGGCACGCTCCAGCACGTCCATCGGCAGGTCCGCCTCCTGTGCCCCGGTCCAGTCCGCGGTCAGGGCGCGGGTGATCCCGGCGAGGCAGCCCGAGGAGAGGGGCGGGGTGAACAACTGGCCGTCGACGACGACGAAGATGTTCGAGCCGGTGCCCTCGCACAGCTGCCCGACGGTGTTGGCGAAGATCGCCTCGGACGCGCCCTGCTCATGGGCCCGGGCGAGGGCGACGACGTTCTCGGCGTACGAAGTGGTCTTCAGCCCTGCCAGCGCACCGCGCTCGTTGCGGGTCCACGGCACGGTGATCACGGCGGTGGTGTCGGGCCTTCGCGTGGCCGCGGCGAGGGCGACGACGAGGGAGGGGCCCTTGTCGCCGCGGTCGGAGCCGAGAGGCGAGAGCCCGCCCGTGTAGGTGATCCGCAGCCGGCCCAGCGGCATGGGGTTGGCCTCGATCACGGCCTCGCAGGCACGGCGCACCTCGTCGTGGTCCGGGTCGGGCAGGCCGAGGCCGCGGGCCGAGCGGGTGAGCCGGTCGAGGTGGCGGGTGAGGGCGAAGAGGCGGCCGTCGGTCGCCTTCACGGTCTCGAAGATTCCGTCGCCCACGGTCAGCCCGTGGTCGAACACGGAAACCAGGGCGTCGTCGGCGTCCCGCAGTCCGCCGTTGACCCAGATCCTCATCACGCGGTCCTTCCACTCTGCACGTACGTTCCCGACGCTACCGCGAGCAGCCGGGCCGCCTTCAGCTCGGTCTCGTCCCACTCCCTCTCCGGGTCGGAGCCCCAGGTGATCCCCGCGCCGGTGCCGAAGCGGAGCACTCCGGGGGCACGGTCGATCCAGAAGGTGCGTATGCCCACGGCGAGCTCGCCGGTGCCCCGGTCGGCGTCGACCCAGCCGATGCCGCCGCAGTACGGGCCGCGGGGTGCCGTCTCCAGCTCGGCGAGGATCCGCAGCGCGCTGGACTTCGGCGCACCGGTGACCGAGCCGGGCGGAAAGGTGGCGTCCAGCAGCTCGCGCCATCCCGCGCCCGCCACCAGCTCGCCCCGGACGGTGGAGACGAGGTGGACCAGGCCGGGGTGGGCCTCGACGGCGCACAGGGCCGGGACGGTCACCGACCCCGAGGCGCAGACACGGCCGAGGTCGTTGCGGACCAGGTCCACGATCATCACGTTCTCGGCGTGGTCCTTCTCCAGCAGGTCCGCGGCCGTGCGGCCGGTGCCCTTGATCGGCCCGGACTCGACCGTGCTCCCCTCGCGGCGCAGATAGAGCTCGGGCGAGGCGGTGGCGATCTCCACACCGTGCGCGGGGAGCCTGATCGTTCCCGCGTACGGGGCCGGGTTGCCGCGCGCGAGGAGCGCGGTCAGGGCGTCGACGTCGGCTGCGGCGGGATCGGGCAGCGGGGCCGACAGCACCCGGCAGAGGTTCGCCTGGTAGACCTCGCCGGCCGCGATGTGCTCGCGGATACGTCGCACGCCCTCGGTGTACGCGGCCCGGTCCAGGGAGGAGGTCCAGTCGCCGGGGGCGGGGCCGCGCCAGCGTTCCGGGTCCGGGACGGGCACCGGCGCCTGGCGGACGTCCCCGAAGCGGGCGCAGGTCAGACGCCCTTCGAAGTCGGCTGCGACGGCCCAGAAGCCGGACGAGTCCAGTGCCTCGGGGTCGCTGGTGACATCCCTGAGGTCGGTGGCGAAGAGGCCGCCGAAGCGGGCCATGGGAGCGAGGTCGTGCACGGCTGTGAGTCTATGGCGGGCCCCCGGCGGCCGCTCCGGCGCGCACCCGGGGACGAACCCCGCGTGAGCACAGCTCAGCACGCTGCGGAAACGCGTTTTTGTGCTGGCCCAGGAATCCGCTAAAGTTCAACACGTCGCCGGGACGCGGAAGCGGACCGGAAACGACAAGCGGACGTGGCTCAGTTGGTAGAGCATCACCTTGCCAAGGTGAGGGTCGCGAGTTCGAATCTCGTCGTCCGCTCGAAGAGGGGGATCTTCCCGACCCCCGCACTCCGGGGTGGAGTGGCCGAGAGGCGAGGCAACGGCCTGCAAAGCCGTCTACACGGGTTCAAATCCCGTCTCCACCTCCAAGGACGATTAGCTCAGCGGGAGAGCGCTTCCCTGACACGGAAGAGGTCACTGGTTCAATCCCAGTATCGTCCACGCAGCACACGCAGCACCCACGGCCTCCGGGCCGTGATCCCGAGGACGATTAGCTCAGCGGGAGAGCGCTTCCCTGACACGGAAGAGGTCACTGGTTCAATCCCAGTATCGTCCACGCAGCACACGCAGCACACGCAGCACCCACGGTCTCCGGGCCGTGGCCCCGAGGACGATTAGCTCAGCGGGAGAGCGCTTCCCTGACACGGAAGAGGTCACTGGTTCAATCCCAGTATCGTCCACAGCCCGGAGCCCCCGGCCGCACTGAGCGGCCGGGGGCTCCGTCGTGGGTGCCCGGCGTCGTGGGTGCGGAGCCACGGCCCGCGCCCCGGGCGTCCGGCCGCTGCCGGTCGGCCGCTGCCGGGAGGAACCGCTTCCGGGGCGGCCCGGCGGTCAGGACGAGAAGAGCATCCTGCCGAAGCCGCGCTGACGGTGGTGTCCGCCGTGGTGACCGTGGTGCGGGGCACCCCAGGCCGGCTGCGCGGGCGCCGGGTAGCCCTGCGCTGCGGGCGGCGGCGGCGGGGCCTGCTGCCCCCACTGGCTCTCCAGCCGGGTCAGCGCCTCCAGTTCCCCGTAGTCCAGGAATATCCCCCGGCAGCCGCTGCACTGCTCGATCTGGACGCCGTTGCGGTTGTACGTGTGCATGGGTGCATGGCACTTGGGACACTGCATCGTTGGGTCAGCTCCTCGCCGCTCGGTCTCATTGGGTGATCCCGTTCCCACACTACGACGGGATCATGTCGTCCAACTCGGGTGGGAGAGAGGCAATTCGGGCGCAAGCGTCGGTCATCGCCCTTTCCGCGTCGTCGAGATCGCGCGACTCGGCGGTGCTCTTCGCCACGGCGAGGGCGGCGGCCTGGACGGTCAGGGCGCGGGCCGGGACGTCGAGCGGCGGCCACGGGTCGGCTCCGGCGGGCCCCGCCGCGGGGCCGCCTGCCACACGGTACGCGCCGAGGAACCGCGCCCAGTCGTCCGGTGCGAGGAGGCCCGCCGCGAACCAGGCGGCGGGGCGGGCGAGGTCCCAGGCGGGGTCGCCGAGACCGAGGTCGTCGACGTCGATGAGGTGCCAGGCGCCGTCGCCTGCGGGGTGGCGGACCAACTGGCCCAGATGCAGGTCGCCGTGGCACAGCCGGGCGGGAACGGGTGCGGGACCTTCGTCCCGCGCCCAGGCCGGCAGCCGGTGCCAGGCGCCGAGCACGGCGCACGCGGCGGGATGCGCGGGGGCGGCCGTGTGCATCCGGGCGACCGCGGCGGCCGCCTTGGCCGGCCCCCGCATCACCGGCAGTGGGCCGGGCAGTGCGTCGAGCGGCACGGTGTGGAGCCGGGCGAGTAGTGCCGCGGCCTCCTCCCAGGGGGCCGCGTCCGGGTCGGAGGGGTCGACGGGGCTGCCGTAGGGCCAGGTGGTGACGGGGCGCTCGCCGAGGGTGGCGGCGTCCAGGACGGGCGGCAGCAGGATCCCGGCGAGCCGGGGGTGCGCGGCGAGGGCGACCCGTATGCGGTGGTCGGCGGGGTCGGTCCAGGGCGCGTGAGCCTTGGCGACGGCACGGCCGTGGCGTACGACGACCGCGTCGGCCCGCTCGGCCAGCACGTCCGCGTCCTGCCCGCAGGCCCGGCACGCGTCCCGCGGGCCCGGCACATGCGCCGCCTCCCGCGCCACCTCCGACAGGGCACGCACCAGCGCGCGATCGCTCTGCTCCACGCGCCGAGGGTACGGGCAGGGACGTCCGGCCCTCCGGCGGGGCCCCGCCCCGACGGCCGACGCGACGGGAGGCGGGCCGGACACGGACCGGCGGGGCCACGCCGCCGGGGCCGGGCACCAACGGAGAACCGGGCCCGGACGCGATGCGCAGGACCGCGCCGGGCCCCGGCGGACCCGAAGCCGGTCACAAGCCACGGACCGGACGGACAGGACCGGACGGACTCCGGTGGCGTCGAAGTCGCCAACCGGGCATGAGCGAGAGCGGGCGCGACTGCCTGTCCGCCGCCGCGGGGCCAGGGCCGGGGCACGCCTTCACCGCCGGGAACGCCCTGAACGCCGGGGCACACCTTGCCCGCCGGGAACGCCGGGCACGCCTGGAACGCCTGGAACGCCGGGGACGCCCATGCCGGGCACACGGCCGGACGGCAGGGCCGTCGCCCGGGGCCGGAAGGCCGGGGACCTCTCGGCCGCGACGTCCCGGGCAGAAGCTCCGTGGCAACACCCCCCGGGAGAGGGAGAAATAGCGCCGGCCGGCCAGCTCCCCAGCTGGCCGGCCGATCGCTGTCGCCCGCCGCACCCCCGTCCCCACGGGGTTTCGGGTGGGATGTCCCCGGCCCGGGCCGCTCTCCCGGGCCCGGGGCGCCGCTCAGCGCCCCAGCATCACGCCCACGGACGACGCCTGTGTGACCACTGCTTCCCAGCCGCCGAAGACGACGACGAGCAGGGTTGCGAGGGGGAGGACCATGGCCGTGGCGACCAGCGGGTGGCGACGGCCGCCGGGGCGGCCGTCGAACGCGGCGAAGGCCTTGCGCCCCTCCGTGCGGATCATGGTCCGCGATGCCGTGTCCGCCATGGTTCCTCTCCCGTCGAGTTGGCAGCGGCGGGTGCGTGACCTCGGGGGACGAGTGCCGCCCCCGCCGCTTGACCTCAACACTAGGGAGCCGGGCGGTCCTCCACGTCATGCCCGCGTACCGATTGACGGGCCTCCAGGAGGATGAGTCCACCCGGCCGCGTGTACTCCCCTGGGTGGAGAAGTGGACCTAGGTATGGGGGTCTTCCCGGAGGGGGCGGCTGTCTCCGGGCGCCTCGGCGGGCACGGGCTGCTCGACCAGCGCCAGCACCCGGTTGGCCATGAAGCGGGCCGTTCGCACGATGGAACCGGAACGCGTGACTTCGCTCACTTCGACCACCCCTCGCCGGACCGCTGTCTCGACCCGTCGGCCCGCCCGGCTTGCCACCACTTCGTACGTCCTCGTCGTGTCCCCCGCGTCCACGACTATCTCCACGCGGTCACCCTTCATCGATCCAATCCCCCTTCTGCCACGCCTCATTGGGATCGCACACGGGTCAGCGGCCCTGGATTCCGGGGGCTCCTGACCACTCCTCAATTCTCCCACCGGGCACTGACAATCGATCGGCCCGCGAGGGCGCGGCCTATGAGCACACCGGCCCGCGGGTACGTAAGCTGTGCCACGTCAGAAGGACCACCGGCCGGCGGGGATGAACATGGCGATGATGCGGCTCCGGCGCGAGGATCCGCGTGTCGTCGGCTCGTTCAGGCTGCACCGGCGGCTCGGCGCCGGCGGTATGGGGGTCGTGTACCTCGGTTCGGACCGCCGCGGTCAGCGCGTCGCGCTGAAGGTGATCCGGCCGGACCTCGCCGAGGACCAGGAGTTCCGGTCCCGCTTCGCCCGCGAGGTGTCGGCGGCCCGGCGCATCCGGGGCGGCTGCACGGCGCGGCTGGTCGCCGCGGACCTCGAGGCGGACCGGCCCTGGTTCGCCACCCAGTACGTACCCGGTCCGTCCCTGCACGACAGGGTGGCCGGGGAGGGTCTGCTGTCCGCCGCCGAGACGGCAGCCGTCGGGGCGGCGCTCTCCGAGGGGCTCGTGGCCGTCCACGAAGCCGGGGTGGTCCACCGGGACCTCAAGCCGTCGAACATCCTCCTCTCCCCCAAGGGCCCCCGGATCATCGACTTCGGCATCGCCTGGGCCACCGGCGCGAGCACCCTCACCCATGTGGGCACGGCGGTCGGCTCCCCCGGCTTCCTCGCTCCCGAGCAGGTGCGCGGCGCCGCTGTCACCCCCGCGACGGACGTCTTCTCGCTGGGGGCCACGCTGGCGTACGCCGCCACGGGTGACTCCCCCTTCGGACACGGCAGTTCCGAGGTGATGCTCTACCGGGTGGTGCACGAGGAACCGCAGCTGCACGGCGTTCCGGACGCGCTGGCCCCCCTGCTGCACGCCTGTCTGGCGAAGGACCCCGACGAGCGGCCCAGCACCCTGCAGCTGTCCATGCGGCTCAAGGAGATCGCGGCCCGCGAGGCCCAAGGGCTTTCCGAGGTGCGTCCCCCGGCGCAGCGGGAACGCACCGAGCAGGAACTGCCGTCGGGCCGTCGCACCGCGCGGTACACGGAGCGGACCACCCAGGGCAGGCCGCCCGGCACCGGGGGGAGCACGGGGTCCGCCGCCTCCCGCGAGCGGATGCCGAGGCAGCAGGCATCCCGTACGGGCGGCTCGCGGCCGCCGCAGTCGCGGGGCGGCGCGCAGACCGGCGGCCGGCCCGCGTCACGGCCGGGGACGAGGACGACGTCGACGGGACGCAGACCGGCCAATCCCCGGCTGCTGCGTCAGCGGATCTTCGTGTTCGTCGTGGTGACGCTCGTCGTGGCGCTCGGCATCACGGTCGCGCAGGGGCTGCGGGGCTAGTCAGCTCCCGGGGCGGCCCGTGGCCACCGCGTAGAACGCCACCGCCGCCGCCGCACCGACGTTGAGTGAGTCCACGCCGTGGGCCATCGGGATGCGCACCCACTCGTCGGCCGCCATCAGTGCCTTCGTGGAGAGCCCCTCGCCCTCCGCGCCGAGCATCAGCGCGACCCGGTCCAGCCGGTGGGGAGCGGCCTCGTCGATCGCCGACGCCTTCTCGTCCGGGGTGAGCGCGAGCAGCTTGAAGCCCGACTCCCGTACGGTCTCCAGACCCTTGGGCCAGGATTCGAGGCGGGCGTACGGAACGGAGAACACGGCGCCCATCGAGACCTTCACCGAGCGCCGGTAGAGCGGGTCGGCGCAGTCGGGCGAGAGCAGCACCGCGTCCATCCCGAGGGCGGCGGCGCTGCGGAAGATCGCCCCGATGTTGGTGTGGTCGTTGACCGATTCCATGATCACGACGCGGCGGGCGTTCTGCAGGAGCTCGCCGGCCGACGGCAGCGGCTTGCGCTGCATGGAGGCGAGGGCGCCCCGGTGGACGTGGTAGCCGGTGACGCGTTCGGCGAGGTCCGGGCTGACCGCGTAGACCGGGGCCGGGACCTCGTCGATGACGTCGCGCATGACGTCGACCCACTTGGCGGAGAGCAGCATCGACCGCATCTCGTAACCGGCGTGCCGGGCGCGGCGGATGACCTTCTCCCCCTCGGCGATGAACAGGCCCTCCGCGGGCTCGCGCCTGCGCCGCAGTTCGACGTCGGTCAGGCCCGTGTAGTCACGCAGGCGGGGGTCCTCGGGGTCGTCGAGGGTGATGAGATCTGCCACAGGGTGATACTGCCTTGTCCGGGAAGAGGTGCCAACGGGCGGGACGGAGTTGCGTTACCGGTGGTTACTTGTGGGGGCCCTCGGCGACGACGTCGCCGACGACGATGACCGCGGGGGGCCGGACGTCCTGCGCCCTGACCGTCTCCGCGACCGTCGCGAGCGTCGCGTCCACCCGGCGCTGAGCGGCCGTGGTGCCTTCCTGCACCAGGGCGAGCGGGGTGTCCGGCGCCTTGCCGTGGGCGACGAGGGCCTCGGCGATGGCACCGATCTTGTCGACGCCCATGAGGATCACCAGCGTGCCGGTCAGCTTGGCGAGCGACTCCCAGTCGA
The DNA here is from genome assembly GCF_030406905.1 of Streptomyces sp. HUAS CB01. Classification (NCBI taxonomy): domain Bacteria; kingdom Bacillati; phylum Actinomycetota; class Actinomycetes; order Kitasatosporales; family Streptomycetaceae; genus Streptomyces; species Streptomyces chengbuensis. Next base: position 1,296,513 of record NZ_CP129137.1, read on the forward strand.
CGAGCGAGCGGGGATCGTCCGGCGCGACGTGGCCGCTGACCACCGTGAACTCGTGCGCCACACCCCGGTGGGTGACCGGGATGCCGGCGGCGCCGGGAACGGAGATCGAGCTCGAGATGCCCGGCACGACCGTGCAGGCGATGCCGGCCTCTGCCAGCGCCTGGGCCTCCTCCATGCCGCGGCCGAAGACGAACGGGTCGCCGCCCTTGAGCCGCACGACCGACCTGCCCGCCTTGGCGTGCTCGACGAGGGCGTTGTTGATGGCCTCCTGCGCCATGAAACGGCCGTACGGGATCTTCGCCGCGTCGATCACCTCGACATGCGGCGGGAGTTCGTCGAGCAGGTCGCGCGGGCCGAGGCGGTCGGCGATGACGACGTCGGCCTCGGCGAGCAGCCGGCGGCCGCGCACGGTGATCAGGTCGGGGTCGCCCGGCCCGCCGCCGACGAGGGCGACGAAGGGCGTACGGTCACGGCTGTGCGGCGCGGCGAGGGAACCGTCGCGCAGTCCTTCGACGATGGCGTCCCGCACGGCGGCGGACCTTCGCGGGTCGCGGCCCGTGAGCACCGCGACCGTCACCCCCTCGCTGCGCCCGGTGGCCGGGGTCCAGGCGGTCGCCGCCTCGGCGTCGTCGGACCGCACGCACCAGGTCTTCGTCCTCTCCGCCTCGGCGGAGGCGGTCTCGTTGGCGACGGGATCGCTGGTGGCGACCAGCGCGTACCAGGCGTCGGCGATGTCCCCGTCCTGATAGCGGCGCCGGGTCCAGGTGATCTCGCCCGTCTCCGCCATGGCTTCGACGGACGGGGTCGCGGACGGCGAGATCAGGGTGATGTCGGCACCGGCGGCGATGAGAGCGGGGAGACGGCGCTGGGCGACCTGGCCCCCGCCCAGGACGACGACGCGGCGGCCGGCGAGACGGAGCCCCACGGGGTAGGCGGGGTGCTCCTCGCGGGCGTCCTGCTGCTGGTGCGCGGGGCTCGGGGCGTGCTTGCCGGGATCGGCCATGGCGGTGCGGCTCCTCGGTGCGGCGGGCGGGGCCGCTGCGACGGTGAAGCGGCTGGTGGGGACGGGTGGGACGGTCCTGGCGAACACGATACGGGGTGCGGGGCGCGCTGTTGCGGGCGCGCTGGGCTTGTTCGGTGGCGCCGGGGCCCGGGCGGGGACATCGGCGGCGCGGCGGTGTCCCGGGCGCGGGCAGGTGTTTCCGGTCGCGGGCAGGTGTCGGGGCGCAGGCGGGTGTCGGCGGGCGCAGGCCGGTCGGACGGGGGCAGGCCGGTCGGCGAGCGCGGGCCGGGGCGGACGAGGGCAGGCCGGTCGGCGGTCGCGGGGCTGGCCGCCCCGGGCGCGGGCCGACTGTCCGGGCGCAGGCCGGTCGGGCGCGGTCCCGGGCGGCGCGCTCCAACGAGGGCAAGGGCGGGCTGGGCCCTCGCCGCCGGGTGCGCCCCGGGGGCGCGGGGTGTGCGCAGGTGCGGGTCCTTCCAGAGCGGGGGCGCATCCGGAGGCGCGGAGGAGCGTGTTCGGGACGCTCCGGCGTGAGATGGGCGCGCCCGGCCCCGCGGCACCCGCCGTTGGGCCGGGGCGCCGTGGGTCGTGCCGACCGGCATGCGAGTCCCCCGTACCCCTGGACGCTCACGGCCGGAAGGGGCGCGCGGCCGACCGCCCGGGCCGCAGGCCGTGGCCCCGCAGCAACCCCGACGCCTACGCCCGGGACACGCCGCACACGCAACCCCCGAACCGCAGGCCGTGGCCCCACAGCAACCCCCGACGCCTACGCCCGGGACACGCCGCACACGCAACCCCCGAACCGCAGGCCGTGGCTCCACAGCAACCCCCGACGCCTTCGCCCGGGACACGCCGCACGCGCAACCCCCGAACCGCAGGCCGTAGTTCGGCAGCGCGCCATGGCGCCGCGAACCCGAGACGGCCGGACCAGGCAAGCCCGGCCCCGCCCCGCCCGGCGCGGTGGCCCGCCTCACGGCCCGGGGCTTCCGCGCCCGGGAGCCCCCGCGCTCCGAGCAGGGCCGAAGCCCCGGCACCGACCGCCGGTGCCGGGTCGCGGCGCGAGCGCCGCGCTACTTCTCCGTCACACCCGCCGAGTCGAACGTCGCCACCTCGTGCATCGCGCGGGCCGCGCTCTGGACGAGGGGGAGGGCGAGCAGCGCGCCCGTGCCCTCGCCGAGGCGGAGGTCGAGGTCCACCAGAGGACGCAGGCCCAGCTTGTTCAGCGCCGCGACATGGCCCGGTTCGGCGCTGCGGTGGCCCGCGATGCACGCCGCGAGTGCCTCGGGCGCCACCGCCCGGGCGACGAGCGCGGCCGCGCCCGCCGAGACGCCGTCCAGGACGACCGGTGTACGCAGCGACGCTCCGCCCAGGATGAAACCGACCAGGGCCGCGTGCTCCAGGCCGCCGACCGCCGCGAGGACGCCGACGGGGTCGGCCGCGTCCGGCTGGTGGAGCTCCAGGGCGCGCCGGACGACGTCGACCTTCCGCGCGTGCATCTCGTCGTTGATGCCGGTGCCGCGCCCGGTGACCTCCGCGGGGTCCACCCCGGTGTACACGGAGATCAACGCGGCCGACGCCGTGGTGTTGGCGATGCCCATCTCACCGGTGAGCAGCGCCTTGTTGCCCGCGGAGACCAGGTCGCGGGCGCTCTCGATGCCGACTTCGATCGCGGCGAGGACCTCCTCGCGGCTGAGCGCGGGGCCGGTCGTGAAGTCGGCCGTCCCGGGGCGCACCTTCCGCGGCAGCAGCCCTGGGGTGGCCGGGAGGTCGGACGCGACGCCGACGTCGATGACGCAGACCTCGGCGCCGACCTGGTTGGCGAAGGCGTTGCAGACCGCTCCGCCGCCGAGGAAGTTCGCGACCATCTGGCCGGTCACCTCCTGGGGCCAGGCCGTGACCCCCTGGGCGTGCACCCCGTGGTCGCCCGCGAAGATCGCGACGGCCGCGGGCTCCGGGATCGGCGGCGGGCACATCCGCGACAGTCCGGCCAGCTGCGCGGAGATGATCTCGAGCATGCCGAGCGCGCCCGCGGGCTTGGTCATCCGCTTCTGCCGCTCCCACGCCTCGCCGAGGGCCTTGGCGTCCAGCGGGCGGATGTTGGAGACGGTCTCCTGGAGCAGGTCGTGCGGCTCCTCGCCGGGCAGCGCGCGGCGGCCGTACGTCTCCTCGTGGACGACCCAGGACAGCGGCCGGCGCTTGGACCAGCCCGCCTGCATCAGTTCGGGCTCCTCCGGGAACTCGTCGACGTAGCCCACGCACAGGTAGGCCACGACCTCCAGGTGCTCGGGCAGGCCGAGGGCGCGGACCATCTCCCGCTCGTCGAAGAAGCTGACCCAGCCGACGCCGAGTCCTTCGGCACGCGCCGCGAGCCAGAGGTTCTCGACGGCCAGGGCGGACGAGTACGGCGCCATCTGCGGCTGGGTGTGCCGGCCGAGGGTGTGGCGGCCGCCGCGCGTCGGGTCCGCGGTCACGACGATGTTGACGGGCGTGTCGAGGATGGCCTCGATCTTCAGTTCCTTGAACTGCTTGGCCCGGCCCTTGGGCAGCGACTTGGCGTACGCCTCGCGCTGGCGCTGGGCGAGTTCGTGCATCGAGCGCCGGGTCTCGGCGGAGCGGATGACGACGAAGTCCCAGGGCTGGGAGTGGCCGACGGACGGCGCGGTGTGGGCGGCCTCGAGGACGCGGAGCAGGACGTCGTGCGGGATGGGGTCGCTGCGGAAGCCGTTGCGGATGTCGCGGCGCTCACGCATCACCCGGAGCACTGCCTCGCGCTCGGCGTCGGCGTACCCCGGTGCCGGCGCCCCGTGGATCTCCCCGGCATCCGCCTCGATGTCCTGGGCGGCGCCGTGCAGACCCTCGTCGGCGGGCTCCGCCCCGGCCTCCCGGTCCGGCTCGGTCCCGGCGGGCTCGGCCTGGACGCCGGGCTGCGCCTCGGCCGCCGGCCCGGGCTCGGCGCCCGGCTCCGATTCGGGGGCGGGTTCCGCCGCGGGGGCCGGTACGGACCCGGCGGTCCCGTGGTCGGCGGCCGCCGGTGCGACGGGCGGCTCTGCGTCCGCTGCGGCCTCGGCACCCGGCGTCTGCCCGGCGGCCGCGGCCACGGAGTCGACGGGCTCGGGCTCGGCCACGGGGCTCTCCTCGGTCACCGGTGCGGGGGGCGCGGTGGGCTGCGTGCCGTCGGGGGCATCGGCGGCCGGCCCGTCCTGCCCGGCGGCGGCGGTCCCGTCCGTCGCCCCCGCCTCGCGGGGTGCGGGGACGGTGGCAACGGCCTCCGCTTCCGTCAGGGGCTCCCGTTCCGGAGCCTCGCCGGGCGCGGCCGCGGCGGTCTGCTCCGGAGCGGTCGCGGGCTCCGCCGTCTCCGCCTCGGGGGCGGGTACGGGCTCGGCCACGGCGACCGGGGGCGCATCCGCGACCTCGGGCTCCGGCTGCTGTCCCACGGCGGGCTCGGCGGCGGACGGGGAAGTGGCGTCGGCGGTCCCGGTCACCGCCTCCCGCTCCTGCTCCGCCGACGCGGGCGCGGGCGCGGTCACGGCCACCGGTGAGGGGGCGAGCGACGGCCCCGTCGGCAGGGAGCCCTCCACCGGCACGAACTGCCCGGTGGCCATGGGGTCCTGCGGCACCTCGGCGGGCACCGCGGCCGGGTACGGCTCGGTGGGCGCCGCCTGCGCGGCGTGGACGGCCGCTTCCGCGGCAGATCCCTGTACGGCCTGCGGGGGGACCGTTTCGGCTGCGGTCGTCTCCGGTGCCGTCTCCTCGGGCGCGGCCACGGCGACGTGGGGCTGCGCCTGCTGGGCGGCCCACGGGGAGGTGGCCTGCGGCGGGATCTCACCCAGCTGCGGTCCGGGGAGCAGGTCGCCCTCGTCGCGCGGTACGTCGAGGTACTCCAGTCCACCGGTCGGCGGACCGGCGACGGGCGCCGCCACGGCGCTCTGCCGGGGCGCGGCACTGCCACCGGCCCGATGGGCGGCGGGGCCTCGGTCGGCGAGCGAACGGACGACACCGCTGTTCGCCTCGGGAACCGGCGGACCCATGTGGAGAGGACGGCGCGCCGGTGTCTGCGTGGCCACGGCCGGCGGCGGCATCCGCACACCCCCGAGGTCGAGGGAGCCGGAGTCCCGGCCGCCGGCCTCGTGGGCACCGGTCTCGTGCGCCGGCTGCTCGGCCGCGCCGTGCTGTTCCGGAGCGGACTGTCCCTGGTCGACGGGCCGCACCTGGACGGCCGGCTTGGCGTGCAAGGGGCTCTGGCCGTGAGGCGCCGGTTCCGCCGGGACGGCGTACTGCCCCGGGTCCACGGCCTGCCCGGCCACCGCCTGTTCCGCCGTCGCCTGCGGGGCGACCGCCTGCGCGTGGAGGGCCTGCTGCGGTACGCCCTGGGCGTAGGCGGCGTGCTGCTCGGCTGTGGGGAACTGCTGCTCGTGGCCCAGGTACTGCTGCTCCTGTGCGGCAGGGGCGGGCGGCTGCCCGGGCGCGGGCACGGCAGCCGCTCCGGCGTCGGCGTACCTGGGCTGGGTGCCCGGAACCGGCGCGAACCGGGCCGCCGAGGTGTCCTGGGCGACCGGTACCGGCTGGACGTGGCCCCCTTCCTGAGCCGCCGTCGGGGCCGGCTCGGACGCGGTGGGCGGGGCAGCAGCGGCCTGCGGGTCGCTCCACGCCCCCTGCGCGCCCGGCATCAGGAGGAGGTCGTCGTCCTCGGTGACGGCTTCAGGGACACTGCCGGAGTGGTCGAGGTAGGTGTACGCGCCGGGAGCGGGGACGCCCGGCTGCTCCACCATGCCTGCGTTCTCCGGCAGTCCCTCGCCCGGGACCTGGCCGGTGTCAGTCATGCGTACCCCTCGCCCATCGGTTGTGCTCCTTCAGACCTTCGCCCGGGGCGCCCGATCGCGGCACACACCCGTGCCCGTCACTACAAGAACGAGCGTGTGCCCCACGCGGCACGAAAGCCCGCAGACACAAGCATTGTCGTGGGCGTTCGCGTCCGCGGCAGCAGGATCCGCCACGGTTTGGTGTGGACTGCGCCACGTTGCGCGTCCCCCGGTCGCGCCGTACCACAGCGGGGGTCAAAATCATCCCCTTTTCCGGATATTGACGAGCGAATCGACCAACGACCGGCTGCGGTACAACGATCGGCCAGCCTACCGCGCCACGGTTCGGTGCCCGGTTCAGGGGGCGGGCCGGGGCCGGCCGGAACGGGGTCAGGAGGGCTGTTCCCGACGGTGGCCGGCGATCAGGAAGACGACCGACCGCTCGCGTTCCGACCAGTCGCCCGGATCGAGTTCGACGGACTGGAGCAGGGCGCACTCGACGGCGTAGCCGCCCTCCGTGAGCGCCGCGCCGATCGCCTCGGCCTCGTCCCTCGTGGAGGCGTGGGTGACGATGCGCTCGGGCCTTCGGTCGGCGCAGGCGGTGACGACGGGGACGCCGCCCCCGCCGATGCGCACGACGTCGGGTTCGGGAAGCCGTTCCAGGACGTGCGGCGCCCGGCCGCGGACGGTCTGCAGGAGGACGCCGTGGCGGCGGGCGGCGGCGTCCGCCCGGATGCAGGCGGCGGGGTCGTCGTCGACGGCGATGACGGCGGCGCCGAAGCGGGCCGCGTCCGCGGCGAGCTCCCCGCTGCCGCAGCCGATGTCCCACACGAGGTCGCCGAGGCGCGGTCCGAGCCGGGCGAGTTGGGCGGCGCGCAGCTGCGGCGACTCGCTCTCGGCGGCCGGCCGGCCCTCGTCGCCCGGCAGGGCCCAGCCGCGCACCTGGGCGGGGTAGCCGGGCTCCCGGCCCGCCACCCAGCCGGCACCGCCCTGGGTACTGGCGGCGCCGCCGACCACGATGACCACGTTGGGGTCGCGCCAGCTGTGGTCGGCGACCTTGTCCGAGGTCAGCACGGTGACCTGCTCGCGCTCGGTGCCGAGTTCCTCGCAGATCACGAAGGTGCGGTGGACTCCGTCGAGCAGCAGGGCGAGTTCGGCCGGTCCGGCGCCCGGGGAGGTGAGGACGGCGACCTTGGGATGGGCACGGCAGACGTTCACGGCGCGGCGCAGCGTGCGGCTGTGGGCGACGACGGTCTGGGCGTCGTCCCAGGGCATCCCGGCCCGGGCGAAGGCGGCGGCGACGGAGGAGACCGCGGGGACGACCTCCACCTCGAGGCCGTGCTGCGGTGCGCGCAGGGTGCGGACGACGCCGAAGAAGCCGGGGTCGCCGTCGGCGAGGACGACGGGGCTGCCGCGGTGGCCCGCGATCCTGCGGGCGGCGAGGTCGACGCTGCCGAGGCGGATGCGTTCGGCGCCCGGCGGCACTTCGGGAAGCGCCAGGTGGTGGGCGGCCCCGGCGACGAGCGTGGCGGCGGACAGGGCGGACCTGGCGGCCGCGGTCAGCGGCGAGCCGTCCCAGCCGATCACCGTGACCCGGTCGGCCATCGTCGTCGTTCTCCTGGTGTCGTCGCAGGTGAGGACCGTGCCCACAGGGGGTGCGGGGCAGGCAGGGCCGAGGGTACCTCGTGCGGGTGACGGGCGCTGGCGCCGCCCGGCTCGCGGGGCCCGCCCGGCCCGACTGCGGGGGGGGTTCGTTCCCCGGTCCGCCCCGGCACGGGTGGGGGGCCGTCCCCTCTCCTGGCACATCGATCGCCGGTCCGGCCCGTCGTTCCCGGGTCCGTCCGGCCGGATGCGGTGGGCTCACCGTCCGGTCTCCACGGGGTCCGGTGCGGTGGTCCGTCCCGGACCGCGGCGCCGGCGGGTGACGCGTCCGGTTCGGGCGGGTCAGTTCCAGTCGGTGTAGGCGCCGAACCCGCCCGCCTCGGCCATCTGGTCGGCGACGCCTTCGAGGTCCTCGGGGAGCAGGCTCCAGACGATGAAGTCGGTGCGCAGATCCGCCCAGCCCCCGCCCTCGACGCGGGTGCGGGCTATGCAGGCGCCGCGCAGGACGCCCTCGCTGATGCAGCCGATCTTCTGCGCGACCTGCTGGGAGGCGGTGTTGTCGGCGGCGGTGCGCAGTTCGAGGCGCTCGAACCGCTGGTCGCGGAAGAGCCACTGGGCGGTGGCGAGGGCCGCCTCGGAGGCGTAGCCCTCGCCGCGGGCCCAGGGGGCGACGATGTACGACATCTCGGTGGAGCGCACCCGCCAGTCGGTCCTGCTCAGCCTGATCACACCGACCAGGCGCTGGGTGAGGAACTCGGTGACGGCGAGGTCGATGCCCCGGCCGGCGGCGCGTTCGGTGGGGGCGTGGTCGGTGATCCAGTCGTGGGCGGCGGCCTCGGTGTACGGCTGGGGCACGGCCGTCCACGCGGCGACCTGCTCGTCGTTCATCATCTCGGCGAGTGCGGGGGCGTCGGCGGGTTCGAGCGCGCGCAGCACCAACCGCTCGGTGCTGATGGAGATGTCCGGAAAGGTGGTAGTCATGCGCAGCTCCATGCCGAAGACCGTCGTAAGGGCCGTAAAGCCACAGCATGCAGCATCGGGTCGGCGATGTGCATGGCCGGGTCGGGACGGCCCACGATACGCCGCAGGCCCCGCGCACCACCGGGGTGCGCGGGGCCTGCGTTCAGCGGTATGGCCTCAAGGCCCGTACGGGCGGCGTCACTTGGCGGGAGCGCCGAACGCCGGGACGACCGAGCCGGTGTAGGTGTCCTCGATGTACTTCTTCACCTCGGGGGAGTTGAGGAGCTTCGCGAGCTTCCCGACGCGCGCGTCCTTCTCGTTGCCCTTCTTGACGGCGAGGAAGTTGGCGTAGGGGTTGCCCTCCGCCTTCTCCAGGACGAGGGCGTCCTCGGCGGGCTTGAGGTCGGCCTCGATCGCGTAGTTGCCGTTGATGACGGCGGCGTCCACGTCGTTCAGGGCGCGGGGCACGGTCGCGGCCTCCAGCTCCTTGAACTCCAGGCCCTTCTTGTCGGTGATGTCGGACAGCTTGGCGCTGGTGCCGACACCCGGCTTGAGCGTGATCAGGCCGTGCTCGGCGAGGAGCTGGAGCGCGCGGCCCTCGTTGGTGGTGTCGTTGGGGACGGCGACGGTCTGACCGGGCTTGATGTCCTCGACCGACGTGACCTTGTTCGAGTACAGGCCGAGCGGCTCCAGGTGGACGTTGACCACCGGGACGATGGTGGTGCCGTTCTTCTTGTTGAAGTCGTCCAGGTACGGCTTGTGCTGGAAGAAGTTGGCGTCGACCTGGCCGGACTGGGTGGCGGTGTTCGGCAGGACGTAGTCCGTGAACTCCTTGACCTCCAGCTCGAGACCGGCCTTGTCGGCGAGGTTCTTCTTGACGAAGTCGAGGATGTCGGCGTGCGGGGTCGGGGACGCCGCGACGACGAGCGGCTCGAACGCCGCGGCCTTGTCGCCGGATCCGGCCGCGGCCGGGTCGGAGGAGGTGCCGCAGGCGGTGAGGCCCAGGGCGAGGGCGGCGGTGGCGGCGGCGGCCGCGGTGAGCTTGATGTTCTTGCGGGAGTTGCGCACGAAGAGTGCCTCTTTCTGGTGTTGCGGTGATGACGCCCGGACAAGGAGTGCGGGCTCGCCGGAGGTGCCGGGGCGAAGCGCCGGCACCGGAGTGGTGCCAGTGGTGGTCAGGCGGTGCGGCCGCGGCGCGACAGCAGCCGTACGATCCCGTCGCCGATCAGCTGTACGGCCGTGACGATGGCGACCAGGACGACGACGGTGACGAGCATGAACTCGGTCTCGAACCGCTGGAAGCCGTAGGTGACGGCCTTGGAGCCGAGGCCCTCCCCGCCGACCGCGCCGGCCATGGCCGAGTAGCCGATGAGCACGATCACGGTGGTGGTGACGGCGGCGACGATCGAGGGCAGGGCCTGCGGGAGCAGCACCTTGCGGATGATCGTCGGGATGGATCCGCCCATGGACTGGACGGCTTCGACGAGTCCGTGGTCGACCTCGCGGATCGCCGTCTCGACGAGTCGCGCGAAGAACGGGATGGCGCCGACGGCCAGCGGCACGATCATGGCCGTGGGGCCGATGAAGGTGCCGACCACGGCCGTGGTGAAGGGGATCAGCGCGATCAGCAGGATGATGAACGGCAGCGAGCGGCCGATGTTCACGACCACGCCGACGGCCTTGTTCACGGGGGTGTTCTGCAGCAGCCCGCCCTTGTCGGTGAGGACGAGGAGGATGCCGAGGGGCAGTCCGCCGAGCGCGGTGACCAGGGTGGACCACAGGACCATGTAGAGGGTGTCCAGGGTGCCCTGGGTCAGCAGGGGCTGCATCTCCGACCACGTCACTTGACGGTCTCCTTCACCAGTGCGGCGCCCTGGGCCCCGGTGTTCTGCGCGGGCACCGCGGCCGGCGCGTCGTCGTCCACGACGTCGACCTGCAGGCCCTGTTCGCGCAGGAAGCCGACGGGTACGACGTTGTCCTCGTAACGGCCGGGCAGTTCGATGCGCATCCGGCCGATCTGCCTGCCGCCGACGGTGTCCATCGCGGCACCGAGGATCGATATGTCGATGTTGTAGGTGCGGGACAGCTGGGAGATCACCGGCTGCGTGGCGGCCTCGCCGTGGAAGGTGACGTCCACGACCGTGCGGTCCGGGCCCGAGGCGTCCCCCGTGACGGGGAACAGCTCGCGGGCCAGTTCGGAGCCGGGCGTGGCGAGCAGTTCGCCGACCGTGCCGGACTCGACGATCCGGCCCTGCCGCATCAGGGCGGCCGAGTCGCAGACGGTCTTGACGACGTCCATCTCGTGCGTGATGAGCAGCACGGTCAGTCCGAGCTGCCGGTTGAGGTCGCGCAGCAGCTGGAGGATGGACCGGGTGGTCTCGGGGTCGAGGGCGCTGGTGGCCTCGTCGGAGAGCAGCACCTTGGGGTTGCCGGCGAGTGCGCGGGCGATGCCGACGCGCTGCTTCTGACCGCCGGAGAGCTGTCCGGGGTAGGCCTTGGCCTTGTCGGCGAGGCCCACGAGGTCGAGGAGTTCGAGAGCGCGGCGCGAGCGTTCGGCTCCGGTGACGCCGAGGATCTCCAGCGGCAGCTCGATGTTGTCCTGCACGCTGCGCGAGGACAGCAGGTTGAAGTGCTGGAAGACCATGCCGATGCGGCTGCGCGCCCGGCGGAGTTCCTTCCCGGCGCGGTTGCCGCGTCCGGCGAGGGCGGTGAGGTCGGTGCCGTCGACGACGACGCTGCCGGAGGTGGGGCGCTCCAGCAGGTTCACGCAGCGGATGAGGGAGGACTTACCGGCTCCGCTGCGGCCGATGACGCCGAAGACCTCACCCTCGCGGACGTGCAGGTCGACGCCGTCCAGAGCGGTGATGTCGCGGCCTCGCGACTGATAGACCTTCGTGAGGCCCGTAGTGGTGATCACAGGGGTTTCCGTCACTGTCGAGTGCACGGCGCGGGGTTCCCTCGCCGGGCACGGGGCATGTCGTCTTGGGGACAGTCGGCGCAGCACGGGTGGCCGTTCGGCAACGTGTGCGCGGGGCAGGCGCGGTCCGTCGCCTCACGGCGGACACGGCATGGCTGTCGGGGTCTCGCTTCGGGGCGCGAGGCTCAGGCAGGGGCCCTCAGAAGGCGCACATTCGACACATACAACGAGCACCGGGCGTCGTGATCGCCTCGGTCGCAAGGGTGCGGCTGCTCGTCGTGGTCATGCGGCAAGTAAAACAGACCGCCCCGGGAGCGGATCACGACTGTCCGAATAGCGGAATCAATGGGTCCGAAATCCGGACGTCAGGCGGTGGCGGTGAACGCGACGCCGTGGGCCGTGGCCTGCGCGGACACGGCCGAGAGGTCGGGCACGACGATGTCGGCCACCAGCTCGGAGGCGGCGTGGGCTGTGGTCGACGCCACGGTGGTCGTCCCGGCGGCGCGGCCCGCGGCCGGCCCCGCGGGCGCGTCCTCGAAGACGACGCAGCGGGCCGGGTCGACGCCGAGGGTGCGGGCGGCGAGCAGGAACGGCTCGGGGTCCATGCCCCTGGTGATGTCGTCGGCGGCCATCAGGGTCTTGGGCCGGACGCCGACCTCCGCGAGCCGGGCCTCGGCGAGCCGCCGGGTCGCGGGAGGTGACGACGGCCCATCGCTCTGCGGGCAGGGACCCCAGCAGGGCGGCAGTGCCGGGCGGCAGGACGACGCCCCCGGCGACGTCCTCGACCTCGAGTTCCTCGATCCGCGCCACGGCCTCCGGTACGACGGCCGCGGGCAGCAGGTCCGCGGCGATCTCGGTGGCGGGCCGGCCGTGCAGTTCGACGCGGGCGAAGTCCTCTGCCGCGATCCCGTACTCCCCCGCCCGTCGGGTCCAGCACCGGTGGACCGACTCCGGCGACGAGACGAGCGTCCCGTCGTCGTCGAACAGCAGGGCCTCGGCGTGGATCTTCATGGTTCCGGATCGCATGACTCCCGACCCTGAGCGCCCGAGCGCGGGCCCCGGCGGCCACCGGCCCTCGCGGACGGGTCCCGCCGGGGCCGCGCGCAGGGGCCCTTTTGGCCCGTAATACGCTCTCACCCATGCTCGACGCCCTGACGGTCGCGGTGTCCGTGGCCGCTCTCGCCCTCGCCGCCTGGTGCGGTCTCGCCGCGTTCCGGGACCAGCCCACCAAGGACTGGCACTTCATCGGCATGGCCGTGGTCACGCTGCTGGCCCTGGTCCAGCTGGTGATCGGGGTGGTGCAGCTGGCGAGGGGCGAGAAGGCCGACGAGGGCGCGACGATCTTCATCGCCTATCTGATCGGGGCGTTCGCCGCCGTTCCCGCTGCCGGGTTCCTGTCGCTGGCCGAGCGGACCCGCTGGGGTTCGGCGACGGTCGCGGCCGGGGCGGTCGTGCTCGCGGTGCTGGAGGTCCGGCTCCACGACATCTGGGGAGGCTGAGATGGCCGGGAAGAGCCGGGTGACGGGTCGCACCGCCGAGGACGGGGTCCGCGAGGCGCGGGCGACGAGGCTGGTCAAGGGGCCCGGGTTGCTGCTGGTGTGGCTGTACGGGGTGATGTCGGTGGGCGCCGTGTCGCGTTCGGTGTACCAGATCGCCACGGAGTACGACCGCGCCCCGCTGGCGTACGCACTCTCCGCGATGGCCGCCGTGGTGTACGCGTTCATCACGTACACCCTGTTCCGCGGCGGCGAGACGGCGCGCAGGGCGGCCCTGGTGTGCTGCGCCGCGGAGCTGGTGGGCGTGCTGACCGTGGGCACCTGGACGCTGGCGGATCCCTCGGCGTTCCCGGACGCCACGGTCTGGTCCGACTACGGCATGGGGTACCTCTTCATCCCGGTGCTGCTGCCCGTGACCGGGATGCTCTGGCTGCGCGGGGCCCGGCGCTGAAACCGGGCCCCGCGCCGGCACTCCGTACCGGCTCCGGGCCAGGGCGTCTCCGACGCCTGGCACGCACGCTCGCCCCGTTGTCGGAGTCATCCGAGTACGTCCAGTACGAGGACGATTTTCCGCCGTGCGATCGCACGCACCGGACGCCGCAGACCCCGCCCTGCGGGCGGACGGAGCTGCTTCCGCCACACCCCCTAGGTGTGCTGACCGGACAGGTTGGTGACGCGGCTGGCTGGTGGGTGGCCGCCGATGCGGTGCTCGCGCCGCAGCCGCAGAACTTGTGCCTCGACGGCGGCCGGAGTGCGGCGGGGCTGGTGGTGCGGGCGGCTGGAACGGTCCTGCATTCCGGCCTCGCCCAACTGCCGGTAGCGGCCCGCCCACCGGGCGGCGGTGGTGTGGCTGACCTGGAAGCGTTCCGCGGCCCGCCGCAACGGCCAGCCGTCGTCCACGACACACCGGGCCAGACGCAGCCTGCCGGTCGGCGTCAGCGGGGCATTACGGTGGGACACGAGGGCCTCCTGGCGGTCGGCGGTAGATGTCGCAATCCACACCGAACCCAGAAGGCCCTCACCTGTTCAAGCACCCAGCACGCGTGTCACCAACGTCCCGGGACAGCACACCTAGGCGCTGGTGACGAAGCTCCCCGCGGTCCGGGCCGAAGGCACCGCCGCCGCCGCGTCCTTCTCCATCGTGACGAGCGTGAGCTTCGGGTTCATGACCCGGGTGGACACGGGCGCGTAGCCGTGGCTGCGGTACAGACGCAGATTCCGCTCGCTGCGGTGGCCGGTGAGGAGCTGGAAGCGGCGGGCAGCGGGCTCGCCCGCGAAGTGCGCCTCGATGGCGTCGAGCAGCCGGCCGCCGAGACCGTGGCGCTGCATCCGGGGGTGGACGATGAGCTTGCCGAGGGTGGCGGTCCCCTCGCCGTCGACCTCGCCGCGCACGGACGCGATCACCTCGTCGCCGAGGCGTGCCACCAGGGCGTGCCCGCGGCCGAGCTCGTCCCGCAGGTCTTCGAGGGACTGGGTGAGCGGTTCCATGCGGTAGTCGCCGTAAAGCTCGGCCTCGCTCTGGTAGCACAGGTACTGCAGCTTGAGGATCTGTTCGGCGTCCTCGGCCGTCGCCGCTGAGATGGTCACGCTCGTGCCCATGTGTGCATGCCTCCCGCTCACCTGCTGCCCGGGTTGTCTACCGCTCCATTCCCCGGAGTTCAGGAGCCGCAACCTCTGTCGCGAGCATTCTGCGCAAACATCCCAGGCAGCGGGAACGCATCGGCCCCAGACTTCCTTGTGAGATTCCCAACTCTCCTGCGATTTCGCGGTATGTGGGGTCTTCCGGGGCCAGCATCGCAGTCAGGAGCCGGCGGCAGCGGCCCGGTGCGCGGGCGACCGCGGCCCTCAGGGCGCGGCGCCGTTCCGCGACGAGCGCGGCCCGTTCCGGGCAGGCGGCGGGTCCCGCGGCGGGTTCGGCGGCGTAGGGGCGTTCACGCCGGGCGCGGCGCCGGGCGCGGCGCGCCTCGTCCCGTACGGCCCCCGCGACCCAGCCCGCGGCGTCGGCCGGCGGGCCCTCCGCGTCGAGCCGTTCGAGGAGCCGTAGCCAGACGGACTGTTCGAGGTCCCCTGAGTCCAGGGCCTCGCCGTGCGCCTCGGCGCTCGCCTCCGCCGCGACGAGCGGCCGCAGATCGCGCACGAGCGCACCGGCGGCGCCGGGTGGCGCGGGCGCGGTGCGGGCCCCGGCGGCGTTCCGGGCGGGCCCCGGCCCGGGACCGCTCCGGACGACGGTCGCGGGCCGGGGCACCACGGCACTGCGCAGGGCGGCGGAGGCTGCGGCGGAGTCCTCTTCACACGGTGTCATGCCGTGCGGGACGCCCCACCGCGAGCTGCGGTTTCCGTCGCGGCACGCTCTCACCCGACCGTATGACGGCCGTTCGGCGGCTGACGCGCAGCGGCCGGGCGACGGTGGTCGGTGCCCGGCCGCTGCGCGTACGACGGACCGTCAGCCGTCAGCCGTCAGCCGTCGACGAAGTCGGCGCGGGCCAGCAGGCCCGTGTCCGGGTTGTCGGTGAAGATCCCGTCGATGCCCTGCTCGAAGTACACCTTGAAGGCGCCGAAGACGTCCCCGTAGGCGTTCGGGTCCGTGCCGCGGCGGAAGTCGGCGGGCAGGAAGGAGTTCTCGTTCCGCATCGTGTACGGGTGGAGGATCAGACCCCGGGCATGGGCGTCGCGGACGAGCGTGGTGGGCGTGCCCAGCCTGCCGCTCGCGTCCCTCGGCACGACGAGGTCGAGGGTGGGGCCGATGCCCTGGGCGTACGAGGCGATCCACTCCAGGCCCTGCGGCGTGACGAGGTCCGCGACCGTGCGCGGGTCTCCGGCCTCGACGAAGTCCCAGGGGCGGGTGTTCGCCCCGGAGAGCAGCACGACGCGCGGCGAGTCCACCAGCCTCGCGAGCCGCTGGATGCTGCTCGGCTCGAAGGACTGGAGGAAGACGGGCGAGTGCGCACGGTGCCGGCCGTGGCGGCGCAGCAGCTTCGCCAGGCGCTCCTCCAGGCCGAGGCCGATGCCGCGGAAGTAGGTGGGGTGCTTGGTCTCGACGTGCAGCCAGACCGGCCGGCCACGGCGGCGGCCCTCCTCGTCGGCCCAGCGCAGCACCTCCTCGAAGGTCGGGATCGTCCAGCGGCCGTCGTAGACGGTGTTCTCCTGGCGGGTCGCCGGTATCCGCTCCTTGGCGCGCAGCGTCTTCAGCTCGGCCAGGGTGAAGTCCTCGGTGAACCAGCCCGTGATACCGGTGCCGTCGACGGACTTGGTCGTCCGGCGGGAGGCGAACTCGGGACGGGAGGCGACGTCGGTGGTGCCGGTGATGTCGTTCTCGTGGCGGCAGACCAGGTGCCCGTCCTTGGTGGGGACCAGGTCCTGCTCGACGACGTGCGCGCCCATGTCCAGGGCCAGCTGGTAGGACCCGATGGTGTGCTCGGGCCGGTAGCCGCTCGCCCCGCGGTGGGCGATGACGGTGGGCACGGGCAGCGAGCGGTAGCCGGAGCCGTGGCCGCCGTGCCGCTCCCCGGGAGCCCGGTCGGTCCCGGCGGCGCGCTCCTCGGCGTGCGCGCCGGGCGCGGCGGCCATCCCGAGCGCCGCCGATCCGAGCACGGCCGCCCCCAGAAGGGTCCGCCGCCCGGGGGTACTTTCCGCACCGTGTGTCATGAACGCTCCTCTGTTGCCTGGTGATGTCCCGCACCCGTTCGGCGGGCCCGCGCGGCGCACAGGCTAGGCGCGGGCGCGTTACGTGCGGGAGACCCGGGGCAAACACGCCCCAAACTCAGGTCAACACTGTGTATCTGCTCGGTGAACCCAATGTGCGGTCGGGCGGCACCCGCGAGTATCGTCCTCACCTGCAGAGACTTCGCCGGCCGTACCCGCCGTTCCGCCCCTGACACCGGAGGACCCGTTGTCCCGCTTGTCGCTCATCAAGGCAGTGCTCGGACCGATCCTGCGCCTGATGTTCCGCCCGCGGGTGGAAGGCGCGGAGAACATCCCCGGGGACGGCCCGGTCATCCTCGCCGGCAACCACCTGACCTTCATCGACTCGATGGTGCTGCCGATCGTCTGCGACCGCCCGGTCTACTTCATCGGCAAGGACGAGTACGTCACCGGCAAGGGGCTCAAGGGCCGGCTGATGGCCTGGTTCTTCACCGGCGTCGGCATGATCCCCGTCGACCGGGACGGGGCGAACGGCGGTGTGGCGGCGCTGATGACGGGCCGCCGGGTGCTGGAGGAGGGCAAGGTCTTCGGCATCTACCCGGAGGGCACCCGCTCCCCCGACGGCCGTCTGTACCGCGGCCGTACGGGCATCGCGCGGCTCACCCTGATGACGGGCGCGCCCGTGGTCCCGTTCGCCATGATCGGCACCGACAAGCTCCAGCCGGGCGGCGCCGGCCTGCCGCGTCCCGGCCGGGTGACGGTCCGCTTCGGCAAGCCGATGGAGTTCTCGCGCTACGAGGGCATGGACCGCGACCGCTATGTGCTGCGGGCGGTGACGGACTCGGTGATGACCGAGGTGATGCGGCTGTCCGGCCAGGAGTACGTGGACATGTACGCCACGAAGGCGAAGGCCGCCTGAGGCCGCCCCCGGGGCCGGCACCCCGGGATCCGGACCCGGGCCGGCGGGTCCCGCACGGAGTACGGCCCCCGTCGCCCGATCGATCGAGGCGGCGGGGGCCGTGTCGTGCGTCGGTGTCGGGGCCGTGTCGCGCGTCAGTGCTCGACGCCGTCCGCCAGCTTCTGGCCGCGCATGAGGAACCACGCGGCCACGGCGGTGGCGAGCAGCACCGCGGCGCCCACCCCCGCCGCGAGCCGCAGCCCCTCGACGAACGCCTCCTGCGCCGCACCGACCAGTTCCGCCTGCTGGTGCGCCGGCAGTGCGGCCGCGGCCTCCACGGCCCCGCCGAGCGACTCACGGGCGGCGGAGGCCACGTCCGCGGGCACCCCGGCCGGGGTACCGAAGTCCCGGTACACACCGGTGACGATCGAGCCGAGCAGCGCGATGCCGAGCGCCGCGCCGAGTTCGTACGCCGTCTCGGACACGGCCGAGGCCGATCCGGCCTGCTCCTTCGGCACGCTGGACAGGATGACGTCGGCCGTGACGGTGAAGGAGAAGCCGGCGCCGACGCCGACGACGAGCAGGGCCGCGCCGAGCAGCGGGTAGCCCGTGGAGCTGCCGATGACGGTCAGTACGGCGAGTGCGGCACCCACGGCGGCGAGTCCTCCGGCCACGACGGACCGGACGGAGAACCGGCGGGCGAAACGCCCGGCGACGAGTCCGGTCGCCACCGCGCCGATCGCGGCGGGCAGTTCGGCGAGCCCGGCCTCCAGCGGCGGCCGCTCCTGGACCAGTTGGAGGAACTGGGAGAGGAAGAAGACGAGTCCCGAGAGTCCCAGGATGGTCAGCAGGTCGGCGAGCACCGCACCGGAGAAGCCGCGGTGGCGGAACAGCCGCATGTCGAGAAGCGGCGACGGCAGGGTGAGCTGCCTGCGGACGAATCCGTACAGCGCGGCGGCGCCGATGAGCGCGGCGGCGGCGGACTCCCAGCCCACACCGTGACTCGCGGTCTCCTTGATCGCGTAGACGACGCCGACCACGCCGATCAGCGACAGGGCGACGCTGATCAGGTCCCAGGGGCCGGCGACGGGGTTCTTCGACTCGGGCAGCAGCCTGATGCCGACGAGGACGAGGACGGCCATCACGGGGAGGTTGATGAGGAAGACCGAGCCCCACCAGAAGTGCTCCAGCAGGAAGCCTCCGACGACCGGTCCGACGGCGGCGCCGGCCGACGCCATGGCGCCCCAGACGCCGATGGCGATGCTGCGTTCCCGCGGGTCGTGGAAGATGTTGCGGATCAGCGCCAGCGTGGAGGGCATCAGCGTGGCCCCGGCGACGCCGAGCAGGGCCCGGGCGAGGATCATCGTCTCGGGCGTGGTGGCGTAGGCGTTCAGCACGGACACGGCACCGAAGGCGACGGCACCGGTCAGCAGCAGCTTCTTGCGGCCGATCCGGTCGCCGAGGCTGCCCATGGAGACGAGCAGGCCCGCGATGACGAACGAGTAGACGTCACCGATCCACAGCAGTTGGGTGCCGGTGGGCTTGAGGTCCTCGCTGAGGAAGGGCGTGGCCAGGCCGAGTACGGTGGCGTCCACGGCCACCAGCAGGACGGCCAGGACCAGCACCGCCAGGGCGAGCCAGCGTCCGGGGCGGTACAGGGTCTCGTCCGTCCCGCTCGTACGCTGGACGGTACTGCTGGTCATTTCTCCACACTCCGTCGTGCTCCCCCGAGCAGCAGCTCGGCGATCATGTACTGGAAGTCGTTCTTGGCGACCCGGCCGTCCATGACGGCCCAGGCGCAGGTGCCGACGAGGCCGTAGAAGGCCTCGGTGAGCCAGGTGGGCGACAGGTCGATCCGGAACTCGCCCTGCTCCTGGCCCCGGCGGAACAGGGCGCCCACGCGTGCGTCGAGCCGGGCCCAGCCCTCGTCGATCCGGTCGCCCTCGAACAGCTGGTTCTCGGTGACCAGGAACGCGAGGAGCTCCGCGGCGGGCTCCATCTCGGCGACCAGCCGGCGCAGCGCGTCGCCGGCGGGGCCTTCCTCGAGCGCGGCACGGCCGACGGCCGCCTCGAACTCCTCGATGCCGAAGGCCTCGAGCGCCTTGACGAGCGCGTCCCGTCCGGCGAAGTGCCGGTGCAGCGTGGCGCGCCCGATGCCCGCCGCGCGGGCGACCTCGTCCATCGTCGCGGTCGACTTGCGGGCAAGGAGGGCGGCGGCGGCGCGCAGCACCTGTTCACGATCCATGACCATGAGACAACCATACACCGAATGAGACGTCAATGTCTCATTCGGTAAATCAATGCCTCACCGTGGGGTGGGCAGGGAAAGTGAGCGCATGAAGCCACTGCTGCTGATCGACATCGATGGCCCGCTCAACCCCTACGGCGGGAAGCCCCAGCGCCGGCCCGAGGGGTACACGACGCACCGGATGCGGCCCCGCGGCTGGGCACACGACAAGCCCCTGCGGGTCTGGCTCAACCCGGGCCACGGCGAGGAGCTGCTCGCGCTCGGGGAACGGTACGAACTGGTCTGGGCGACGACGTGGAAGGGCGAGGCGAACGCCTGGGTGGGCCCGCAGCTGGGGCTGCCCGAACTGCCGTTCGTCGACTGGCCCGTGATGCACGGCGCCGCGCCGCGGGGGACGTTCTGGAAGACGCAGTACGTGCTGGAGTACGCGGCCGGGCGGCCGTTCGCCTGGATCGACGACGAGATCACGGATCTGGACCGCGAGTACGTCGAACGGAAGCACCTCGCCGCCGCCCTGCTGCTGCACGTCGACCACCGGATCGGACTGATCCGGCCGGACTTCGACGCGCTCGCGGACTGGGCGGCGGCGCTGTGACGGGCGGCGCAGTGAGTGGCGGTGCCGCGGTGACGGGTGGTGGTGCGGTGGCTCCGGTCGGGCCGTTGCCGCCGTGACGGTCAGTGCTTGGCGGTGGCCCAGGCGTGCTGGGCGGCGAGGTCCGCCTTGACCTCGGCGAGCTGGACGGCGACGGCCGACGGGGCCGTACCGCCGCGGCCGCTGCGGGAGGCGAGCGCGCCGGGGACGTCGAGCACGGTCCTGACCTCGGGAGTGAGGTGCGGCGAGATCTTCGCGAACTGCTCGTCGGTGAGCTGGTCCAGCTCGATCCCGTGCGCCTCGCACTCCTTGACGCACTCGCCGGCGACCTCGTGCGCGACACGGAACGGCACGCCCTGCTTCACCAGCCACTCCGCGATGTCCGTGGCGAGCGAGAAGCCGGCGGGTGCGAGCTCCTCCATCCGCTCGCGGTTGACGGTCAGGGTGGCCATCATCCCGGTGAAGGCGGGCAGCAGCACCTCCAGCTGGTCGCAGGAGTCGAAGACCGGCTCCTTGTCCTCCTGGAGGTCGCGGTTGTAAGCGAGCGGCAGGGCCTTCAGCGTGGCGAGCAGGCCGGTCAGATTGCCGATCAGCCGGCCGGACTTGCCACGCGCCAGCTCGGCGATGTCCGGGTTCTTCTTCTGCGGCATGATCGACGAGCCGGTGGAGAAGGCGTCGTGGAGCGTCACGAAGGAGAACTCCTTCGTGTTCCAGATGATGACCTCCTCCGCGATCCGGGAGAGGTTCACACCGATCATCGCGGTGATGAAGGCGAACTCGGCGGCGAAGTCCCGCGAGGCCGTGCCGTCGATGGAGTTCCCCGCGCTGCCGTGCTCGAAGCCGAGGTCCCGTGCCACCGCCTCGGGGTCGAGTCCGAGCGAGGACCCGGCGAGCGCGCCGGAGCCGTACGGGGAGACGGCGGTCCGCTCGTCCCACTGGCGCAGCCGCTCGGCGTCCCGGGACAGCGACTGGACATGGGCGAGCACGTGGTGGGCGAAGAGCACGGGCTGGGCGTGCTGGAGGTGCGTACGGCCCGGCATGGCGACGTCCGGGTGGGCCTCCGCGAGGCCGACGAGGGCGTCCTGGAGCTCTGCGACGAGTCCGCCGATGATCCGTGCGTGGTCCCGCAGGTACATCCGGAAGAGCGTGGCGACCTGGTCGTTGCGGGACCGGCCGGCGCGCAGCTTGCCGCCGAGGTCGGGACCGAGGCGCTCCAGGAGACCGCGCTCCAGAGCGGTGTGGACGTCCTCGTCGGCGATGGTGCCGGTGAAGCTGCCGTCCGCGACGTCCGCCTCCAGCCGGTCGAGCCCGGCGAGCATCCGCTCCAGCTCGTCGGCGGTGAGCAGGCCCGCCTTGTGCAGCACTCGGGCGTGGGCGCGGGAGCCGGCGATGTCGTACGGCGCGAGCCGCCAGTCGAAGTGGACGGACGCCGACAGCTTCGCCAGCGCCTCCGCGGGACCGTCGGCGAACCGGCCGCCCCAGAGCCGGACGTCACCGTTGTTGCTGCTCACAGCACTTGCTCCTCAAGAATTGCCGGGCTTCGGATGTGCGGCCGCCTCCCCTGCTCCCCGGGCCCTGGCAGGTCCGGGTCCCGGCGGGCGGGAGGGGAGGCGGCGGTGGTGCATCCAGGTAATCAGGCGAGGTCGCGCTTCGCGGCGATCTTCGACGAGAGTCCGAAGATGTCGATGAAGCCCTGGGCCTTCGACTGGTCGAACGTGTCGCCCGTGTCGTAGGTCGCGAGGTTGAAGTCGTACAGCGACTGCTCCGACCGCCGGCCGGTGACGACGGCGCGGCCGCCGTGCAGGGTCATCCGGATGTCGCCGGTGACGTGCTGGTTGGCCTCGTCGACGAAGCCGTCCAGGGCCCGCTTGAGCGGGGAGAACCACAGACCGTCGTAGACGAGCTCGCCCCAGCGCTGCTCGACCTGCCGCTTGTACCGGGCCAGCTCGCGCTCGACGGTGACGTTCTCGAGCTCCTGGTGCGCGGTGATCAGCGCGATCGCGCCCGGGGCCTCGTACACCTCACGGGACTTGATGCCGACGAGCCGGTCCTCGACCATGTCGATCCGGCCGATGCCCTGGGCGCCGGCCCGCTCGTTGAGCTGCTGGATCGCCTGGAGGACGGTGACGGGCTTGCCGTCGATGGCGACCGGCACGCCCTCCTTGAAGGAGATGATCACCTCGTCGGCCTCACGGGCCTCGGCCGGGTTGGAGGTGTACTCGTAGATGTCCTCGATCGGGCCGTTCCAGATGTCCTCCAGGAAGCCGGTCTCGACGGCCCGCCCGAAGACGTTCTGGTCGATGGAGTACGGCGACTTCTTGGTGGTCGCGATCGGGAGCTGCTTCTCCTCGCAGAACGCGATGGCCTTGTCCCGGGTCATCGCGTAGTCACGGACCGGTGCGATGCACTTCAGGTCCGGTGCGAGGGAGGCGATGCCGGCCTCGAACCGCACCTGGTCGTTGCCCTTGCCGGTGCAGCCGTGGGCCACGATCGAGGCGCCGTGCTTCTTCGCGGCGGCCACGAGGTGCTTGACGATCGTCGGCCGGGAGAGGGCGGAGACCAGCGGGTAGCGGTCCATGTAGAGGGCGTTGGCCTTGATCGCCGGGAGGCAGTACTCCTCGGCGAACTCGTCCTTGGCGTCCGCGACCTCCGCCTCGACGGCACCGCAGGCGAGCGCGCGCTTGCGGATGACGTCCAGGTCCTCGCCACCCTGGCCGACGTCCACGGCAACGGCGATGACCTCGGCGCCCGTCTCCTCGGCGATCCAGCCGATGGCGACGGAGGTGTCCAGACCGCCCGAGTAGGCGAGTACGACGCGCTCGGTCACGGGTTTCTCCTTACGGTGCATGCGGTGATGGGTATAACTATGCAGTGCTCCGTATGTTTTGTCAACGCGCGGGAAATCCGGTGGCCGCCGATCACCCCCCTGCGTAGCCTCCCCTCCATGCCGCCCAGGGGGAACGCGGCCGTCGAGCGGCTGATGCAGGGGAAGGGGCTCCACGAGGCGCTCGGGTCGACGAACCCGGACGCCTGGCTGGAGCTCGACGCGGAGGTCCGCGTCGTCCGACCGCACACACCCGCGCGTCAGCCCCGGGACCGCGCCCGCGTGCCCGCCCTGGAGCTGTGCCACCGCGACGGAAGAGTCCGGGAAGCGGCTCTGGAGCAGGTCGCCGGCGACCCGGAGCTGCTGCCGCTGCTGGTGATCCGGACCGCGGACTGGGCCGGGCCGGTCCGGACGCGGGCCCGTGAGCTGCTCCCCGCCCTGCTGGAGGCGGCGGCGCCGGAGGAACTGGTACCCCTCACCGCGCTGACGTTGCGGCTGGCACGCCGCGAGCGGGGCGGCTTCGCACGCGAGACCCTGGTCTCCTTCCTGCGGTCGTGCCCGCCCGCCGCCCTCGAGCCCCTGCTGGTCGCCCCGGACCGCCGCACGCGTCGCCTCGCCTTCGCTCCGGCCATGGAGCGGGGGCTCCTGCCCGTGCACCGCCTGGCCCGAGCGGCCGCGGCCGACGACGACACCGTCGTGCAGAACCTGTGCGCCGAGGCCGCCCTCGCACTCGACCCCGCCGGCGACGACGTGATCGTCCCCCTGCTGCACTCCCGGCATCCCGCCGCACGCTCCGCCGGGGTCACGGCCCTGCGCCGGGCCGGGCGCCACGGCGAGGCCCGTCCGTACCTCACCGACCGCTCGGGGCTGGTACGGGCCTGCGCCCGCTATGTGCTGCGGCAGGGCGGAGTCGAACCGCTCCCCCTCTACCGCGCCCTGTGCGCCGACCCCGCCGACCCGGGCATACCGGACTGGGCGCCCCTCGGGCTCGCGGAGTCCGGCGAGCCCGCGGACGCCGCGCTGCTGTGGCCGCTGACCACCCATCTCATGCCGTCGGTACGGGCCAGGGCCGTCGCCGGGCTCCGCCTGCTCGGCAGGGCCGACGTGGAGCGGCTGCGGCCGCTGCTGGACGACCCCACGCCCGCCGTCGTCCGGGAGGCCGCGACCACGCTCCTCCCGTGGGCCGACCTGCTGCCGGAGGACCGGCTCCTGCGACGGCTCACCGACCGCCGGCAGCCCGCCCACGCCCGGCGGGCGGCATTCCGTCTGCTGCGCGCCCGGGGCGGGCTCGCGGAACTGCGGGCGGCCGTGGCGCTGCTCGACGACCGGAACCCCGCGCTCCGGGCCCTCGCGGAATCCGCGATCCGGCAGTGGGAGCCGCCGGTGGGAGGAGACCACGACCCGGCCGAAGTGGACGCGCTGCTGGACCGCTGCAGGCAGCTCTTCAGCGAGTACGTGCTGCTGCGCCTCCGGTGGCGGGCGGGACTGCCCGACGGGCCCCGGGCGGACGGGGATGCGGGAACGGAAGGGGAGACGGGGGCTGCAGGGCGGCCGGTGAGGGGCGCGGTGCCGGGCGGGGCCGGAAAACCCCTGGCCAACAACGCGGAACAGCACCGCCGTTCGCGCGTCCGGGCCATAATCCGGACATGGGTCAGACGTACGCACGCATAGACGGCCGTATCCGCGCGTTCATCGAGGAGCAGCCGGTCTTCTTCACCGCCACCGCGCCGCTCGCCGCCGACGGGCATGTCAACCTCTCCCCCAAGGGCCGCAAGGGCACCCTCGTCGTCCTCGACGAACTCACCCTGGCCTACCTGGACTTCGGCGGCAGCGGTGCCGAGACCATCGCCCACCTGCGGGAGAACGGCCGCATCACCCTCATGTGGTGCGCGTTCAGCGGGCCGCCGAAGGTGCTGCGGGTGCACGGGCACGGCGAGGCGGTCTTCCGCGACGACCCGCGCTGGGCCGGCTACCTCACGCGCTTCCGGGACGCCGACGGCGACGGCGCCCGCGCGGTGATCGTCGTCCGCGCCGCCCGGATCGGCGACGCGTGCGGATTCGCCGTCCCGTTCATGGACTACCGCGAGGAGCGTACGCAGCACGCGGAGTACCTCGCGCGCAAGACCGACGAGGAGTTCGCGGCCTACTGCGAGAAGAAGCCGCACGTCGGAGTGAGCCTGGACGGGCTGCCGGCGCTCCCGCTGCCGCTGCCCGCGCGCACCGACCGGGCCGCACCGGACACGGTTCCCGCTCCCCGCTGAACACCGCCGGGGCGTCGGGCCGGGCGCCTCGCGGACTCCCCACCGGGCGTCGCTCCGACCGGGCCGCCCGGCGATTGAACTCCTCGGACCTCGTCTCCGTATCCACCTGAGCGAAACGGATGACCGAGGAGCAGCGGTGACGATGATTCAGAGCGGTCGGGCCGCCAGACGCCTGACCATGCAGGCGATCCGGCCGCGCCGCAATCCGGCGACGGTGCTGCTGGTCGCCACCTGGGCCGGGGCCGCCGCCGTCCTCTGGCTGTGGTGGGACAACACCGCGGTGGTCCACATGGACACCGCGGAATGGCTGATCGGCGGGGGCCGCATCACGGGCCTGCTCGGCGGCTACATGATCGCCCTCGTGGTGCTGCAGATGGCGCGTGTTCCGGCGCTGGAGCGGCGGGTCGGTTCCGACCGGGCGACGCGCTGGCACGCCATGAGCGGCCGGTACGCGATCAGCCTCGTCGTCGCCCATGTCGTCCTCACCGTCTGGGGGTACTCCGTCCAGGCCCGCACCGGCCTCGTCGAGCAGACCGTCACCGTCGTGGTCGACTTCCCCGAGATGATCGAGGCGACGATCGGCACCGCGCTGCTGCTGGTGGTCGGCTTCGTCTCGGCGGGCGCGGTGCGCCGCCGGATGCGCTACGAGACCTGGTACTACCTCCACCTGCTGACCTACGTCGCCGTCTACCTGACGTTCTGGCACCAGCTCGCCACCGGCTCGGAGTTCGTGGCCAGCGCGACCGCCCGCACGATCTGGTACGTGCTCTACGGAACGGTCGGCGCCCTGCTCCTGTGGTACCGGATCCTGGCGCCGGTACGGCTCAACCTCCGGCACCGGATGCGGGTGGAGTCCGTGGTCGACGAGGCCCCGGGCGTGGTGTCCGTACTGATCACGGGCCGGCGGCTGCACCGGATCGGCGCGGAGGCGGGCCAGTTCTTCCGCTGGCGGTTCCTCGCCGACGGCCTGCGCTGGAGCTCCAATCCGTACTCCCTCTCCGCCCCGCCCCGCCCCGATCTGCTGCGCATCACCGTCAAGGCCGCGGGCGAGCACAGCAGGGCGCTCGGCCTGCTGGAGCCCGGGACCCGGGTCTGGGCCGAGGGGCCGTACGGGGCCATGACCGCGGGCCGGCGCAGCCGGAACAAGGTGCTCTTGATCGCCGGAGGCGCCGGTATCACCCCGCTGCGGGCACTGTTCGAGACGCTTCCCGGTGGCCCCGGGGACCTGTCGTTGCTCTACCGGGCCGGTTCGACGGAGGACCTGGCGCTGTGGACCGAGCTCCAGGAGATCGCCGAGACGCGCCGGGCGAAACTGCTGTACGCCGTGAACGGGCCGGACGGGGCGCGTCCGGAGATCACCACCGAGCGGCTGAAGGAAGTGTTCCCCGACATCGACGAGCACGACGTGTACCTCTGCGGCCCGCCCGGGCTCGCCGAGGAGTCCTACAACGCACTGCGGGCGGCGGGTGTGCCGTCGCGTCGTATCCATCACGAGTCGTTCGAGATGTGAGGCCGTACGTGAAGAGGAAGCATCCACTGCGCCGGATGATGATCGCGGTGGCCGGCACGACGTCGGCCGTCGCGCTGCTCCTGACCCTGAAGCAGCCGGGCACCACGGTGGCGGGAGCATCGTCGCAGGCAGGCGGCGCCCCGCCGGCGGCCTCGGCGCCCGCCGGCAGCGGCGCCGTCCCCGCGGGCGGGGAGACCGTCCTGGGAGACGAGGCCGACACGCAGTTCGGGCCCGTGCAGGTCGAACTCACGCTGAGCGACGGGCGGATCACCGGCGCGCGGGCCGTCAAGGTGCCGAGCACCGACGCCAACAGCCGCAAGATCGCCGCCGACGCCGTACCCAAGCTCAACCAGGCCGCCGTCGCCGCCCAGAACGGCCGGATCGACACCGTCTCCGGCGCCACGTACACCAGCGAGGGCTACATCCGCTCCCTCCAGAGCGCCCTCGACAAGGCGGGCGCCGGGGCGGGTACGGGCCAGGGTGCCGCGCCGGGCACCGGGAGCGGCCAGGCCCCGGGCGGGAACGGGTCGGGCGAGAAGCCGGACACGGGCTCGGGATCCGGGTCGGGATCCGATGCGGGTGCCGAAGCGGGCCAGGGCGCCGGCGCGACGGAGTCGGTGCTCGGGGACGTCGCGGGCACGCAGTACGGCGACGTGCAGGTGCGCGTCACCGTCAGCGGCGGCCGGATCACCGGCGCCGAGGCCGTCAGGACGCCCGGCTCCGACGCCAACAGCCGCAAGATCGCCGCCGACGCCGTACCCAAGCTCAACCAGGCCGCCGTCGCCGCCCAGAACGGCCGGATCGACACCGTCTCCGGCGCCACGTACACCAGCGAGGGCTACATCCGCTCCCTGCAGAGCGCCCTCGACAAGGCGGGCCTGTGACCGGCGAGCAGGCGCGGATGCGCCATGTCGAGCATGTGATGGGCACGGTGTTCTCCTTCGACGTCCGGTTGGACGGCGAGGCCGACCGCGAGCGCGTGCGCGCCGGACTCGCCGCGGCGGTGGCCGGACTGCACCACGTGGACGAGGTGTTCTCGCCGTACCGCCCGGACAGCCAGATCAGCAGGCTCGCCAGGGGTGAACTCACCCCGGCCGACTGCGAGCCGGACGTCGCCGAGGTCTTCGCGCACTGCGAGACCGAGGAGCGCCTGAGCGACGGCTGGTTCACCCCCCGCTACGCCGGCGGACTCGATCCCACCGGCCTGGTGAAGGGGTGGGCCGTGCAGCGTGCGGTGGACATGCTGGCCTCTTCGGGCGCCGCCGCGGTCTGCCTGAACGGCGGCGGCGACGTCCAGCTGTACGGCGGTCCGTGGCGCGTGGGCATCTCCGACCCGCTGCACCCCGGCGGGCTGGCGGCCGTCGTCGAGGCGCACGACACGCTCTCCGTCGCCACCTCGGGCCCGGCGGAACGGGGCTGCCACATCATCGACCCGCGGACGGGCGGCGCACCGGACGACGGCCTGGCGTCCGTGACCGTGGTCAGCCGAGGGCTGACCCAGGCGGACGCACGGGCGACGGCCGCGTACGCCATGGGCCCGGGAGCACGCGCCTGGCTGGAGCAGCTCCCCGGCACGGAGGGCTTCGCCGTCGCCGCGGACGGCACCACCTGGCAGACCAGCGGTTTCGCCCGCCATCTGGCGCGGCACGGCGACGGGGAGGACCGGGCGGCCTGAGGAGGGTCCCTCGGGCGCCGGAACGGCGGTCGGGGGACGTGGACTTGTCACCGGGCGCGCCCGCCCAGCGGGAGCGCGGGGAACGGTGTTGGCGGGACGGCCGGTCGCGCCGCGTTGGCAACCCGATCCGCCCCGGCGGGACCGCCGGAACAGCGGTCGCGGACGTGCGCTCACCCCCCGGGCGCCCACCCGGCGGAAGCGGAACCGCCGGTCGCGCCGCGTTGGCGACCCGATCCGCCCCGGCGGGACCGCCGGAACAGCGGTCGCAGGACGTGCACCCGCCCGGCCGCCCACCCGGCGGAAGCGGAACGGCGTTCGCGGGACGCCGCCCGCCCCCGGACGCCCGCGCCGCCGCCGTCCCGGTTCCCAACGGCCGTGGGGACGGGGGAAGTCAGGACGGGTCGCGTCGTACCGGCCCGGTCGTGGAGGCCGCCGGTGGTGCGTCGGCGAGGGCCTTGCGTCAAGGAGGCTCCGGCGCGCTCACCCCTCCGGTCCGGGACCGGGCGGGACGGCACCCGGTCCGAACGCGCGGTGGGCGAACGTACCGGGCCCGGCCGCGCTGTGCGCGTCCGTACCCGGCCCGTACCCGGTCCGACCGTGCCGGCCGGGCCCGGTCAGCGGTCCTTCTGCGCCAGACGCAGCAGATGGTCCGCGAGTGCCTGGCCGCCCGCCGGGTCGCGGGAGATCAGCAGCAGGGTGTCGTCACCCGCGATCGTGCCGAGGATCGCGTGGAGTTCGGCCTGGTCGATGGCCGAGGCGAGGAACTGGGCCGCGCCCGGGGGCGTCCGCAGGACCACCAGGTTCGCCGAGGCCTCGGCGGAGATCAGCAGCTCGCCGGAGAGGCGGCGCATCCGCTCCTCCTTGGCGGACTCCCCCAGCGGTGCCTGCGGGGTGCGGAACCCGCCCTCGCTCGGCACCGCGTAGATGAGTTCCCCACCGGTGTTCCGGATCTTCACCGCCCCGAGCTCGTCGAGGTCGCGGCTGAGGGTCGCCTGGGTGACGCTCAGCCCGTCGTCCGCGAGCAGCTTCGCCAGCTGGCTCTGGGAGCGCACCGGCTGCCGGTTGAGAATGTCCACGATCCGGCGGTGGCGGGCCGTGCGGGTCTGCGGCACGGACGGGCCTCCCCCGGACTCCGCCTGGGGGTACGCCCCGTTCTCGGTGCCCTGGGCATCGGTCATCGTCGTCTCATTCTCCGGATCGTCCGTCCCCTTGTGCCTCGTCGAGGATGCCCGGGAGCGCCCGGAGGAAGGCGTCCACCTCCGCGTCGCCGATGATCAGCGGCGGCATGATCCGTACGACGTCGGGGGCGGGCGCGTTGACCAGGAGTCCGGCACCCTGAGCCACCTGCTGCACCTGGGCGGCGAGAGGCTCGGTGAGCACGATACCCAGCAGCAGGCCCGCCCCGCGGACGTGGGAGACCAGCGGGTGCCCCAGGGATTCGATCCCGTCCCTCAGCTTCTCCCCGGTCCGCTTGACCTCGTCGAGCGTGCCGTCGAGGGTGCCGAGGACGGCCAGCCCGGCGGCGCAGGCGACCGGGTTGCCGCCGAACGTGGTGCCGTGCTGCCCGGGCCGGAGGAGTTCGGCCGCCGGGCCGAAGGCGATGGCCGCCCCCAGCGGCAGTCCGCCGCCGAGCCCCTTGGCGAGGGTGACGACGTCGGGGTCCACGCCCTCGTGCGCCTGGTACTCGAACCAGTGGCCGGTCCGGCCGACGCCCGTCTGCACCTCGTCGAGCACGAGCAGCGTCCCGGTGGCGCGGGTGATCTCCCGTGCGGCCTGGAGATAGCCGGGCGGCGGTACGACAACGCCGTTCTCGCCCTGCACCGGCTCGATGACGACCAGGGCGGTGTCCTCGGTGACGGCGGCCCGCAGCGCGTCGGCGTCGCCGTACGGCACATGCGTGACCTCGCCCGGCAGGGGCAGGAAGGGCTGCTGCTTGGCCGGCTGGCCGGTGAGCGCGAGCGCGCCCATGGTCCGGCCGTGGAAACCGCCCTGAGTGGCGACCATGTGCGAACGGCCCGTCAGCCGGCCCATCTTGAAGGCGGCCTCGTTGGCCTCGGCCCCGGAGTTGCAGAAGAAGACGCGGCCGGGGCGGCCCGACAGCTGCAGCAGCCGCTCGGCGAGCGCGAGGGGCGGTTCGGCGACGTACAGGTTCGACACATGGCCGAGCGTGCCGATCTGGCGGGTGACGGCCTCGACGACGGCCGGATGGGCGTGGCCGAGGGCGTTGACGGCGATGCCGCCGACGAAGTCCAGGTACTCGGTGCCGTCGGCGTCCCAGACCCTGGCGCCCTCACCGCGTACGAGCGAGAGCGCCGGGGTGCCGTAGTTGTCCATCATCGAGCCCTGCCAGCGCTGGGAGAGCCGCTGGTTGGCCGTGGTGTCGCTCATGCCGGTCCCCCTTCGGTCCCGTCTGGCACGACCATCGTGCCGATGCCCTCGTCGGTGAAGATCTCCAGCAGGATGGAGTGCTGTACGCGGCCGTCGATGACCCGCGCGGTGTTCACGCCGTTGCGCACGGCGTGGAGGCAGCCCTGCATCTTGGGGACCATGCCGCTGGAGAGCTCGGGCAGCAGCTTCTCCAGTTCGGTGGCGGTGAGCCGGCTGATCACCTCGTCGCTGCGGGGCCAGTCCTCGTAGAGGCCCTCGACGTCGGTGAGGACCATCAGCGTCTCCGCGCCGAGCGCGGCGGCCAGCGCGGCCGCGGCGGTGTCCGCGTTGACGTTGTAGACGTGGCCGTCGTCGGCGGAGCGGGCGATGGAGGAGACGACGGGGATCCGCCCGTCGTCCAGGAGCGCCTTGATCGCGCCGGTGTCGATCTCGGTGATCTCACCGACCCGGCCGATGTCGACGAGCTCGCCGTCGATGGTGGGCCGGTGCTGCGTGGCGGTGATGGTGTGGGCGTCCTCGCCGGTGAGACCGACGGCCAGGGGGCCGTGCTGGTTGAGCAGCCCCACCAGCTCGCGCTGCACCTGCCCGGCGAGCACCATGCGGACGACGTCCATGGCCTCGGGGGTCGTCACACGCAGACCGGCCTTGAACTCGCTGACCAGGCCGTGCCGGTCCAGCTGGGCGCTGATCTGCGGCCCGCCGCCGTGGACCACCACGGGCTTGAGGCCGGCGTGCCGCAGGAACACGACGTCCTGGGCGAAGGCGGCCTTCAGCTCCTCGTCGACCATGGCGTTGCCGCCGAACTTGATGACGACCGTCCTGCCGTGGTGGCGGGTCAGCCACGGCAGCGCCTCGATCAGCGTCTGTGCCTTGGGGAGTGCGGTGTGCTTGCGGGTGCTCATCGGCTCCGGCTCTCTCAGGACTCGCTCGGAACTCACGTCACTGACTCGCCCGGAAGACGCCCGGTAGATGCCCGGGGGCCGCCCGGATCTCCCGGAAGACGCCCGGGAGGGGCTCGTCAGGAGGAGTAGGCGCTGTTCTCGTGGACGTAGTCGGCGGTGAGGTCGTTGGCCCAGATGACGGCGGACTCGGACCCGGCGGCGAGGTCGGCGGTGATCCGCACCTCCCGGTACCGCATGTCGACCAGCTCGCGGTCCTCGCCGACGGAACCGTTCCGGCACACCCAGACGCCGTTGATGGCGACGTTGAGCCGGTCCGGCTCGAAGACCGCCGCGGTGGTGCCGATGGCGGACAGGACACGGCCCCAGTTCGGGTCCTCGCCGTGGATGGCGCACTTGAGGAGGTTGTTGCGGGCGATGGAGCGGCCCACCTCGACGGCGTCGTCCTCGCTCGCGGCGTTGACCACCTCGATGCGGATGTCCTTGCTGGCGCCCTCGGCGTCGCCGATGAGCCGGCGGGCGAGGTCGTCGCAGACGGCCCGTACGGCGTCGGTGAACTCGTCGTGGCCGGGGGTGATCCCGGACGCGCCGGAGGCGAGGAGCAGCACGGTGTCGTTCGTGGACATGCAGCCGTCGGAGTCGACCCGGTCGAAGGTGACGCGGGTGGCGTCGCGCAGGGCCTTGTCCAGGCCGGCGGCGTCCACGTCGGCGTCGGTGGTGAGGACGACGAGCATGGTGGCGAGGCCGGGGGCCAGCATGCCCGCGCCCTTGGCCATGCCGCCGACGGTCCAGCCGCCCCGGGTCACGACGGCCGTCTTGTGCACGGTGTCGGTGGTCATGATGGCGATGGCGGCCTTCTCGCCGCCGTGAGCGCTGAGTTCGGCGGCCGCCTTCTCGATGCCGGGCAGGAGCTTGTCCATGGGCAGCAGGACACCGATGAGACCGGTGGAGGCGACGGCGATCTCGCCGGCGCTGTGGCCTTCGAGGACCTGGGCGGCCTTCTCGGCGGTGGCGTGGGTGTCCTGGAAGCCCTTGGGGCCGGTACAGGCGTTGGCGCCGCCGGAGTTGAGGACGACGGCGGAGACCTCGCCGCCCTTGAGGACCTGCTCGGACCAGAGGACGGGGGCGGCCTTGACCCGGTTGGAGGTGAAGACACCGGCGGCGGCGTGACGGGGTCCCTCGTTGACCACGAGGGCCAGGTCCGGGTTGCCGTTCTCCTTGATCCCGGCGGCGATGCCGGCCGCCGTGAATCCCTGTGCAGCGGTGACGCTCAAGGTGCCACTCCGATCGTGGAAAGGCCCGTGGTCTGGTCCAGACCGAGGGCGATGTTCATGCTCTGGACCGCGCCGCCCGCCGTGCCCTTGGTCAGGTTGTCGATGGCGCTGATCGCGATGATGCGGCCGGCGGTCCCGTCGAGGGCGACCTGGACGTGAACGGCGTTGGAACCCTGCACGGACGCCGTGGCCGGCCACTGCCCCTCGGGGAGCAGCCGGACGAACGGCTCGTCCGCGTACGCCTTCTCGTACGCGGCGCGTACGGCCTCGGCGGTGGTCCCCGGCACGGCCTTGGCGCTGCAGGTGGCGAGGATGCCCCGGGGCATGGGCGCGAGGGTGGGCGTGAAGGACACGGTGACGGGCTCCCCCGCCACCGCGCTGAGGTTCTGGATCATCTCCGGGGTGTGCCGGTGGCCGCCGCCGACGCCGTAGGGGCTCATGGAGCCCATGACCTCGGAGCCGAGCAGATGGGGCTTGAGCGCCCTGCCGGCACCGGAGGTGCCGCTGGCCGCGGTGATCACGGCCTCCGGCTCGGCGAGTCCGCCCGCGTACGCGGGGAACAGCGCGAGCGAGACCGCCGTGGGATAGCAGCCGGGCACCGCGATGCGCCTGGACCCCTCCAGCGCGGCGCGGGCACCCGGCAGTTCGGGGAGGCCGTACGGCCAGGTCCCGGCGTGCGCGGAACCGTAGAACCTCTCCC
The DNA here is from genome assembly GCF_030406905.1 of Streptomyces sp. HUAS CB01. Lineage (NCBI taxonomy): Bacteria > Bacillati > Actinomycetota > Actinomycetes > Kitasatosporales > Streptomycetaceae > Streptomyces > Streptomyces chengbuensis. Next base: position 1,330,198 of record NZ_CP129137.1, read on the forward strand.
AGTCGGCGGCGCTGCGCAGCCGGAAGTCGGCGCCCATGTCGACGACCAGCACGTCGTCGCCGAGCTGCTCGGCGACCGCGGCGGACCGGCCGTGGGGCAGCGCGAGGAACACCACGTCATGCCCTGCGAGCACATCGGCGGTGGTGGTCGCGAGCACCCGGTCGGCGAGCGGCAGCAGATGGGGCTGCAACGCCCCGAGGCGCTGGCCGGCGTTCGCGTTGGCCGTCAGGGCCCCGATCTCGACCCCGGGATGCGCGAGGAGCAGCCGGAGCAGTTCCCCGCCCGCGTATCCACTCGCTCCCGCGACTGCTGCACGTAGTGCCATCGGTTCCTCCGTACTCGATGGCATGACTATACGCATCACTGCACTTTTATGCAACGAAGTGATCTCCCGGGCGGCATCGGTGTGAGACTTGGCGCTGCCGGTGCTGCCGGACCTGCCGGACCTGCCGGCCGAGGTCACCGCCGCGGCGACCGCCCGCGGTCTGACCCCCGTGGCGCTCGCGCGCAGCGAATCCCGTGCCCGTGCCCGTGAAGTCCTGCCTCCCGGCACCGAGATCGACTACGGCGGGGTCACGAACGTCCTGCACGCGCTCGAGGAGCGGGGCCCCAGGCGCTGTCGAGTCACGGTCCGGTGTGCAGGGTGCCGCCGAGAGCGGTGACGCGCGAACAGCGCTGCGGGTCGATACACCTGGCACGCGGACGGGGAGCGGTCCACGTTTCACTCTCAGTGCCTCGCCGTACCCAAGTCCCCCACAACCTGGGCAAGTGCCCGGACGGGGGCGAACTCGGTGTCGCTGCGCCAGACCAGGCCCCAGCGCAGGCCTGGCCAGTCGTGAATGGGCAGATAGACGATGTCGGGGCGGGCGTGGTACCGGGTGACGTGCGCGCCCAGGTTGTGGATGACGTCCCCGGCGGCGACCTGGGTGAACAAGTCGTCCAGGCTCTTGATGACCGGGCTGTGGCGTTCTATCGGGCGGCCGCTGGGGGTTTGGAAGGGCGTGAAGGCGTCCGCCCAGTAATCGGGTCCGGCCGGGCCCTGCCAAATGCCGAAATCGCCGAAGTCCTCCAGGGAGACCGATGGCCGGACGGCCAGTTCGTGGTCGTGGGCGACGAGTGCCACCGCGTGCTCGGTGTAGATGACCGGCCCCACCGTGAGGTCGGGCTCCTCCACGGGCAGCCAGGCGACCAGGACGTCGATCTCTCCCCGCCGCAGCGGGCCGAACGCGTCGATGAACGGGTTGTGCCGTATGCGCAGGGCCCACTGCGGGTGGCGGGCGCGGAACGCCTCCCAGTAGGGCCGTAGATCGTGGGCGTTGCTGGGCAGCATGCCCACGCGTAGCACCTCGGTCGTGCCCCGCGCGGCGAGCCTGGCCCGCTCCACGCTCTCCTGTAGCCCCCGGTAGACCGGTAGCAGGTCCTCGCGCAGTTGCTCGCCCAGCGGGGTCAGCCGCACGTTTCGGCTGGTGCGCTCGAACAACCGCGCCCCGACGCCTCGTTCCTGCTTCTTGAGAGCCTGGCTGACCCGCGCTTGCGACACGTGCAGCCGTTGGGCCGTCCTGCCGAAATGAAGTTCTTCCGCAAGCGTCAGGAAGATCTCGATGTCCCTCAGCTCCACCCGTCCCGTCCCCGTCCCCCTCGGCGCTGTGACGACGCACCACGATCCATAAGCGGCAGGTTATCCGGCCTTTCGTGATCTCCCGTTGTTCCCCCGACGGCCGGGCGAAATGCTGAAGGGGCAGGCCGGACGACCAACCCGGCGATCAAAGTGAACACAAGGGGGCGACATGTCACAGGCCACCAGACAGACCGTGAGCTGGGACGAGCGGGGGAACTGGGCTCTGAGTGGGGGCGCGGACGGTGGGCTTTCGCCGGCGGGGCTGCACCGGATGCGCGAGGTGCTTGCCGGTTACGTCGAGTCCGGGGCGGTTCCCGGACTGGTCGCCCTGGTCGGCAGGGGCGACCAGGTGCACGTCGAGGCCTTGGGCACCCTGCACGCGGCTCATCGATCGGATGCTCGGTCGGTTGGCCGTTCGGGGGGCGGATCGGACGCCGGACTCCACGGTGGATCGGAGGGCGGATCGCCGGACGGCGCTGCTCGCGGTGACCGGCGAACTGCGGGGGCTCCGGGTGGTGCGCCGATGCGTCGGGACACCCTCTTCCGCATGGCCTCACTGACCAAGCCGGTCACTGCCGCGGCGGTGATGATCCTGGTCGAGGAGTGCCGACTGCGACTGGACGACCCGGTCGAGACCTGGCTGCCCGAGCTGGCGAACCGGCGGGTGCTGGCGCGGATCGACGCCCCGTTGGACGACACCGTGCCCGCCCGGCGCTCGATCACCGTGCGCGATCTGCTGACCCTGACCTTCGGTTTCGGTCTGGTACCGGCTCCGCCGGACACGTACCCGATCCAGGTCGCCGTCCGGGAGCGGGGCGTCATCGGTGACGGGACCGCGAACTGGCCGACGGTCGGACCGGACGAGTGGATCAAGCAGCTGGGCGCTCTTCCGCTGATGTACCAGCCCGGCGAACGGTGGCAGTACCACGTCGGCTCAGACGTGCTCGGGGTCCTGGTCTCGAGAGTGGCGGGCCGGCCCTTCGGGGAGTTCCTGCGCGAGCGGCTGTTTGGGCCACTGGGGATGGTGGACACCGGGTTTCACGTGCCCGCCGACCGGATGCACCGGCTTCCCACCAGCTATGCCCACGACCCGGAGACCGGCGAACTCACGACCTGGGACGAGGCCGTCGGTGGTAAGTACAGCCGGCCGCCGGTGTTCGAGGCCGGTGGTGACGGTCTGGTCTCCACCGTCGACGACTACCACGCGTTCCACCGGATGCTGCTGAACAAGGGGAGCCACGGAGGCGAGCGCGTCCTCTCCCGCGCCTCGGTCGAGCTGATGACCATGGACCACCTGACGCCGGAGCAGAAGGTCGAGAAGGACCAGTTCGGTGACCTCTTCGGACGGCACGGCGGCTACGGCTTCGGCATGGCGGTGCGCACCCATCGCCGTGACCTCGCGTCCGTGGGGCAGTTCGGGTGGGACGGCGGCCTGGGCACGACAGCGTACGCCGACCCGGCGGAACGGCTCATCGGGATTCTGCTGACGCAGACGGCCATGGACTCCGCGGACACCCCCCGACTCCACCAGGACTTCTGGACCACCGTCTACCGGACGCTCGACGACTGACCAGAGGCGGGTACTCGGTCGGTGAACGAGTGTTCGGTCCAGTGAGCCGGCACGCGCTCGACCCGCTCGGACGTGCGGGCGCTCTGCCGTGGCAGCTCGACTGTGTTCGGGCAGCGTGCGCGGGCGGGCGCGGTGTCCGGGTCGCCGATGCGATACAGCGTGCACCGCGGGGCCGATAGCCCCCGAAGGGTCTGCTGTGTCGGGGCGGCGGCAGGACGGGCGAGATGGTCGGCCGTCTGCTCGGCCGGGGCGGCGAACTGGAGTGCCGGCTTTGCAGGAGGCCTTGGGTGGCGGTGTCCGGAAGCGGTCCTCTGGGACTCCCTGTTCAGGGCGACCGGGCTGTGATTGTGCATCGGAGTTGTCCAGCGGGGCCAACTGCGGTGCTCGGTCACACGCCGCGATGGCGTGCCCGGCACTGCTCGGGGCCACTGTGGTGATCCTCGGTTGACATCCGCCCCGGCGTCCGCCGCCCGGGCCGTTTCCTCGTTGCTCCACAGCGCGGCCGATGAGTCTGTTGCTCCCGGTCGGTCCAAGCTCGTGACGTCCCACGAAAGGACACAGCCATGTCGGAGCTTCTCGTCGACTTCATCACCTCCCTCGACGGCCATGCATCGGGAGAGGGATGGCCCGGATTCTGGGGCCTCGAGGGCCCGGAGTACCTCGCATGGCTCGGCGAGCAGCCCGAGGCCACCTACCTGATGGGAGCGAACACCTACCGCCTGATGTCGGGCTTCGCCGCAGGCGAGGTCCCCCCTGGCCAAGACGAGTTCCGGCCCGAGGAAGAGGCGTCCGTCGACGAGCTCACGCAAGCGCCCAAGGTGGTGTTCTCCTCCTCGCTCAAGGAGCCACTGACGTGGGCCAACTCCACGCTCGTCCGCGACGACGCTGTCGAGGCGGTCCGCGCCATGAAGTCGAGTGGCCCGGGGCTCCTCAGCACGATCGGCAGCCTCAGCCTGTGCCGGTCCCTGCTACGAGCCGGACTCGTCGACCGCTTCCGGGTCGTGATGTTCCCGGTGATCACCGGGGCCACGGGCGAAGAACGCATCTACGACGGCTATCCGGACGTTGCCCTCGAGATGATCGAGCACCGCACCTTCGACGGCCGCATCCAGCTGGTCGAGTACAAGCCCCGCGTGCTCGAGCACCCGCCGCTCGGCGTCCCTGCGTGACGTCGGCCCGTCCGCCGGTCTGGACGACTGCCAGGCCGGTGCCGACCGGCGCGGAGCAAGACCCAGTAGGGGGCGAACGGCCAACCCCAGAACACCCGGCCCCACCGGGCCCCGAACCGCGTCGCAGGCCAGCCCCCGTACGCCCTCCCAGGCCGCAGCCTCCGCAAAGATCCCCTTCCGGACATGGATGCGCCGCTGGACGCTTCCCCGGCAGAGCGTCGCGAGCTGAGCGCTCTACATGGCCGATGGGGCCACCTGAAGCGCTCAGTCACAATCGGCCGAGGCGGGAGGGCCGAGGGGCGCCTCGGCACCGCATCCGGCGATGCGTCGCGGAGCGGGCCCATAGGATCGCCGGCATGGCCCTTCGACCTGCCCATCTGAACATCAAGGCGCTCGACCACTCGGCGGTCGGCCGGTTCTGGGCGGAGGCGCTCGGCTGGAGTGCGTACGACACGGGATCCGGCGCGACCACCTACGTCGGACCCGCCGGCGGCCTCGTCTGGCCGGACCCGGTCACCGTCGGCATCGACGTCGTCGCCGTCCCGGAACCCGGGACGGCGACGAAGAACCGCGTGCACCTCGATCTCGCCACGGCCTCCGCGGCCCATCAGGCGGAGTTGGTCGCGCGCCTCCGGACCCTCGGCGCGACGCCGGCCCACGTCGGCCAGGGCGACGTGCCGTGGACGGTCCTCGCCGACCCCGAGGGCAACGAGTTCTGTGTACGGGAGCCCCGGGAGATCCACCGGGACACCGGGCCGATCGCCCGGATCGTGGTCGACTGCGCGGATCCGCGGGCCATGGCCCGGTTCTGGGGCGAGGCGATGGACTGGACCCTGCACGAGGCGACCGACGATCATGCGGTGCTGCGCTCCGCCAAGGATGTCGGCCCTCGTCTCGCGTTCGTGCGCACGCCCGGAGTGAAGACCGTGCCGGACCGCGTCCATCTCGACCTGCTGCCGTACCCCGGTGGCGACAAGGGCGCGGAGGTGGCCCGGCTGCGGGCACTCGGCGCCACCGACCTCGACCTCGGCCAGGGCGACGTCCCGTGGACATGCCTGACCGACCCGGAGGGCCACGAGTTCTGCGTCCTCGCCCCGTCCTGACGCGACCGGGGGGAGAAACCTTCTTGCCGGTCCGATGATCACGGGTTAGGGTCCCCGGGCACGTATCGGGGGGATCGGGCAGGCGGGGGACATGACAGACGAAATCGGCGCGTCCGCGAAGAGCGTGAGCGCCTGGGGGCAGGCCGTCGCGGCAGTGGCGTTGGTGGGGACGCTCGGCGTGGGGTTGTGGGGCCTCGGGGAGGCGTCGTCGTCCGGGACCGGCGAACGCCCGCCCGCCACCTGCTTCGACGGCGAATCCGAAGAACCGGACGACGGGACCGGCAAGGCGCGCCGGGTGCTCTCCGGTAGGCAGCTGTGCGAGGCCCTGCACCGTCCCGACCTCGCGGAGCTGCTGGGTACGCCGGGAGAGCGCGCGAAGTCCGCCGTCGGGAGCGACAGCACCGTCGGGTCCGGCAGCAACGCGCTGGCCGTCCCCTCGGCCGAGGTCGAGTTCGAGACGTACACCGTGACGCTCGGGGCCACCTACGACGGCCGCCCGGTGGCCGGGTCCACCGCGTACCCGGGGAACGACGCGCAACGGGTCACGGCCCTCGGCCGGCCGGCGGTCCTCTACTCGGACCGCACCATCAGCATCAGCTTCCGCCTCGACGGGAGCGATGCCTCCTCCGACGGCCCCGGACTGCCGGTCCGCACCCTCAGCGTGGCCCAGGACGCCGAGGACGGCGGGGGCTCCTTCGAGGTGAGCCTGTGGCGCACGGACGGCAGGGTGCCCGACGACGCGGTACTGCTCCGGGTCGCCGAGAAGGTGCTGCCGACCGTTCCGGGGTGGGCCGACCGCCGGTGAGGTCGCGGCGGGGCGCATCGCCCCGCCTCGCCCGTCGAGGGGACCGGGCCGGCCTCGGTCCCCCTCCCCGGGCAGCGGGGCCGGGCCCCGGCGTCACGGCACGAGCCGGGTCATCACCTCGGGGGGCAGCGACGGATTGGCTGCGGCCGCCTGCGCCACCTGCCGGTCCGCATCGTCGAGCAGGCCGGTCAGGACCTGCGGGGGAAGGGCGGGATGTCCCGCGGCGGCGCGCCTGCCCCGCCCGTCCGCCAGACAGGCGAGCAGCACGGCGGCCGTCGCAGCTCCGTGGGCGGCGACCTCCCTGAACACCCGCTGGACCGGGGGGTCGTGCCGCGCCAGTTCCTCCAGCAGCGCCGGCGACGCGGGGCCGGCGCGCCCGCCCCTGGGGCCCCGGCCGAACGCCCTTCGCCTCACCCGCCGGCTCGACCTCGACGCGCCTGGTTGCGCGCGCCGCCCCCCTCGTGGCGCCGTGCACGCCGGGGGCGGCGCGGACCTCACCCTTCCGGGACTGCGACCTCGGGCTCGGATCCGGTCGTGGCCCCGGGCTCGGGATCGGGCTCCCAGCGCAGCAGGTCTCCCGGCTGGCACTCGAGCACCTCGCAGAGCGCGGCCAGCGTGGCGAAGCGCACCGCCTTGGCACGGCCGTTCTTGAGCACCGCCAGGTTGGCGGGCGTGATGCCGACCCGTTCGGCCAGTTCGCCCACCGACATCTTCCGCCTGGCGAGCATCACGTCGATGTCGACGGTGATCGGCATCAGATCACCTCGTCCAGCTCGGCCTGCATCTGGGCCGCCTCGGCATCCCGCGCGACGGCCTGGGCGAGCAGCATCCGGAGGACGAGCACGATGAGCGCCACGCCGAGGACGGCCAGGACGACTCCGCCGATCAGGAGGACCACGCCCGGAGCGACGGCCTCGCCCGGCGCCAGGAGGACCGCCAGCGCGAACACCACGACGGCGGCCGCCACGAGCGCGCCGATCACCACGTCCACGTACCGGAAGGCGGCATGGGAGAAGACGGTGCCGCGCGCGACCATCGTCACCAGCCGCCACACGGAGACCAGGACGACCTGGACCGTCACCACGCCCAGGACCGTGATCACGAGGAACGGGGTGCGCAGATACGTGTAGTCCGCGTCGAGTTCCTCCATGTCGACGGCCAGCAGCGGAACCATGACCGCCTGCACGAACACCGAGCCGGCGAGCAGCACCACGAGCACGGCACGCAGCGCGATCACTGTCAGCTTTCCCATCGCCCCTCCTTCGATCGAGTCGCGATGGAAATCTATCGAAATTCGATAGGCGAGGCAAGTGAGGGCCGGACGGGGCGGCGCGGTGTCGCGCAGGCGGAGCGCACGGCAGAGCGGGGTGACGGTACGGCGGGGCCCGGCACACGTCGAAGTGCGGACAAGGGCAACGGCACGGCGCGGGCACGGTGACGGACGCGGCGCAGGCGACGGACGCGGCGCGGGCACGGTGACGGACGCGGCGCAGGCGACGGACGCAGCGAGGCCGGACCCGCCGCGGTCGGCGGACGCGGCGCAGGCGACGGACGCAGCGAGGCCGGACCCGCCGCGGTCGGCGGACGCGGCGCAGGCGACGGACGCGGCGCAGGCGACGGACGCGGCGCAGGCGACGGACGCGGCGCAGGCGACGGACGCGGCGAGGCCGGACCCGCCGCGGTCGGCGGACGCGGCCCATACGCCGGACGGGCGGGCGCGCGGGACGCGCCGCAGCGGTCGGACCCCTCAGCCCGTCAGCCCGGTCCCGCCGCCGGCCTCACTCGCCGAGGGCGACCCGCGCCGCCGCGAGACGCTCTCGCGCCCCCGCGATCCACCCCTCGCCCATGTCGAGCGGTACGGCCACCGCGACACCGGTGCTCGGGCCGTCGCAGACCTCGACCACCCAGGGGTCCTCGATGATGAACCGGAGACAGGCCGTGTCGCCTTCCCGGGGCCAGTCGGCCGTGAACGGGTCGTCAGGGTCCGGCTCCGCCTCGACCTCCTCGATCGCGTCCAGCAGACGGCCCAGATCCGTCAGGTCGTCGGAGTCGAAGCCGAGATGGACCGTCCCGCTCACGAAACCGCTGATGACCACGGCTTCGGCGGCGTAGTACCGGGCGCTCCCGCCTGAGGCGACGGGAGTCGCCGACGGGAGGCGGACGCTGACGCTCTGATCACCGTCGCCGAGTCGGATGAGTTCCAGCGCTTCCGGCGCCCGGTGCGAGTACATGGCGGGAAAGGTACCTCGGCGGTTCGTGCTCGTGTTCGGCGGGAACGGACGCGGTCCCGCCGGCCGGGCACCACTTCCCGGGCCGTCTCCACACAGGCCCTGCGGGAGCACACGGACGCCCAGCCGGACCGACAAGGGCCGCCTGGCCGGATCCGCCCGGGCCCAGCCGATTCGGACACGGCCCGCCCGGATCGGGCACGAGCCCCGCCGCGGCGCACGGAAGCCGGGCAGAACCGTGCCCCGGCACGGCCTCCGCGGACGCGAGCCGGTGCGTGATCAGGGCGTGCGTCAGCCGGGACGGTCGAGGGCGTCGCCTCCGCGTCGCAGGAACTCCCGTTCGGCGGCGTTGCCCGCCAGGTCCGCGGCGGTCTCGTACGCGGCTGCCGCCCCCTCCGTCCGGCCCAGCCGGCGCAGCAGATCGGCGCGTACGGCGTGGAAGACGTGGTAGGCCTCGAGGCCGAGGCCGTCCACGAGGGCGAGCGCCGGCCCGGGGCCTTCGGTCTCGGCGACGGCGACCGCCCGGTGGAGGGCCACGACCGGGTTCGGGGCGAGGGCGTGGAGCTGGTCGTAGAGCCGGAGGATCTGCCCCCAGTCCGTGGCAGCGGCGGTCGGCGCGTCGCTGTGGACGGCGTTGATCGCCGCCTGGATCTGGTACGGTCCGGGCCGGCCACGGCGCAGGCACCGGCGGACGAGCTCCTGCCCCTCGGCGATGAGGTCGCGGTCCCAGCGCGTGCGGTCCTGGTCGGCGAGCAGCACGAGGGCGCCGTCCGGCGCGGTGCGCGCGGCCCGGCGGGACTCGGTGAGCAGCATCAGCGCCAGCAGCCCCGTGACCTCGGGCTCGTCGGGCATGAGGGCGTGCAGCAGCCGGCCGAGGCGGACGCCCTCGGCGCACAGGTCGTCACGGACGAGCGCGTCGCCGGAGCCGGCCGCGTACCCCTCGTTGAAGACGAGGTAGACGACGGCGAGCACGGACCGCAGGCGGTCGGGGAGATCGGCTTCGGCGGGTACGCGGTAGGGGATTCCGGCGTCGCGGATCTTGCCCTTCGCCCGGACGAGCCGTTGGGCCATCGTGCGTTCGGACACGAGGAAGGAGCGGGCGATCTCCGCCGTGCTCAGCCCTCCGACGAGCCGCAGGGTCAGGGCGACCCTCGCCGCCGGCGCGAGGGCCGGGTGGCAGCAGGTGAAGATCAGCCGGAGCCGGTCGTCGCGCACGGGGCCCTCCTCGCCCGGCTCCTCCGGGGCGTACAGCAGTGCGGCCTGGGCGTGCCGGTCCTCGCGTGAGGCCTCCCGACGCAGGCGGTCGACGGCGCGGTTGCGGGCGGTGGTGATGATCCAGCCCGCGGGGCTGGGCGGTGGGCCCGTTTCCGGCCATCGCCGGACCGCCGTGGTGAAGGCGTCCTGGACCGCCTCCTCGGCGACGTCGATGTCACCGAAGACGCGGACCAGGACGGCGACCGCGCGCCCGTACTGCTCGCGGAACACGCGCTCCACCTCGGCGACGGAGGCCGTCGCCCCGCCGGATGTCATCCGCAGCTCTCACCGTGCTGCAGGGGCCGGACCTCGATCGGGAGGGTGATCGCGCGGGCGAGCTTCCGGCCCCATTCCAGCGCGGCGTCGAGGTCGTCGGCCCGGACGACAGTGAAACCGCCCAGGTGTTCCCTGCCCTCGACGTAGGGGCCGTCGGTCATCAGGACCTCGTCGTCCTCGAGGTGGAGCACGGTCGCCGTGCTCGGCGGGAACAGACCCCCGGCGAAGACCCAGGCGCCCGCCTCCCGCATCTCCGCGTTCACGGCCTCGAGGTCCCGCATGATCGGCTCCAGCACGTCGGGCGGTGGCGGGTCGCCGTCGGGCTGGTAGATGCTCAGCAGGTACTGCTTCATGGTGTCCTCCCTCAGGGGTGCCTGCACGTTCCGGCTCCGCGCCACGGCCGCGGGACCACGTACGGGTACGGGTTCCCGGTCCGGCCGCGAGGTGCGACCGAGCGGCGTCTCACCTTCTGTACGAACGGGCCGGCCCCGTATCGACACCGTCGCCGGCTTCCGGTGCGGGGCACGGCCGTCCGGCGCCTTCGCCGCCCCCGGTTTCAGCGTCCCCCGGTGCCGTCGTCCGGCGTCCGTCGTCGTCCGTCGTCGTCCGCCCTCATCGTCCCTCCGGTTCGGCGTCCCTCCGACGCGTGGCCGGGCGATTGACATGCAACCTTTTGGCTGCCTATGGTTCATGCAACTGGATGGCTGCATATCCGAGAACGGTCGACGACGGACGGACGGACGGCGGACGAGCGTTCGCGCGACGATCGGGAACGCGGAGTGGTACCGGTGGACGAGGTGTTCAGGGCACTGGCCGACCCCAGCCGCCGACGGCTGCTGGACAGCCTCAACGCCCGCAACGGGCAGAGCCTGCGACAGCTGTGCACAGGGGTGGACATGACCCGGCAGTCCGTCAGCAAGCACCTGGCCGTGCTCGAAGCGGCCTGTCTGGTGACCACGGTCCGCAGCGGCCGGGAGAAGCTGCACTACCTCAACGCCGTGCCGATCAACGCCATCGCCGACCGCTGGATCAGCCGGTACGACCGGGAGCGCGTGCGCGCCCTCGCCGCCCTGAAGGCCGCATTGGAGCGAGAACCCATGAGCGACGCCCCCGCATTCGTCTACACCACGTACATCAGGACCACCCCGGAACGGCTCTGGGAGGCCCTGACCGATCCCGCCTTCACCCGCCGCTACTGGGGCGTGACGCTCACCTCGGACTGGGCGGCGGGGTCGACGATGGCCTGGGAGCAGTTCGGCGCCACCGTGTCCGACCCCGAGCAGGTCGTGCTGGAGTCCGCGCCCGGCCGGCGGTTGTCGTACACCTGGCACACCTTCACCCCGGAGTTCTCCAAGGCCTGCGGACTGCCCGACGAGCTCGCCGACAAAATGGCGGCGGAGCCCCGGTCGAGGGTGACCTTCGAGATCGAGCCCGCCGGCGACATGGTCAGGCTGACCGTGGTGCACGACGGCTTCGAGCCCGGGAGCGCCGTCCTGGAGGGCATCGGCGGCGGCTGGCCGGCGATCCTGTCCAGCCTCAAGACGCTGCTGGAGACGGGAGAGCCGCTGGGCGAACCCCGGTGACCGTCGCCGGTCCGGTCCGGCGACGGGGGCACGGGAAGACCCGGTGACGGACGTGGCCGAGTCCGGCGGCGGAGGCGGGCGAGCCGGGTGGAAGCGGGCGGGTCCCGCGACCACTGAGCGGGCCCCGTGCCGCGGGGTCCTGGGCACGGGCGCGGCGTGCCGTCGGACTCAGCTCTCCAGCCGTAGGTTCCAGCGGCCCGACCTGCCGATCAGGACGACCGTGGACAGCGGCCGCACGTCCACGTTCCAGTACGTCGCGGGCGGCGCCTTCAGCGCGTACACGAGCGCCGCGCGCACCACGGCGGGCTCCGCGACAGCGAGGACGGAACTCCCGTCGTCGGCGGGCCGGGTGTCGAGCCAGCCCCCTATCCGCGTGATGAAGCCCAGCAGGGGCTCACCCCCGTGCGGCGCCGAGCGCGGATCGGCGAGCCAGCTGTCCACCGCGTCCGGCTCCACCGCCGCCACCTCGGCGAAGGTACGGCCGCGCCACCGGCCCATGTCGCAGTCGCTCAGGGCGGGCTGCGCCAGCGTGGCGTAGCCGAGGGCGTCGGCGGTCCCCCGGCTGCGGGCGGTCGGCGAGCAGTAGCGCAGTTCCGCCGCGCCCAGCGGAACGAGCGCGGGCGCGGCGAGCTGCACCTCGTGCCAGCCGGCCTGGTCGAGGGGCCGGTCGTCGTCGAAGCGCTCGGCCAGCCGGGACGCGCAGCGCGCGGCGGTGACGAGGGTGACCCGAACACTCATGGCGGGATCGTGGTGCCGGACGCCTCCCAGGTCAAGAGGGGTTACTGACCGTTAACGCCGTTCACCGCGGCTTCAGGGCCATCCATTTCTCCGGGTCGGTGATCGGGGCGAAGCCGGCCTTCTCGTAGACCCCGTGCGCATCGTCCGTGGCGAGGACGATCCGCCGCAGCCCGAGCGGGACCAGCCGATCGCGTACCGCCTCGGCCAGCGCGGTGCCCAGTCCCTTGCCGCGCACGCCCCTGTCGACGTAGACGTCGCACAGGTACGCGAAGGTGGCGTGGTCGGTCACGACGCGCGCGTAGGCGACGAGTTCGCCGGAAGCCCGGTCGTAGGCGCCGAAGTTGAGGGAGCCGGCGATGGCCCGGTCCTGCTCCTCACGGGTGCGGCCGAGGGCCCAGTACGCGTCGGTGGAGAGCCAGTGGTGGATCCGGGCCGGGTCGAGCCTGGCCGGATCGGAGGAGATCTCGTACGCGCCGGGGGTGACGGTGGTGTCGCTCATCCCCGTACCTTCGCAGTGCCGGCGGCGTGTTGTCAGCGGGCTCCTGCCACGTCCGTTCCGGTCACCGCACTCGCTCCCGTCCCGCTCGGCCCGCACCGCACACCTCGATCCCGGCCCGCCCCCGGCTCCGGTCCGCGCTGCCGCGTTCCCCCTCAGTCCGCGCCGCGTCCCAGCACCTCGTCGCAGGAGATGCGCAGCCGCCGCACCCCTTCGGTGATCTCGGCCGGCCCCGCGACCCCGGCGAAGCTCAGCCGGAGGTGCCCGGCCGGCGGTTCGGCGCTGAAGTACGGGCGTCCGGGCGCCACGGCGACCCCGGCTCGGAGAGCGGCCGAGACGAGCGCCGTCTCGTCCGTGCCGTCGGGCAGGCGCAGCCAGAGGTGGTGGCCGCCGGCCGGGATGTGCGGGAGGGCGAGTTCCGGCAACCGTAGGCGCAGGGCGGCGGTCATGGTGTCCCGTCGGGCCTTCAACTCGGCGGTGACGGCCCGGAGGTGACGGCTCCAGGCCGGGGCGCCGACGAGTTCGAGCGCCGCCTCCTGCAAGGGCCGGGGGACGAAGAAGTTGTCGACCACGTGGATGGCGCGCAGGCGCTCCAGCACGGGTCCGCGCGCGGCGAGCGCCCCGACGCGCAGACTCGGGGAGGTGGCCTTGGTGAGGGAGCAGACGTGGACGACGACACCGTCGGGGTCGTCGGCGGCGAGCGTGGCCGGGAGCGGGCCGGCGTCGGCATGGACGAGGCGCCGGGCGAAGTCGTCCTCGATGACGAACGCCCCGGCGGCACGGGCGATCCGCAGTACCTCGCCGCGGCGCTCGGGGGCGAGCACGGCCCCGGTGGGGTTCTGGAAGAGCGGCTGGGTGACGAGGACCCGGGCGCCGGTCGCGCGGAAGGCCGCTTCGAGGAGGTCGGGCCGGACCCCGTGGGCGGGTTCGACCGGCACCGGCACGGGCCGCAGCCCGGCGGCCCGGGCGATGGCGAGCATCCCCGGATAGGTGGGCGATTCCACGAGCACCGGTGTGCCGGGCGGGGCCAGGGCGCGCAGGGCGGTGGTCAGCGCGGACTGGCCGCCGGCGGTCACCAGCACCTCGGCGGCGCTGAAGTCCGGGCCGATGCCGCGGGCGAACCAGTCGCGGAGTTCGGGCAGCCCGTCGGTCGGCGGACGGCCCCAGGCACCCGGGCGCCTGCCGGCGCGGGCGAGTGCGGCGGCCATCGCCTGCTCGGGCTGGAGCGAGGGGTGCAGATAGCCGCCGTTGAACTCGATGACGCCGGGCGGCGGCGCGGCGAGCGTGACGAGGACCCCGGAGGCGTCCACGGCACGCGGCACGACCTCGGCGGCGACGTCCGCGCTGAGGGCGACCTCCTGCCAGGACGTGTCGACGGCGGCCCCCGGGTCCGTCCTCGGCTGCGCGCGGAAGGCCCCGGCTCCCGGGCGGGTGACGACGAGCCCTTCGGCTGCCAGTCGGGCCAGGGCGCGGGAGACCGTGACCGGCGAGACCCGATGCCGCTCGACGAGCGCTCGACTCGATGGCAGCTTCTCGCCTGGTGAGTAGCGGTTCAGCTCCACTCTCAGGGACTTCACCAGTTCGGCCACACTGCTACGCTCTTGCATGAGAGCACAGAATAGCGCTACCGGCGCGAACCCGATAGCGGTCGCCGATACGCCGCCGCCCGGTCCGTCCGTCACCGCCTCCCCGGCCGGGCCCGGATCCCGGCACGGCACTCTGCTGGCGTCGCTCGGCGTCGTCGCCTTCTCCCTCACCTTCCCGTCCACGGTCTGGGGACTGGAGTCCTTCGGCCCGTGGTCGCTGGTCGCCGTGCGGAGCGTCCTCGCCGCCGTCGTCGCGGGGGGCTTTCTGCTCGCTCTGCGGGTGCCGCTTCCCGAGCGGCGGCACTGGGGCTCCCTGCTCGTGGTCGCCGGCGGTGTGGTCGTCGGCTTCCCCCTCCTCACGACCCTCGCGCTGCGGACGTCGACCACGTCGCACGCCGCGGTGGTCGTCGGCCTGCTGCCGCTGACGACCGCCGCCTTCGCGGCCGTCCGCACGGGCCGGCGGCCGTCCCGGACCTTCTGGGCCGCGGCGCTCGCCGGCGCGGCGGTCGTGCTGGGGTTCACCCTGGGCCAGAGCGGTGGTGCCCTGTCGACCGGCGATCTGTATCTCTTCGGCGCGTTGCTGGTCTGCGCCGCGGGCTACACCGAGGGAGGCCGGCTGGCCCGGCCGATGCCGGGCTGGCAGGTGATCGGCTGGGCTCTGGTCATGTGCCTGCCGCTCGCCATGGCCGGCGCGGTGTTCGCCCTGATGGCCGAACCGGTCCGGCCGAGCGTGCAGGGGTTCGCCGGACTCCTCTGGGTGGCCGTGGGATCGACCTTCTTCGGGCTCTGGGTCTGGTACCGCGGCATGGCGGCGATCGGCATCGCCAGGGCCAGTCAGCTGCAACTCGCCCAGCCGCTGCTCACTCTCGTCTGGTCGGTGCTGCTGCTCGCCGAGCCCCTCTCGCCGGCCGCTCCCGTCGCCGCCGTCGCCGTTCTCGTCTGCATCGCCGTCACCCAGCGGTCGAGCACCTGAGGGTGACACAAGCCACACATCGGGACGTAGACTCTGAGTACCGTCAAACCCCCGTCAAGGAGGTCAGGCACGATGGAAGCGAGTGTCGGAGACAAGCTGCTCGTGCACGGCCGCGTCGTCGGTCAGCACGACCGGACGGCCGAAGTCGTCGAGGTGCTGGGGGACAAGGGCACGCCGCCCTACCGCGTCCGTTTCGAGGACGACGGTCACGAGTGCCTGATGTCGCCCGGCCCGGACTGCGTCGTACGTCACCGCCAGCAGTCCTGAGCCGGAGGTTCAGCGCGGCGGCCGGACCCGGGTCGGATAGTGGTCGGTCACCACCCTGGCCATGGCGCCGATCCGGTCCGTGACGACTTCCTTCGACGCGAAGAAGCAGTGGCCGCGCACCTCCGGGTACCGACGGGCGAGGGTGAGGTGACGGGAGAGCTCCGCCGGGTCCTGCCAGGCGGCGGGCTGTGCGGGATCGCCGGCCTTGTAGAGCGCCTCACCGACGAACAGATCCACGCCGGTGCCCCGGGCCACGTCCGCCCACCAGGGCACCAGCTTCGCGTAGTCGGCGGCGCTGAACCCGATGTTCCAGTACAGCTGCGGGATCACGTAGTCGATCCAGCCCTGGCGGACCCACTTGCGGGTGTCGGCGTACAGGTCGTCGTAGGTCTCCACACCCGCCCGCGTGGCGGAGCCGAGCGGATCGGTGGAGGAGTTGCGCCAGACCCCGAACGGGCTGATGCCGAAGCGGATCCCGGGGTCGACGCGCCTGATGCGCGCGGCCGTCTCCCGCACCAGCAGGTCGATGTTGTTGCGCCGCCACGCGGCCTTGTCCCGGAACCCGCCGCCGTACTGCCGGTACGCGGCGTCGTCGTCGAAGACCTCCCCGGCCACCGGATAGGGGTAGAAGTAGTCGTCCCAGTGCACGGCGTCGATCGGATAGCGCTCGACCGCGTGCAGCATCGCGTCCTGCACGAAGGCCCTGACCTCGGGCAGACCGGGGTTGTAGTAGAGCTTTCCACCGTACGGAAGCACCCATCCGGGGTTCCGCCGCGCCGGATGGTTCGCCGCGAGACGCCCGAGGTCGGTGTGGCCGGCGACCCGGTACGGGTTGAACCAGGCGTGCAGCTCAAGTCCCCGCGCATGCGCCTCGGCGACGGCGGTGCCCAGCGGGTCCCAGCCGGGATTCCGCCCCTGCACTCCGGTCAGGTACGCGGACCACGGCTCGTACGGGGAGGGCCACAGGGCGTCGGCGGTCGGCCGCACCTGGAGGATCACGGTGTTCAGCCGGCGGGCCACCGCGCGGTCGAGCTGGGCCAGCAGCTCGGAGCGCTGCTGGGCCGCGGTCAGTCCCGGCCTGGAGGGCCAGTCACGGTTGGCGACGGTGGCCACCCACATCCCCCGGAACTCCGGGGGGCAGCCCCGCCGGCGTCCGCCCGCCGGCGCCGCGACCGCCTCCCCCGCCATGCCCAGCGCGGCGAGCGCGCCGGCCGCCGTGACGAATCCCCGCCGGGTGATCTGCCTCATATGCCGGGTCATGTACCGAGCCTCCGCACCGCCGTGCACCGCGCCTTCGCGGGCGTCCGCGCACAGCATGCCCGCCCCGGGCACCCGTGCACACGCACCGGCGGAGTAACGTCGTGGCGTCGAGGCGGGTGCCGGAACCATACGGGGCCCGCCGCACCGAGATCAGCGAAAGGCACGATGTGACCGACACTGTGGCCGGCGTATCCCGCGTCGGAGTGGTGGGCTGTGGCCAGATGGGCGCCGGCATCGCCGAGGTCTGCGCCCGCAGCGGACTCGAGGTCAAGGTCGCCGAGACCACCGGCGAGGCCCTGGAGATCGGCCGTACGCGGCTGTGCACCTCGCTCGCGAAGGCCGCCGAACGCGGCAAGATCAGCGAGGAGGAGCACCGCGAGACGCTGGAGCGGCTGACCTTCACCACCGACCTCGGGGAGTTCGCCGACCGCGACCTCGTCATCGAGGCGGTCGTGGAGAACGAGCAGGTCAAGACCGAGATCTTCCAGGTGCTCGACCAGGTGGTGACCAGCCGGGACGCCATCCTCGCCTCCAACACCTCGTCCATCCCGCTGGTGAAGCTGGCGGTCGCGACCTCCCGCCCCGACCAGGTCATCGGCATCCACTTCTTCAACCCGGCACCGGTGCAGAAGCTCGTCGAGCTGATCCCCGCGCTGACCACGTCGGAAGAGACGATCAAGCGCTCCGAGGCCGTGGTCGAGCAGGTGCTCGCCAAGCACGCCATCCGCGCCCAGGACCGCTCGGGCTTCGTGGTGAACGCCCTCCTGATCCCCTACCTGCTCTCGGCGATCCGGATGTTCGAGTCGGGGATCGCCAGCCGTGAGGACATCGACAACGGCATGGAGCTGGGCTGCGCCCACCCGATGGGTCCGCTCAAGCTCTCGGACCTGATCGGCCTGGACACGGTCGCCTCGGTGGCCGACTCGATGTACGCCGAGTTCAAGGAGCCGCTGTACGCCGCCCCGCCGCTGCTGCAGCGGATGGTGGACGCGGGACGGCTGGGCCGGAAGACGGGCTCCGGCTTCTACACCTACTCCTGAGCCGCGTCGCACCTGCGTCGCGGCGCACCACTGCGTCGCGTCGTACCTCTGAGGCGTTCCGCGCGGCCTGCGGCGCGTGATTCGCACAGGCGTTTCACACGGGGTGTGAGGAGCGTGTCCGCATATGCCGTGCGCACACGCTCCCCTGCTCCCATCAGGGAGTGTTGACTCGGGATCGCTCGGCCGAGGGACCACCGGACGACCATCCCGAACAGGAGCACACAGGTGACCACCGACCCCGATCACTTAGCCGCCGTCGAGGAGTTCGCCGAACTGCGCCGCTCCCTCGACGTCGGCCTCGCCCGCATCGACGGGCACCTCGCCCTGCTGGCCCAGCGGCACGACCGCATCGACCGGGACGTGGACGATCTGGCCGCGCGTGTGGTGACGCTCGAGCACAGCCGATGGCCTCTGCCCGCGGTCGCCGCACTCACCGCGCTGGGCGCACTGGCGGTGGCGGTCTGGCAGGCGGTCGGCGGCTAGGCCGTGCGGCGAAAGTCCCTCCCGCCCTGCGGGCGGACGGAGCTGCTTCCGCCACACGCGCCAACGCCGACGAATCCCGCGACCGGCCACGGGCACGCACCGGCGCGGGCTCGTCCCGGGCACACCCGGGACGTCACGGGCTCACCCGAGGCGCAGATGGTGCAGCATCAGCAGCCCGGCCGCCATGCCGGCGGCCGGGACCTCGCCGCGGGCGATCATGTCGGGAACCAGCTTCAGCGGTATCCACTCACGGCGCGAGGACTCGAAGTCGTCCTCGGGCGGGCCGATGTAGGTGGCCCCCTCCGACCAGTAGAGATGGTGCCGGGCGTCGGTGAGCCCGTTGGACGGTTCCACGGTCAGCAGATGCCGGAGCCGGCCGGGGCGCCAGCCGGTCTCCTCCTCCATCTCCCGGGCCGCCGCGAAGGCGATGTCCTCGCCGTCCTCCACGACGCCCGCGGCGAGTTCCCACCCCCAGCTGTCGGTGATGAACCGGTGCCGCCACAGCATCAGCACCTCGTTGGCCTCGTTGACGGCGGTCGCGACGGCGACCGGGCGGAGCCGGATCAGGAAGTGGTCGAGATGCCGGCCGTCCGGCAGCTCGACATCAGCGAGATTGACCCTGAACCAGCGGTTCTCATAGACGGTTTGCTCGCTCAGCTTCGTCCACTGCACGGTTCTGCCACCTTCCGACAAGTAGATGGCAATATCGCAGCAGGAGCACGGGCCGAGGGGAACGCTCACAGGAGGCGCAGCAGGCTCACAGAGGTACGCGCAGGGCCCCTTCGATGACGTCGGCCGCCTCGGCGGCCGTCGCGGACCCGTTCGCCGCGAGGTTCGCCCGCACGGCCCGGAGCCGGTCCCTGAGCCGATGAGACTCCATCCCCCTGGCCCGTTCGGTCATTTCGACGGCCGTCCGCGCGGCCCGCTCGGCCTCGCCCTGACGCAGCTCGATCTGGCTGAGCATGGCCAGCCGGTGGACCCGGCCACGGTCGTGGGACGGCACGGCGGCCGCCGCGTCCGCGTGCTCCCTGGCCGCCCCCAGCTCCCCCAGACACAGCAGCGCCTCGGCGACCTGGACGTTCACCAGTCCCGGCTGCACATAGCCGGTCTCGTCCGGCTCGTGCCCCGGGTGGATCCGCTCGGCCTCCTCCTCGGCACGACGGATCCTGCCCAGCGCCGCGCCCCCGTCGCCGAGATGCGCGTACGCCTTCGCCTGCATCGCATAGAGGTCCGTGGCCAGCGCCGGGGTGATCTGCCGCCCGGCCGTCCGCAGCGCGGCCTCGGCGAACGCGACGGCCTGCCGGTACTCCCCCATGAACAGGGACTGGTTGACGAGCAGCGCGATCACGTACGCCCCGAGCCCCCGGTCGCCACTCGCCTTCGCCAGCCGCAGCGCCTGGTGGAAGTAGCGCTGTGCCAGCCCGTGGGCGTCCGAGTCGTAGGCGCAGATCCCTGCGACGGCCACCAGACCGCCGGTCGCCCGGTGCAGTTGGCGGCCGAGTGCGTCGCTGTAGGCACCGCGCAGCAGCGGGGCCGCCTCGCTGTTGAGGAATCCGACGATCCGGGAGCGGGTGGCGATGCCCCCGGCCTTGCGGTACATCAGCTCGTAGTGGGCCCGGGCGGCGCGGAGCATCTTGACGTCGGCCATGCTGACCCGGGTGCGGCCGTCACGGGAGACGTCCGCGTCCTCCGGGGGGTTCTCCCACTCCCAGACGGGCATCACGGCGGGTGTGCCGGTGACCGCCGGTGCGCCGATGACATGGGGACGCTGCTGCTCGTCGGAGCGCCACAGCGCGGTGGCGCGCTCCACGAAACCGGAGAGGGGGGAGCCGTGCCGGACCGCGGTCTCCCCCGGCACACCGAGTCCGATGTCGTCGAGGGTGACCACGCGTCGCAGCCGGCGCGCGAGCACCTCGCAGATCAGGTCGGGCACCTGGCCGCGGGGACGCTGGCCCTTCAACCAGCGTGCCACGGCCGTGTGTTCGTAGCGCAGCGAGAGGCCTCTCGCCCGGCCCGCCTGGTTCACATGGGCGGCCAGGCCCGCGTGCGAGACGCCCGCCTCGTCGAGCAGCGCGTCGAGCAGGGTGTTGGGCTGCATGGGGCCCTCCGTTGGCTCGGTGTGGCCCAGAGTAGTGGAGCGGGCTTCGCACGGGGTGTGAAACAAGTGCATATATCCGTGCCGTGCGCGCTCTGCCGCCGTCCCGCTCGCGCCGGTTGACTGTTCTTCCTCTCAAGGAGGCGGCCGGGCCGCCGGCTCCCCCTCGTACAGTGCGGCGGCCCGCATCCGCGCCGTCCGTCCTGCTGATCTGCCCGACACTCCGCGGCAGGACGGACGGCGCCGGCCGCGAACGGCCCTTTCCCCGTCGGTGATTGGAGGGCTCAGGGCGGGAACGGCGCAGCTCCGGCTCGGGACTGCGCCGGCACCCGTGCCCGGCCGTCGCGCGGCACCGCCGCTCCCGGGACACCGCTCGCCGAGCCGTCACCCTGGCACGACGGCAGGAACGCACGACCGCAGGGCCGGCACGGGCAGCGCGGACGCGGGGCCCGAGCGGTCCGGCAGCGGGACCGGCCCGGTGGTGACCGCCGCGATCACCGCCGGACGAGTGGGCGCGAGGAAGCGGGACGGTGGTGTGCATACGCAAGGGGCGCGTCCGGACCGGTCCGGACGCGCCCCTTCGTTGTCGGCGAACGATCAGGCGCCGCGCAGCACCGCTCCGGTGCGCTCGCCGGCGAGTGCGACGGCGGCGTCACGGGCGGCCGAGGCCTCCTCGACGGTCAGCGTGCGGTCGGGGGCGCGGAACCGCAGCGCGTACGCCAGCGACTTCCTGCCCTCGCCGACCTGCTCACCCTCGAAGACGTCGAACAGGCGGATGGACTCGAGCAGTTCGCCCGCGCCCTCCTGCAGCGCCTTCTCGACGTCGGCGGCGGGCACCTCCGAGGCGACGACCAGTGCGACGTCCTGCGTGGCCACCGGGAAC
This sequence comes from Streptomyces sp. HUAS CB01, assembly GCF_030406905.1. Taxonomy (NCBI): domain Bacteria; kingdom Bacillati; phylum Actinomycetota; class Actinomycetes; order Kitasatosporales; family Streptomycetaceae; genus Streptomyces; species Streptomyces chengbuensis. Next base: position 1,351,625 of record NZ_CP129137.1, read on the forward strand.
GTGGAGATCCGCGGTGCCTGGAGGGCGCCCTCTCCGGCCCGCTCCAGCAGGTCCAGCTCCATCTCCATCGCGCAGGTACGCTCCGGCAGTCCGAGCGCCTTGACGGCGCGCGGGTGCAGCTCGCCCGCGTGGCCGACGAGGGTCTCCTCGCCGTCCACCAGGGCGTACAGCGCGGCGCAGCGACCCGGGTGCCACGGCGTGTGCCGGTCGGCGCGGACGGTGAGCTCGGCACCGGCCTCACGGGCCACCGCACGGGCGGACTCGATCGCGTCCGCCCAGTCCGCGGGACGGCCCTCGCCCCACCAGCCGGCCTGCTCGCGCGCGCCCGCCAGGACGGTGGCGACCCGGCGCGGCTGGTGCGGCAGCGCCGCGTTCAGCACCGCGATCTCCTCGTCGGTCGGGCGGCGGTCGACCGGCAGCACACCGGGGACCGTCTCCTCGCCGGTGGGCCGGAAGACCAGCCCGGTCTCGAAGAGCGCCAGGTCGTGCGACCCACGGCCCACGTTGCGCCGCAGCGCGGAGAGCAGTCCGGGCAGCAGCGTGGTGCGCAGCGCGGGCTCCTCGTCGGAGATCGGGTTGACCAGCGTGACCACCGTGCGCCGGGGATCGTCGACGTCCAGACCGAACTGGTCCAGGACCGCCTCGCCGACGAACGGGTAGTTCAGGGCCTCGACGTAGCCGGCGCCGGCCAGTGCGCGACCGACGCGCCGGTGCAGGCGCTGACGGGCGGTGAGCCCGCGGCCGGACGGCGGGGTGGGCAGCGTGGACGGGAGGTTCTCGTACCCCTCCAGCCGGATGACCTCTTCCGCGAGGTCGTTCGGCTCGTGCAGGTCGGGGCGCCACGACGGGACCGTCACGAGGAGCTCGTCCTGGCCGTAGACGTCGCAGCCGACCTCCTGCAGCCGCCGGACCACGGTCTCGCGGCCGTAGGCGACGCCGGCGACCCGGTCCGGGTGGTCGGCGCGCATCGTGATGGTGCGCGGCGCGGACGGGGCGACGATCTCGGTGACCCCGGCCTCGGCGGTGCCGCCGGCCAGGAGCACGAGCAGGTCGACCGTGCGCTGGGCGGCCGCGGCGGCGGCCTGCGGGTCGACTCCGCGCTCGAAGCGCCGGGACGCCTCGGACGACAGCTTGTGGCGGCGGGCCGTGCGGGCGATGGAGACCGGGTCGAAGTGGGCGGCCTCGACGACGACCTCGGTGGTGCCGCGGACCTCGCCCGTCTCCGGGTCGGTCTCGGAGTCGGCGATCTCCGTGTTCGCCCCGCCCATCACGCCCGCGAGGCCGATCGGTCCGCGGCTGTCGGTGATGACCAGGTCCTGGGCGTCCAGGACGCGCTTGACCCCGTCGAGGGTGGTGAACTTCTCGCCGGCCTCGGCGCGGCGGACCCCGATCGGGCCCTCGAGCCGGTTGCGGTCGTAGGCGTGCAGGGGCTGGCCGAGCTCCAGCATCACGTAGTTGGTGATGTCGACTGCCAGCGAGATCGGCCGCATCCCGGCCTTCTGCAGCCGGCGCTGCATCCAGATCGGCGAGCGGGCCTCGGGGTCGAGCCCGACGACGGTGCGCGCGGTGAAGCGGTCGCAGCCGATCGGGTCGGCGATCCGCACCTGGTAGCCGTACGAGTTGGGCGCGGGGACGTCGAGCAGCGCCGGGTCGCGCAGCGGCAGGCCGTAGGCGGTGGCGGCCTCGCGGGCGACACCGCGCATCGACAGGGCGTAGCCGCGGTCGGGCGTGACGGCGATGTCCAGGACCTCGTCGTACAGCTCCAGCAGCTCGGTGGCGTCGGTGCCGACCTCGATCTCCGGCGGGAGCACGATGATGCCGTGCGTCCCGTCGTCGCCCATGCCGAGCTCGTCGGCGGAGCAGATCATGCCGCGGGACATCCGGCCGTACGTCTTGCGCTCGGCGATGCGGAAGTCACCGGGCAGGACGGCGCCGGGCAGCGCCACGACGACCTTGTCGCCGACGGCGAAGTTGCGGGCGCCGCAGACGATCTCCTGCGGCTCGCCCGTACCGTTGGCCTGCGCCACGTCGACCGTGCAGAAGCGGATGGGCTTCTTGAACTCGGTCAGTTCCTCGATGGTGAGCACCCGGCCGACGACGAGCGGGCCGGTGAGGCCGGCACCGATCTGCTCGACGGTCTCGACCTCGAGGCCGGCCGAGATGAGTTTGGCCTGTACGTCACGGCCGGTCTCCGTCGCCGGCAGGTCGACGTACTCCCGCAGCCATGAAAGCGGGACCCGCATCAGATCTCCATCCCGAAGGGCCGGGTGAACCGGACGTCACCCTCGACCATGTCTCGCATGTCTTCGACGTTGTGGCGGAACATCAGCATCCGCTCGATGCCGAACCCGAAGGCGAATCCGCTGTACTTCTCGGGGTCGACGCCGCAGGCGGTGAGCACCTTCGGGTTGACCATTCCGCAGCCGCCGAGCTCGATCCAGCCCTCGCTGGAGCAGGTGCGGCAGGGCCGGTCCGGGTTGCCGACGGACTCGCCGCGGCAGACGTAGCAGACCATGTCCATCTCGGCGGACGGCTCGGTGAAGGGGAAGAAGTTCGGCCGCAGCCGGGTCTTCATTCCCTCGCCCCCGAAGAGCGCGCGGACCATGTGGTCCAGGGTGCCCTTGAGGTCGGCCATGGTGAGGCCCTCGTCCACGGCGAGCAGCTCGACCTGGTGGAACACCGGGGTGTGGGTGGCGTCCAGGTCGTCGGTGCGGTAGACGCGGCCGGGGCAGATCACGTACAGCGGCGGCTCGCGGTCGAGCATCGAGCGGACCTGTACGGGCGAGGTGTGCGTGCGCAGCACCACTCCGGAACCGGACTCGCCTCCCTCGCCCCCGGTGCCCTCGGCGCCCTTCACGAAGAAGGTGTCGTGCTCACCGCGGGCGGGGTGGTCGGCCGCGATGTTCAGAGCGTCGAAGTTCAGCCACTCGGTCTCGACCTCGGGGCCCTCGGCGACCTCGTAGCCCATGGCCACGAAGATGTCCTCGATGCGCTCGGAGAGCGTGGTCAGCGGGTGGCGGGCGCCGGCCGGGGTGCGGTCGTACGGCAGCGTGACGTCCACCGCCTCCTCGACCAGGACCCGGGCGTCGCGCTCGGCCTCCAGTTCGGCCTGGCGGGTGGCCAGGGCCTTGTTGACGGCCCCGCGGGCCTGGCCCACGCGCTTGCCGGCCTCGGCCTTCGCGTGGGGCGGCAGGGCGCCGATCTCACGGTTGGCGAGCGCGAGCGGCGCCGTGGGGCCGGTGTGCGCGATCTTCGCCTCGTGGAGCGCGTCGAGGTCGCCCGCGGCGGCGAAGGCGGCGAGCGCCTCGTCCCGCATGCGCTCGATCTCTTCCGGTTTCAGTGCCTCGACCTCGACAGGGTCGTACGACTTGTTCGGTGCCGACATCTCTTCCCGTACTTCCGATGGGGTGGCTGGGGCGCCCGCTCGACGACCGAGGACGCAAAGGTGCCAAAGGACGAGTTTAGCGGGGTGACAGTACGCGAATGAGCCCGTGGGGCGCGGGTGCGCTTATCAGGCGAGATAAGCAGGCGTGCCCACGGGCAACGTAAATCGGAACTCCGCGCCGCCGCCCGGGCCGCGGCCGACGGTGATCGTCCCGCCGTGCGCCTCGACGATGCCCTTCACGATGTACAGGCCGAGACCGGTGCCACCGCGCTTGCTCCCCCGCCAGAAGCGGGTGAAGACACGGCCCATCGACTCCTCGGGGATGCCGGGGCCTTCGTCGCTCACGGTGACGGTCGTTCCCTTCTCGTCGCTGCTGCCGGACGCGGGTGCCACCTCGATGGTGACCGTTCCCTCTCCGTGGCGCACCGCATTTTCCAGGAGGTTGCCCAGCACCTGGTCGATCTTGTCGGGATCCGCCCAGAGCTCGGGCAGGTCGTGGTGGACCCGGACGAAGAAGCGGTCCGGGGACTGGCCGCCCGCGGTGTACGCCTGGACGTGGCGGCCCACGGCGGCGGCGACGTCGACGGGCTGGCGCCGCACCTCCAGCCGGCCGGAGTCGATGCGTGAGATGTCGAGGAGCTCCGCGATGAGCCGGGTCACACGGTTGGCGTCGGCGTCGACGGTCTCCAGCATCAGCCGCTTCTGGTCGTCGGTGAAGCGCTCCCACTTGGCGAGGAGGGTGGCGGTGAATCCCTTGACGGAGGTCAGCGGGGAACGCAGCTCGTGGGCGACGGTGGCGATCAGCTCGGCGTGGCTGCGCTCGGTGCGGCGGCGCGCCTCGGTGCCGCGGACGCTGACGACGACACGGCGCACGGGGCCCGTGGGCGTCTCCCGTACGTAGCGGGCGGAGACCAGCACCTCTCGGCCGCCCGGCAGGAGCAGATTGCGCTCGGGCTGGCCGACCCGGGTGGCGAGGCCGCCGTACGGGTCGGTGAGGGGCCACCAGCGGCGGCCCTTGAGGTCCTCCAGGGGCAGCACGTGGTCCAGCGACCGGCCGAGGGCGCGGTCGGCGGGAACGGCGGTGATCCGTGCGGCAGCGGCGTTGAAGCAGATGATCCGGCCGTGCTCGTCGGCGACGACGAGGCCGTCGGGGAGGTCGTCCGGGCCGATGCCCGGACCGGCGCCGTCCTCGGCGCGTGCCGACGCCAGGAACGCCTCCGACGGCCCGCTCGTGCCGACAGTCATCCCCGTACCCCACCTCTCGAACCGGTGCAGTGGGTCCCCGAGTGCGTCACCCTACTAGTCGGCGGTGACGGAGCGACACCCTGCGTCCACCGGGGCCCGCCCGTGTCCGGAAAGCATCGCCGCCCTCCCGGAGGCACTCGGCTCCGGGCGGAGTCCCCCCGGCGGACACGGGCCGAAGGGCACGGCGGGGCCCCGGGACCGGGTCCGGGCCGCGGACGCGACGGCCTAGCCGTCGGTGGCGGCGCTGCAGCCACCGGGAGTGCGCTGGGCGCGTGCGGAGGCGTAGAGGCAGACGGCGGCGGCGGTGGCGAGGTTGAGGCTCTCGGCCTTGCCGTGGATCGGCACGCGCACGACGGCGTCGGCGAGCGCCCGGGTCGCCTCGGGGAGGCCCCACGCCTCGTTGCCGAAGATCCACGCGGTGGGCCCGGACATGGTCCCGGCGTCGAGCTCGTCGTCCAGGTCGTCCTCGCCGGCGCCGTCCGCGGCGAGGACGCGCACGCCTGCCGCTTCGAGACCGCTGACGGCCCGCTCGACGGGGACGCCCACCGCGACGGGCAGATGGAACAGCGAGCCCACCGAGGCCCTGACCGACTTGGGGTTGTACAGGTCCACCGAGGCGTCGGTCAGCACGACCGCGTCCGCACCGGCCGCGTCTGCGCAGCGCAGCACCGTGCCGGCGTTCCCGGGGTCGCGCACGTGCGCCAGCACGGCCACGAGCCTCGGCCGGGCGGCCAGGATGTCCTCGAACGGCGAGTCGAGGAAGCGGCAGACGCCGACGAGACCCTGCGGTGTCACGGTCTGGGAGACCTCCGCCACCACGGTGTCGTGTGCGTGGTGGATCCGGGCCCCGGCGGCGCGGGCGGCGTCGACGATGTCCGCGTACCGCTCGGCGGCCTCGACGGTGGTGAACAGCTCGACGAGCGTCGGCAGGCCGTCGCCGCCCCGGTGCGCGACCGCCTCCCGCACGGCCTGCGGCCCCTCGGCGAGGAACAGCCGCTCCTTGGAACGGAAGTTCCGCTTCGCGAGCCGTCGTGCGGCGACGACCCGCGGAGACCGCGGGGAGATCAGCTCGGGGGTCCCCATGGGGGCTCTCACTTCCTTGTGGGCTCGGCGGTGCGCGGTCGGCGGGCGGGCGTGGGTGGGGCGGCGCGGCGCGCGTACCCGGTCCGGAACACACTCGGACCCGCAGACCGTCGGCCTGCGGGTCCGGGCTGTGTCCGGTGGGACGCGACCGTCAGGCCGCGGCCTTCGGGGCGTTGACGTCGCTGGGGAGCGCCTTCTGGGCGACCTCGACGAGCGCGGCGAACGCGTTGGCGTCGTTGACCGCGAGCTCGGCCAGGATCTTGCGGTCCACCTCGACGTTGGCGGCCTTCAGACCCTGGATGAAGCGGTTGTAGGTGATGCCGTTCGCGCGGGCAGCGGCGTTGATGCGCTGGATCCACAGCTGACGGAAGTCGCCCTTGCGCTTCTTGCGGTCGTTGTAGTTGTAGACGAGGGAGTGGGTGACCTGCTCCTTCGCCTTGCGGTACAGGCGGGAGCGCTGACCGCGGTAACCGCTGGCCTGCTCGAGGATCGCCCGGCGCTTCTTGTGGGCGTTGACTGCCCGCTTGACGCGTGCCACTTGTTGACTCCTTGTAGCGGGGCCGTGGTTGTCCTCACACGGCCCGGAAACGAATTGGTCCCGGTCTTGCCCGGAAGCCCCCGGTCACCGGGGGCGGCGGTCAATCAGATGCCCAGCATCTTCTTGATCTTGGCGGCGTCACCCGGGGCCATCTCGGCGTTGCCGGTGAGGCGACGCGTCAGCTTGGACGACTTGTGCTCGAGCAGGTGGCGCTTGCCGGCGCGCTCACGGAGCACCTTGCCGGAGCCGGTGATCTTGAAGCGCTTCTTGGCACCGCTGTGCGTCTTGTTCTTCGGCATCGCGCCGTTCTCTCCTCGTCAGTGGCGCTTCCGTCGCCGGTCGTAAACCGGCAGGCGAAAGCGTCAGGTGTGTCGGTTGATGTCCGGGACGGTCGCCCCGGAATCAGGCCTCGGCGGGCTCTTCGGGGGAAGCCGCGGCCTGGGCGGACCGGTCCCCCTGGCGCTCCGCCTTCCGGGCGGCCTGCGCCTCACGGGCCTCGGCCATCGCCTCGGTCTTCTTCTTGTGCGGACCGAGAACCATGATCATGTTGCGGCCGTCCTGCTTCGGGTTCGACTCGACGAAACCGAGGTCCTGGACGTCCTCCGCCAGCCGCTGCAGCAGCCGGTAGCCGAGCTCCGGCCGGGACTGCTCGCGACCACGGAACATGATCGTGATCTTGACCTTGTCGCCCTGCTTGAGGAACCGGACGACGTGACCCTTCTTGGTGTCGTAGTCGTGCGGGTCGATCTTCGGCCGGAGCTTCATCTCCTTGATGACCGTGTGCGCCTGGTTCTTGCGCGCCTCACGGGCCTTCATGGCCGACTCGTACTTGAACTTCCCGTAGTCCATGAGCTTGCAGACCGGCGGACGGGCGTTCGCCGCGACCTCGACGAGGTCGAGGTCGTACTCCTGCGCAAGCTCCAGGGCCTTGGCAAGCGGAACAATCCCGACCTGCTCGCCGCTGGGACCGACAAGTCGCACCTCGGGAACGCGAATCCGGTCGTTGATGCGGGGCTCGGCGCTGATGGATCCTCCTCGGTAGCACCACGCGGCCGTCTGGCGGACAGCCACGCAACGTCTGTTTCTGTGTGGACCAACCGTGCCGGTGCAACAAAAATGCCCCGACGGGACACAGGCGGGGCTCCTCGAATACCGGAGCACCGACGCGTCGGCCGCGGGGCGCTGCTTCGGACGGCTCCATCGTCCGTACGGAACGATGGTCGCCGTCTGACCGGTGACCCGCCGCCCGCGAGGGCAGCCAGGTGGGAGATCGGAGCCTCCACTTGTGGGTCGGACACATGGGCGTCCGACCGGTCGTTACACAAGGTTAGCAGCTCCGGCCCGGAGGGGCGAACCGGAGGACGGACAGGCCCGGGGACGGGGCTGTGCGGCGACGGCGGGTTCAGCCGTAGACCGGGCCGGTGTACTTCTCGCCCGGGCCCTGGCCCGGCTCGTCGGGGACGATCGAGGCCTCGCGGAAGGCCAGCTGGAGGGACTTCAGACCGTCCCGCAGCGGTGCCGCGTGGAAGGAGCTGATCTCCGTGACACCCGCGTCGAGGAGGCCGGCCAGCGCGTGGATCAGCTTCCGGGCCTCGTCCAGGTCCTTGTGCTCGTCGCCGTCCTCGGTGAGTCCCAGCTTCACCGCGGCGGCGCTCATCAGGTTCACCGCGACCGTGACGATCACCTCGACCGCGGGGACCTCCGCGATGTCGCGGGTCATGGCGGCGAAGTCGGGAGCCTGCTCGCCCGCAGGCTGCTCGGGGGTGGGGGTCGCGTCACTCATGGGGCACACGATATGCGGTGCTCTCAGACCCTTGTGTACAGGGGCTCTCCCGGCGGTACCGCCGAGGCGGGCAGCAGGGCGAGGTCGAGTCCGCGCACCAGCCGGGCCCTGAGCGTCTCGTCGGCCGCGAGGGCGCGGGCGACGCGCTGCGCGGCTTCGGCGGGGGGCGCGCCGGCCCCGTTGTCGAGGACGAGGGCGAGGGTGCCGTCGGCGTTGCCGGGGCCGAGATGGGCGCGGAGCACCGCGGGCTCGGCCGCCACCACGGCCCGTACCGCACGGATGACGGCCGGGTCGGCCAGCGGGTCGGTGCTGGTGCGGCCCTCGGCCAGGGCGAGCAGCGCACGGCCGGACAGCTCGTACGGCACCGGGCCGGCGAGGTCCAGGACCACGGTGTCGGCCTTCTCGTGGGCGGCCGCCTGGAGCGCCTGGTGGAGGGGCACGGCGACGGGCCTGGCCTGCGGGTCCCACAGGGCGAGCGCGGCGGTCGACGTGAACGCCGGCAGGGCGCGGCGGTTCCCCGCCGTCAGGGTGGGGACCGCCATGTCGCTGGTCTTCTCGCGGCGCAGTCCCGACTCGTCCTCCTCGACCTCGCCGAGCACGGCGACGACGGGGACGAGGAGCCTGGCGCCCTTGAGCGCCTCCAGCACGCGGGCCTCCGCCGTCCTGTCCCGGTCCCAGGCCGCGAGCGCCGCTTCCAGGGCCGGGTCGGCGGTGCCGTCGTCGTCGGGGAAGCCGGAGTCGGGAATGTTCTTGAGCGCCACGCGTCGAGCCTAGTTCGTCGGCCGTGGTGCCCGGGACGGCGGGGGCGCGTCCTGCTGCTCCCGGCCTGGTTCGGCGTGGGCGCGCGGGTCCGTCGGGCCGCGGAGGGGCGCGCGCCCGGCGCGCGGTCAGGACCGCGCTCGCCCCGGACCGGCTCCCGGGGAGGGGCGGGCAGGTGGGGCGGCGAGCTCCGGGGCCGCCGGGGCCCGGGCACCCGCCCCGGCAACGCGGTCAGGTCCGGCGGCCACGCCACAGGACGACCGCCGCGGCCAGCAGCAGCGCGCCGAGACCGCCGGTGACGGGGGCGAGCCAGCCGCCACCGGTCTCGGCCGAGGGGCCGTCCGGGCCGGTGCCGAAGTACTCCTTGCGGTGGCCCTGCACGGACGCGGTCTTCGGGTCGGTGTCGCCCCGTACCGGTTGGCCGCCCTTCTCGATCGCGGCCGCCGGGTCGACGATGCCGTACCCCTTGGAGTCGTCACGCCCGCTCTTCGGGCCACCGCGTGCGGTGTCGGCGAGGAGCCGCTTGATCTGGGCCGGGGTGAGCCGCGGGTGCGCGGCGCGGACGAGCGCGACGGCGCCGGAGACGAAGGCCGACGCCGCGCTGGTGCCCCAGCCCTCGTAGTACTTGCGGTCGGGGTCGGCGATGACGACGTCGACGCCCGGGGCGCTCACGGTGGCGTACCAGCGCCGGGTGGAGAAGGCCGCGTGGGTGCCGTAGCGGTCGACGGCCGCGACGGCGATGACGCCGGGGTAGGCGGCCGGGTACGAGATGTGGTCGCCCTTCTCGCCCCCGTTGCCCGCCGAGGCGACGACGACCGCGCCCTTGGCGAGCGCGTACTGGACCGCGGCGTCCTCGCCGGCGTCCGGGTGGGCGGACTCGCTGTCGTCGCCGAGGGAGAGGTTGATGACGTGGGCGCCGTTGTCGGCGGCCCAGCGGATGCCCTGGGCGAGGGCGGTGCCACGGGTGCTGCGCGCCTTGGCGCGGGCCGGGTCGGCGCCTTCGAGGATCACCCGCACGGGAAGGATCCTGGCCTCGGGGGCGATCCCGAGCACCCCGTCCTCACGGCCGGGGCCATGGCCGTGACCGGCGATGATCCCGGCCATCGCCGTGCCGTGCCGGGCCCAGGCGCGGTCGCCGCGCTTCGCGCCGAACCCGATGAGGTCCTTCGTGGGCAGGACGCTGCCCTCCAGGTCCGGGTGGCTGTCGTCGACCCCGGTGTCGAGCACCGCGACGGTGATGCCCGCGCCCTTGGTCGTCCGCCACGCGTCCTCGGTGTGCAGGGCGTCCAGGGCCCACTGCCGCACCCGGATCCCGTCTGCCTGCGCGGGCGCGGCGGAGACGAGCGAGAACGCGACGGCGGCGGCCATGGCGCCCAGGAGGCGCCGGGGCGTGGCGCGGGTGCGGAATCGTGCTGCCGTCATCGGGGGCGCTCCGGTGAAGTGGCGGACGTGCGCAGCGCGCGCTCGACCTGGTCCGCGATTCCCTTGGCCTCGTGGCCGAGGCCGGCCTGGGCGGGGGCGGACGTCTCGCCGGGGACCGTGGCCTCGGCGGCGGGCATGGGTTCGGCGACGGGGCGGCCGTCGGCGAACCCGGAGACGGCGAACACGACGACGGGCGCGTCGGTGAGCACGCTGATCGTCCAGCTGGCCCGCTGGCGGTCGCCGAAACCGGCGGCGACGGTGCCGGGGACCGCGTACGTGCGGGGCATCAGGTCGGCCCGCTCGTCCAGGCCCTCCTCGGAGAACCGCTTGCGCAGGGCCGCCATGGCATCCCGGTCCGCCTCGGTGACGACCATGCCGACGGTCGTGACGCTGGAGGTGGTGGCGTCGGTGTAGGTGGCGCGGAGCACGCGCAGGCAGCCGACGGGCCGGAGCGCCTTCAGCAGCAGCGGGTCGAACACACCGCTGCACGGGCCGTCGGGCGCGACGGCCACGCGGGTCCACACCCGGTCGGCACCGCCGGGCCCCGCGCCGTCGCCCTTGATCGTGCGCGGGAAGAGGGTGTCGACGGGGACGCTGTGCCAGAGCGTGCGCGCGTCGGTGTACAGGGGCTGGGAGGCGGGTGACGCGGCCGAGTCGTCCACGAGCCAGCTCCCTGTGACCGCCCCGCCGATCAGCCCGAGTCCGAGGACGAGGCAGACGACCGCGCCCGCGGTCCTGGCGGGACGGCTGTCCCGGACGGGACGCAGCCGCGTGGTGATCTCGGTGGGTGTCTCCGGAGGGGCGCCGGCGAACGGGCGCGGGGGCGCGGCGTGCGACGTCCACGGCCAAGGGCTGCCCGGTGCGCTCGTGACTCCCTGTCCGCCTGTGCCCCCGGTGACGCCCGTGGCCGGTCCGCCGGCCGGTGGTACCGGTGCGGGTCTCACGGGTACGGGTGCCGTGGGTACGGGGGGCGGGGCGGGCGCCGCGGGTACGGGCGGCGCTGCGGCGGCCGGGGCCGTCCGGGGCTCGGTGGCCGCGCCGGGTGCCGAAGGTGCCGCGCCGGGTGCCGAGGGCACCCCACCGATACGCGGGGGCGTGAGGGGGCGCGGAGGTATCTCCCCCGCGCCACGGGGTGGTGCGGGGGGAGCGGGGGGACGGCTCCGGCTGTCGGGAGACGAGGCCGGTGACGGGGCCGGAGGCTGCGGAGAGGACGACGCGGAAGGTTGGGGGGCGTGGGGCGCGCCTGCCTCCGGGGCGGTCGGCTCGGCGGGCCGCTGCGCCCGCGTGGCCGGGGCGGAGCGGGGCCGGACGGGCGCAGAGGCGGAGCGGGAGTCCGGGGCGGGCGGCGGGGCCTCGCGCATGCCCGAGCGCGGGGCCCGTCCGCCCGGTTCGTCGGTGCCGGGCACGGGAGCGCCCGGATCACCACCGGCACCCGGAGGTACGGACGGCCGAGCCTGCCGGCCCGCAGCACTCCCCGGTTCGCCGGTGCCGGGCACGGGAGCGCCAGGGCTTCGGCCTGCGGCCCCGGGTTCCGACGGTCGCGGCCGGCGACGGGGATCCGAACCGGAGGCCGGGCCGGTGGAACGGGCAGACCCGGAGGCCGGGCCGGTGGAACGGGCAGAGCCGGTTCCGGAGCCGCCCAACTCGCTCGTGGCGCGCGCGGGATCCTTCGCCGCGCGGGCAGGATCGTCCGCCGCCCGGGCCGGCGACATCGAGAGGGCGTGGCCCGTGGTGGCGGCCGTGCGGGAGCCGGGTGCGGCGGCTGAGGGAGTGTCAGGGGATGCCGTGCGCGGGCGCGGGGCCGGGGGGACGGAGTCGGCCCGGGGGTCCGGGGTGGAGTCCGTGATCGGACGGAGACGGGTCGTCGTCTCGGTGGGTGCGGGAGCCGGGACCTGCGGGGCGTGGGGCGGGCGCGAAGGGATGCGCGGGCGCTGCGCCTCGGTGCTCATCCGCCCCCCGTTTCCTGGTGCTCGTAGCGCCGCCGGATCGCCTTTCGGTGCAGGCCCGTTCGCCGCCGCGCCCCCTCACTCTACGGGCTGGAGCGCGCCGGAAGGGAATGGGGACCGCGGCTCCGGGGGGATCTGCGCAGAACGTCCCCCTACCCTCGGGTAGACCGGTCTGGCAAGCTCTGCGCATGACTCCCCGTGCCGCGCTCAGGACCCGGTACGACCGGGCCACCGCCCACCTCGACGCGCCCCTCGCCATCGTGGACCTGGAGGCGTTCGACGCCAATGCGGCGGATCTGGCCAGGCGCGCGGGCGGGAAGCCGGTCCGGGTGGCCAGCAAGTCCGTGCGGTGCCGGGCGCTGCTGGAGCGCGTGCTGGCGAAGGACGGGTTCTCGGGGATCATGTCCTTCACGCTGGAGGAGTCGGTCTGGCTCGCCCGGGCGGGTTTCGGCGATGTGCTCCTGGCCTACCCGTCGGCCGACCGTGCCGGTTTCGCCGAACTGGCCGGCGACGCCAAACTCGCGGCCGCCGTGACGGTCATGGTCGACGACCCGGCGCAGCTGGACCTGATCGACCGCGCCCGGGACGGCGGCACCGAGGAGGTCCGGGTCTGTCTGGAACTGGACACCTCGCTCCGTCTGCTGGGCGGCCGGATCCGTTTCGGCGCTCGCCGCTCGCCGCTGCGCGCCCCCGAGGACCTGGCCGAGCTGGCCCGTGCGATCGTCGCCCGCCCCGGCTTCCGGCTGGTGGGGCTGATGGCGTACGAGGGACACGTCGCGGGTGTCGGTGACGCGGTCGGGGGCAGCCCGCTGCGCTCGCGGGCGGTCCGCCTGATGCAGTCCGCGGCCCGGCGGGAGCTCGCACAGCGGCGAGCGGCCGTGGTGCGCGCGGTGCGGGCGGTGGAGCCGGAGCTGGAGTTCGTCAACGGCGGCGGCACCGGCAGTGTGCAGCACACGGCGGCGGAGGACGCGGTCACGGAGATCGCCGCGGGCTCCGGCCTGTACGTGCCGAGGCTCTTCGACAACTACACGTCGTTCAGCGGGCGTCCCGCGGCGCTGTTCGCCCAGCCCGTCGTGCGTCGGCCGGGCGTCGGTGTGGTGACGGTGCTCGGCGGCGGCTACCCGGCCTCGGGCGCCGCCGGCCGGGACCGGCTGCCCGTGCCGTTCCTGCCGGAAGGACTCCGCTACGACCCGATGGAGGGGCCGGGCGAGGTGCAGACGCCTCTGCTGGGGCCGCCGGCGGACGATCTGCTCATCGGTGACAAGGTCTGGTTCCGGCACGCGAAGGCCGGGGAGTTGTGCGAGCGGTTCGACTCGCTGCACCTGGTCGAGGGTGAGCGGGTGACGGCCACGGTACCGACGTACCGGGGCGAGGGCCGTACGTTCCTCTGAGCCGCCGGAGCGAGCCGGTCTCCACCAGGAGCCCGGGCGGCCGCGGCCGACGGGCCCCGGACCCGGGAACGTTCAGGACTCACCGGACCGGAACGTCCGGGACGCCCCGGAACGTTCAGGGCGCGACCGTGGAGCCGACTCCGCCGCCGGCGTCCGTCAGCGGGCGGATGCCCTTGATGATCCGGTCCATGTCGCCGAGCGGCGGGGCGTCCGGCCCCGCGTCGAAGGCGAAACGGACGATGATCAGCGATTCGGAGCCGACGGCGGAGGGGAAGACCAGCGACTGGACGTAGCCACCAGGGCCGGCACCCGTCGTCACCCGCCAGCGCACCACATGGCCGGTGCGCCCGGCGACCGTGACGGGAGCGGACTTCACCAGCTCGTGCCCCTTGATGCCGCCGTGGATGCGGTTGCCGACGCGGTCGTTGTCGTACGCCCAGTCCGCGGCGATGCCGACGTCCTGGCCGGCCAGTTTCTCGGGCGACTTCACGTTGGTGACGGTGGCCGTGCGGGAGGACACCGTGCCGTGGCGGCAGAACTCGGCGGAGTCGCCGGGGCACTTGTAGGAGTCGGCGGTCACCATGGTCGGCACCGGGTCGATGCCGGAGACCGACTTCTCCCAGCCGTCGAGCAGCGGCAGGGAGATGCCGTTGAGCTGGTCGACGAGGACGTCGGGGTCGCCGGCGGCCGGGGGGCCGGGCTCCGGGCCGTTCCCCGTCGCGGCGGGCGCCGAGGGGGCGGCCTCCGCGGACTGCGGGGCCGTCCGCTCGTCGTCCTTGCCGAGGACGACGACGCCGGTGACGATCGCCGCCACGAGGACAGCGCCGGCGGTGACGAGCGCGACGATCGCGCCCCTGCCGATGCCGCCGCCCTGCCCGGATCCGCCGACGAGCGGCACGGGCGCGGTGACCGCCGGCGCGGCGGCCGGGAGCTGCGGGGCGCCGGCGGGGCGGGTGTGCCCGGTCCAGGCACGGCCGTCCCACCAGCGTTCGTGGGTCGGCGTGCCTGGGTCCGGATACCAGCCCGGGGGTCCCCCCAGGCCGCCAGGCGCAGGGGGAGGGGTCGTCATGCTCATCCGGCCACCTTATGAGGGGCCGGGCGAGGGCCTACACAGGGGTGACGTACGCGCCCGAGATGCCGCCGTCGACGAGGAAGTCGGTGGCGTTGACGAAGGACGAGTCGTCGCTGGCGAGGAAGGCCACAGCCGCGGCGATCTCCTCCGCGTCGGCGAACCGGCCGACGGGGATGTGCACCAGCCGACGCGCCGCCCGCTCGGGGTCCTTGGCGAACAGCTCCTGGAGCAGCGGGGTGTTGACCGGTCCCGGGCACAGGGCGTTGACCCGGATGCCCTCGCGGGCGAACTGCACGCCCAGCTCGCGGGACATGGCGAGGACGCCTCCCTTGCTCGCGGTGTACGAGATCTGGGAGGTCGCCGCGCCCATCCGGGCCACGAACGACGCGGTGTTGATGATGGAGCCCCGGCCCTGGCGGCGCATGTAGGGGATGGCGGCCTTGCAGCACAGGTAGACGGAGGTGAGGTTGACCTCCTGGACCCGCTTCCAGGCGTCCAGGCCCGTCTCCAGGATGGAGTCGTCGTCGGGCGGCGAGATGCCGGCGTTGTTGAAGGCGATGTCGACGCTGCCGTACGTGTCGAACGCGGTCCGGAACAGCGCCTCGACCTGTTCGGCGTCGGTCACGTCGACCTTCACGAAGGTCCCGCCGACCTCCTCGGCGGCGGTCTTGCCCGCGGTCTCGTCGATGTCGCCGCAGACGACGTGGGCTCCCTCGGAGGCGAGACGGCGCGCGGCGGCCAGGCCGATACCGCTGCCGGCTCCGGTGATGACGGCGGTGCGGCCGACGAGCCGGCGGCAGACGGGGGTGTCGCTGTGGGCAGTGGTCATGGGTTCTCAGGCCTCCGTGCTGATGAAGACGTTCTTGGTCTCGGTGAAAGCGGTGAGGGCGTCGGGACCGAGTTCACGGCCGAGGCCGGACTGCCCGTATCCGCCGAAGGGGGTCCAGTAGCGGACGCTGGAGTGGGAGTTGACGGAGAGATTGCCGGCGGCGACCGCTCCGGAGACCCGCAGCGCGCGGCCCACGTCACGGGTCCAGACGGAGCCGGAGAGCCCGTACTCGGTGGCGTTGGCGAGGCGTACGGCGTCGTCCTCGTCGTCGAAGGGCAGGACGACGGCGACGGGCCCGAAGACCTCCTCGGTGGCGACGGGGGCCTCGGGGGCGACACCGGTGACGAGCGTCGGCGGGAACCAGAAGCCGGGGCCGTCGGGGGCGCTCCCCCGTACCGTCGCGAGGTCGTCGGTGACGTACGACCGTACGCGGTCGAGCTGGGCGCGCGAGATGAGCGGTCCCATCTGTGTGGCCTCGTCCGCGGGGTCGCCGACCACGACCGACTTCAGCGCCGGGGCGAGCCGGTCGAGGAAGTCGTCGTACACGGAGCGCTGGACGAGGATGCGGGTACGGGCGCAGCAGTCCTGGCCGCTGTTGTCCAGGAAGGCCATCGGTGCGGCGTCGGCCGCCGCCTCGACGTCCGCGTCGGCGAAGACGATGTTGGGGCTCTTGCCGCCGAGTTCGAGGGTCACCCGCTTCACGCGCTCGGCGCAGAGCGCCATGATCTGCTTGCCGATCCGGGTGGATCCGGTGAAGACGATCTTGGCCACTCCGGGGTGGCGCACCAGCGCGTCGCCCGCGACGGGGCCGTGGCCCGGCAGCACCTGGAAGAGGTGCTCGGGAAGACCTGCCTCCAGGGCGAGTTCGGCGAGGCGCAGCGCGGTCAGCGGCGTGGTCTCGGCGGGTTTGAGGAGGACGGCGTTGCCGGCGGCGAGCGCGGGGGCGGTGCCCCAGGCGGCGATCGGCATGGGGAAGTTCCAGGGCGCGATGACGCCCACGACGCCGAGCGGTTCGAGGAGGGTCAGGTCGATGCCGCCCGGCACGGGGATCTGGCGGCCCGTGAGGCGTTCCACTCCCCCGGCGGAGTAGTCGAGCAGATCGCGGACGTTGCCGGCCTCCCAGCGGGCGTTGCCGATGGTGTGTCCGGCCTCGCGGACCTCCAGCAGGGCGAGTTCCTCGATGTGGTCGTCGACGGCGGCGGCGAACCGGCGCAGCAGCCTGGCCCGGTCGGCGGGTGCCGCGGCCGCCCAGGCGCGCTGGGCGCGCGCCGCCCGGCCCACCGCGGCGTCGACGTCGGCGGCGTCCACGCCCGGGACGGTGGCGATGACTTCCTCGGTGGCCGGGTTGAGCACGTCGAGTGCGTACGGTTGCGACAAGTGGTGCCTCACATGCGTTCGAAGGAGCGGCGGAGCTCCCAGTCGGTCACCGCGGCGTCGAAGGCTTCGAGCTCGACCCGCGCCATGTTGCGGTAGTGGGCGACCACCTCGTCCCCGAAGGCGGCCTTGGCGATGGGGCTGGTCTCCCAGAGTTCGGCGGCCTCGCGCAGGGTGGTCGGGACGTGCTCGTAGTCGCCGCCGTAGGCGTTGCCGGCGCAGACCTCGGGCAGCTCCAGCTGGTGTTCGATGCCGTACAGGCCGGCCGCGACCAGCGCGGCGACGGCGAGATGGGGGTTTACGTCGCCGCCGGGCAGGCGGTTCTCGAAGCGCATCGAGCGGCCGTGGCCGACGACGCGCAGGGCACAGGTCCGGTTGTCGTGGCCCCAGGCGACGGCGGTCGGTGCGAAGGAGCCCGGCTGGAACCGCTTGTACGAGTTGATGTTCGGCGCGTACAGCAGGGAGAAGTCGCGCAGGGCGGCGAGCTGCCCGGCGAGGAAGTGCCGCATGACCTGCGACATGCCGTCCGGCCCGTCGCCCGCCATGGCGTTGCGGCCGTCGGCGTCCGCGAGGGAGAGGTGGATGTGGCAGGAGTTGCCCTCGCGCTCGTTGTACTTCGCCATGAAGGTGATCGAGACGCCTTCCTGGGCGGCGATCTCCTTGGTGC
Source organism: Streptomyces sp. HUAS CB01 (assembly GCF_030406905.1). Classification (NCBI taxonomy): domain Bacteria; kingdom Bacillati; phylum Actinomycetota; class Actinomycetes; order Kitasatosporales; family Streptomycetaceae; genus Streptomyces; species Streptomyces chengbuensis. The sequence goes on from NZ_CP129137.1 coordinate 1,369,119, forward strand.
CGGTCTTGTAGATCGCGTGCTGGTCGCAGGTGACGAGAGCCTCGTCGTAGCGGAACGCGATCTCGTGCTGGCCGGGGTTGCACTCGCCCTTCGCGGACTCGACGGTCAGTCCGGCCGCGGCCATCTCGTTGCGGATCCGGCGCAGCAGGGGCTCGATGCGGCCGGTGCCGAGGACCGAGTAGTCGATGTTGTACTGGTTGGCCGGGGTCAGGCCCTGGTAGCCGCGGTCCCAGGCCTGCTCGTAGGTGTCCTTGAACACGATGAACTCCAGCTCGGTGCCGACCTGAGCCGTCCAGCCGTGCTCGGCCAGACGCTCCAGCTGGCGGCGCAGGATCTGGCGGGGTGCGGCGACGACCGGGGCGCCGTCGTTCCACGCCAGGTCGGCGATGAGCATGGCCGTGCCCTCGTTCCACGGGACACGGCGCAGTGTGGCCAGGTCGGGGTGCATGGCGAAGTCGCCGTAGCCGCGTTCCCACGAGGACATGGCGTAGCCGTCCACCGTGTTCATCTCGGTGTCGACGGCGAGCAGGTAGTTGCAGCCCTCCGTGCCGTGCTCCAGGACCTCGTCGAGGAAGAACCGGGCGGCGAACCGCTTGCCCTGGAGCCTGCCCTGCATGTCGGGAAACGCCAGGACTACGGTGTCGATCTCACCGCTCGCGACAAGGACTCTCAGCTCCTCGACGGTCAGCGGGGGTGTGCGGTCTGCCACGGGATTGCGCCTCCTAAGGTCAGCCGGGAGCCATAAGGTATTGCCGAAGACCATTGCTTGGGAAGGGGAAACCGCAACGTGCCGGAGAACAGCGAGTCCGGGGACCGGCTCACGTCCGTGCTGCGGCCGGTGCGCGGGGGCAACGGTTTCGAGGAGGCCCTGGAGCAGATCCTGCAGGTCGTGCGGCTGGGCCTGGTGCCCGGCGGCGAGCGGCTGCCCGCGGAGCGCGAGCTGGCCGAGCGCATGGGGATCAGCCGGGTCACCCTGCGCGAGGTCCTGAAGGTGCTCCAGGAGGAGGGCCTGGTCGAGAGCCGGCGCGGACGCTACGGAGGCACGTTCGTCCTGAATCGCCCGCGCACCGAGGGCGAGGACGAACTGCGCCGCCGGGTCGCGGCCGTCGACGTCGAGGACACGCTGCGCTTCCGGGAGGTCCTGGAGGTCGGCGCGGCGGGGCTGTGCGCGGCGCACGGGCTCTCCGAGGAGGGGGCAGGGCGGCTGCGCGCCGCGCTGACGGCCACGCACGACGCCCCCCTGGACGACTACCGGCGGTGCGACACGCTCTTCCACCTCACGCTCGCCGAGCTGTCCGGCTCACCCACGCTGACCACGCAGTACGCGGCGGTCAGGGCGACCGTGAACGATCTGCTCGACTGCATCCCGCTGCTCGTGCGCAATCTGGAGCACTCCCAGCAGCAGCACGTCGCGCTGGTGGAGGCGGTACTGGAGGGCGACGCGGACGCCGCGCGCGAGGTGATGCGCGAGCACTGCGAGGGCACGGCGGCCCTGCTGCGCGGCTTCCTCGCGTGAGACCCGGTGCGCGGCCTCTCCGCGGGGGCGCGGATGGGGCCGCTGACGCGGGGCCTGCATGCCACCGCGCACCGCCGGGAAGGCGTCGGCGTAACCCGAAAGTAACGCACGGGTCTTGCGTTAGCCCCGTAGTCACCGCAAAGGTATGGCTCCATTCCATTGGGCCCGACGCGGGAGCTCTGCCATGACGCTGGAAGACACCGACACCACCGGGAGCGGCAACACCCCACCGGACACCTACCTCGAACGCCGGACCCTGCGCCGCGGCAGCGCGGGCTGGCTGCTGCTCACCGGGCTCGGCGTCGCCTACGTCGTGTCCGGCGACTTCTCCGGCTGGAACATCGGTCTGTCCAAGGGCGGCTTCGGCGGACTCGCCGCCGCCACCGTACTCATGGGCGTGATGTACGCCTGTCTCGTCTTCGCGCTCGCCGAACTCTCGGCGATCCTGCCGACGGCGGGCGGCGGCTACGGATTCGCCCGCCGGGCACTCGGCACCTGGGGAGGGTTCCTCACCGGAACGGCGATCCTGATCGAGTACATCCTGGCGCCTGCAGCCATCTCGATCTTCATCGGTGACTACGTCGAATCGCTCGGACTGTTCGGGCTGGAGTCCGGCTGGCCCGTCTACCTCGCCTGCTTCGCCGTCTTCATCGGCATCCATCTGTGGGGCGTGGGCGAGGCGCTGCGCTTCAGCCTCGTCGTCACCGCGATAGCCGTCGCCGCGCTGCTCGTCTTCGCGGCCGGCGCGTTCACCGACTTCCAGGTGAGCGGACTCGACGACATCCCGGTCGACAAGGACGCGGTGGGCTCCAGCTCCTGGCTGCCGTTCGGGCTGCTCGGCATCTGGGCCGCGTTCCCGTTCGGCATGTGGTTCTTCCTCGGCGTGGAGGGCGTGCCGCTCGCCGCGGAGGAGGCCAAGGACCCGGTCCGGTCGATGCCGAAGGCGCTCGCGCTGTCGATGTCGATCCTGGTGGTGCTCGCCCTGATCACGTTCTTCGCCGCCACGGGAGCCCGGGGCTCGGCCGCCATCCAGGAGGCCGGCAACCCGCTGGTGGTGGCACTGCAGGGCGACGGCGACCCGACGGCGCTGAGCCGCTTCGTCAACTACGCCGGACTCGCCGGCCTGGTCGCCTCGTTCTTCTCGCTCATCTACGCCGGGTCGCGCCAGCTGTTCGCCCTGTCCCGCGCCGGCTATCTGCCCCGCTTCCTGTCGCTGACGAGCCGCCGCAAGTCGCCGTACCTCGGCCTGCTGATCCCCGGCGCGATCGGCTTCGCGCTCGCCGCGGGCACCGGGGACGGGGCGCGGATGCTGAACATCGCCGTCTTCGGCGCGACGATCAGCTACGCACTGATGGCGCTGTCCCACATCGTGCTGCGCCGGCGCGAGCCGGAGCTGCCGCGCCCGTACCGCACGCCCGGCGGTGTGGTGACCTCGTCCGTCGCCTTCGTCCTCGCGCTGTCCGCGCTGGTGGCGACCTTCCTGGTGGACAAGGACGCGGCGTTCATCGCGCTCGCCGTGTACGGCGTCGCCCTCGCGTACTTCGCCTTCTACAGCCGGCACCGTCTGGTGGCCCGCGCACCGGAGGAGGAGTTCGCGGCACTCGCCGCCGCCGAGGCGGAACTGGCCCGCGACTGACAGCCTGGTGTCCGGACCCCGCGCCGGCCACCGGCGCGGCGGTCCGGGCGGCCGCGCGACGGGGCGGCCGGACGCCGAACGCCGGACCGCGCGCCGACGTCCGGCGCTCCCGTGCCGAACCTGCCGCGCCCTCGGACGCCGGGAGTCCGGCCGGGCACGACCCGGGGCGCCGGACCCGGGCGCCCCGGACCGACCGGACTCCCGGCCCACCCACACCACCCACCACGACCGGAGGACCCGCGACCGTGACCCAGCCGCTCATCGGCGTCAGCACCTACCTGGAGGACGCCTCGTGGGGAGTGTGGCGACTGCCCGCCGCACTGCTGCCCGTCGGCTATCCGCGCCTCGTCCAGGCAGCGGGCGGCATCGCCGCGATGCTGCCGCCGGACGAGCCGGACCGGGCCGCCGCGGCCGTGGCCCGGCTCGACGGACTGGTCGTCGCGGGCGGACCCGACGTCGAGCCCGTACGGTACGGAGCCGAACCCGGGCCGCGCACCGGACCGCCGGCCCGCGAACGGGACTCCTGGGAACTCGCCCTGATCCGCGCGGCGCTCGACACCGGCACCCCGCTGCTGGGGATCTGCCGGGGCATGCAGCTGCTGAACGTCGCGCTCGGCGGCACGCTCGTCCAGCACCTCGACGGTCACGTGGAGGCCGTAGGCGTCTTCGGCCGGCACGCCGTGACGCCGGTGGAGGGCACGCTGTACGCCTCGCTGGTGCCGGCGGAGTCGTCGGTTCCCACGTACCACCACCAGGCCGTCGACCGCCTCGGCGACGGACTCGTGGTCTCCGCGCACGCGGACGACGGCACCGTGGAGGCCGTCGAACTCCCGGAGCCGGCCTGGGTCCTCGGCGTGCAGTGGCACCCGGAGATGGACGACGACACCCGCGTCATGGCGGGCCTCGTCCGGGCCGCCTCCTGACCGCTCCCGGCCCGTCCCACCGCCGACGACCCCTGCAGGGCGGGTCGATGCCCGTCCAGGACCCCGGTGGACCGACCACACGCCGCCACGCCGACACCGCACCCGGACCCGCGCCACCACGCCGACAGCGCATCCCGACCCACCCCACGGTGCACCCGGACCCGAGCCGCCGCCCCTCGGTGCACCCGACACGCGCCGCGGGTCCCGGACTCGCCGAAGCCACCCCGGCCTCCGCCCGTCACGGCCCGCGCCGCCAGCCGCCTCCCCGCCCGGTTGCCACGCTGTCGCCGCCGGGTCCCACGCTCGTCGATGCCGCCCCGGCCCCGCGCGTCACGGCCCGCGCCGCGAGCCGCCTCCGCGCCGGGCTGCCACGCTGTCACCCCGGGCACGGGGCCTCGCAGACGACCGGTGCCCCTCACCGTGCCACGACCGGCGCCCCTCACCGGGCGGCCATCGGTTCGGGATCACGTACCCACCGGGCACCCGCGGAGCGCGCCCGCCCAGCCGCCCCGACCGCATCCCGCTCGCGCTCCCGAATCCCGTTCCCGCTCCCGCTCCCGCTCTCACCCGGCTGACCGCGTCAGCGACAGCAGGTCGCGGGCCGGGCCCGTCGGGCGGTGGCCCTGGGGCCAGACCGCGCGGAGGTCGCGGCGGAGGCGGACCGCCTCCACGGGGACGCGGACGAGGCGGCGGGAGGCCAGCTCCTCCGTCACGGCGAGTTCGCTGAGGACCGCGGGACCCGCGCCGCTGACCGCGGCCGCCTTCACCGCGGTGGTGGAGGCGAGCTCCAGCAAGGGCTCGGCCAGGCCGCCATGGCTCGCGAGAGCCGAGTCGAGCACCTGGCGCGTGCCCGAGCCGCGCTCACGCAGCACCAGCGGGGTCGCGGCGAGCCTCTCGGGCGACAGGGGCGAGCGCCGGCGCGCCCACGCGTGGCCCGGCGCCGCGACGACGACGAGCCGGTCATGGCCGATGACCGCGCCGTCGAGCCCCGGCGGCACGGCGAGGCCCTCCACGAAGCCGAGGTCGGCCTCGCCCCGCAGCAGACGCTCCGCGACCGCCGCCGAGTTGCCCGCGAGCAGCGACACGGCCGTACCCGGGCGCTCCTGTCGGAGTGCGATCAGCCAGCCGGGCAGCAGATACTCGGCGATGGTCATGCTGGCGGCGACCCTCAGCCGGGAGTCGCGCCTGTCGCGCAGCGCCTGTGCCCCGGCGTCGAACGCCTCGGCCGCCTCCACGATCCGCCGCGCCCAGTCCGTGACCAGCGCTCCCGCGTCGGTCAGCCGGGAGCCGCGCGGCGAACGGTCCACCAGCGCGACGCCCAGCTGCCGCTCCATGGACCGGATCCGGCTGCTCGCGGCGGGCTGGGTGATGCCGATCTCACGGGCGGCGCGCCCGAGGCTCCCGTGCCGGGCCACGGCCAGCAGCAGTTCCAGCGCCGCCAGGTCGGGCACCCGGTGGGCCACCGGCCCGCGTTCCCCATCGCTCATAAAGTCAGCTTATGGGGCCATAGCGAAGGACTGCCTGGTGGGAGGCCGGTCGGGGCCGGACAGTGGGATCATGGTCACCGTCGCCCATCCCCGGACCCCCAGCTCCGCCGTGCCGCCCGGGCCGGTCCTCCCGGCCCGCCCCCCGGTCCGCCAGGTCCGCTCCGGTGGGTCACTGCGCCGTCTCGGGCCGAACTGGTACGCCTCCGTCATGGGCACGTCGGCGGTGGCCATCGCGGGTGCGTCCCTGCCGCTGGTCCCGCCGGGACCGCGCGAGGTGCTCGAATCGGTCTGGGTGCTCTCCGCGCTGGCGCTCGCCGCGCTGCTCGTCGCCCGTGCCGCGCACTGGATCCGCCACCGCGACAGGGCGCGTGCCGATCTCCTCGACCCGGCTGTGGCCCCGTTCCAGGGCTGTGCGGCGATGGCGCTCCTCGCGGTCGGCATCGGCTCGCTCGCGGTCGGCGGTGGCGTCATCGGCGAGCAGGCGGCGGTCGTGTCGGCGACGGTGCTGTTCGCCGCCGGCACCGTGGTGGGGCTGACGGCCGCGGTGGGGGTCCCGTACCTGCTCGTGACCCGGGGCAGGGTGCGGGTGAGGGACGCGTCCCCGGTGTGGCTGCTGCCCGTGGTGGCCCCGATGGTGGCGGCCACCCTGGGCGCGCTCCTCGTGGGCCGGGTGCCCGCCGGACCGTGGCGGAGGGCCGCGCTGCTGGGCTGCTACGGGCTGTTCGCCCTGAGCCTGACCGCCGTCCTCGTGATCCTGCCGCTGGTGGCCGTGCGGCTCCTCCGTGACGGGCCACCGCCGCTCGCCCTCACACCGGCCCTGTTCCTGGTGCTCGGCCCGCTGGGCCAGTCCACCACGGCCGTCCACAAACTGGCGGACGCGGCCCCCTCGGCCGTCGGAGCGGCGGACGCGGCGGCCCTCGGGTCCTTCGCGGCCGGCTACGGGACGGTCGCGCTCGGCCTCGCGCTGCTGTGGCTCGTCCCCGCCGCGGCCCTGGTGGTACGGGCGGCTCGCCGGGGGATGCCGTTCGCGATGACCTGGTGGGCGTTCACCTTCCCGGTCGGTACGTGTGTCACGGGGGCGGCCGCACTGTCCGCGCGCACCGGTGTCGCCGCTCCGGCCTGGGCGGCGGCGGGTCTCTACGCGTTCCTGGTCGTGGCCTGGGCCGTCGCCGCGGCCCTCACCCTGCGGGGTCTCACCGGCGGAGCGCTGCTCGCAGCGCCGTCGGCGCCGCCGCCAGTGACGGCCCGTACCAGGTGAGCATGCGCCCGTCGACGAGCGCGGCGGGGATCCCCGGGAACGCCTCGGGGCCGTCGTCCGCGGTGAAGCGGTAGGGCTCGTCGGGGAGGACGACGAGGTCCGCGCCCGCCGCGTTCAGTTCGTCGAGCGGGATGCGGGGATAGCGGTCCGGGTGTGCGGCGTGGACGTTGTCGACGCCGAGACGGGCGAGCAGATCGCCGGCGAAGGTGTCACGGCCGAGGACCATCCAGGGCCGCCGCCAGACCGGCACCACCGCACGGCGCGGCTCGGCCGGGGGTTCGACGGCGTCCCAGGCGGCCTCGGCGTCGTCGAGCCATCGGGGGCGGGGCACGCCGCAGGCGCCCAGGACCCGTTGCAGTTCGGTGAACGCCTGGGGCAGGGTGCGCACCTCGGTGACGAGCACCTCGACCCCCGCGGTGCGCAGCGCGGCGAGGTCGGGCTCCCGGTTCTCCTCCTCGTTGGCGACGACCAGGTCGGGCCGCAGCGCGACCACCGCCTCCACGTCGGGGTTCTTCGTGCCGCCGATCCTGGCCGCGGCGAGGTCCGCGGGGTGGGTGCACCAGTCCGTGGCGCCGGCGAGCAGCCCGGGCGCGCTGACCGCGATGGCCTCGGTGAGCGAGGGCACCAGCGAGACGACCCGCGTCACGGTGCCACGGCCTCGATGTGGTCGGCGACGGCGACGACGAGGAGGCGGGTGCCGGGGCGGGTGGCGCGCCAGCGGTGGAGCACCCCGCCGGAGAGGAAGAGGGTGTCGCCCTTCTCCAGCCGGTGGGCACGGCCCTCGGCCTCGACCTCCGCGCCGCCGTCCGCCACGTACATCAGCTCGTCGTTGCGGTGCTGGTGCTCGCCTCCGGCGTCCTGCTCACCGGTGAACTCGACGGCGTGGAGCTGGTGGTGACCCCGCACCAGATGGCGCACGCCCGGCCGGGCGGCGAGGGCGGCGTCGTCCGCGCGGACGATGTCGACGACCCGGCAGGAGTCGGCGGCGGCGAGCAACTCGGCGGCGGTCGTCTCCAGCGCGTCGGCGACACGGTGGAGCGAACGCATGCTGGGCCGGGCCCGTTCGTTCTCGATCTGGCTGAGGAAGGGCACGGACAGCCCGCTGCGTCCGGCGACTGCGGCGAGCGTGAGATCCAGGGCCCGGCGCCTTCGGCGGACGGCGGAGCCGACACGGAGCGCTTCCTTGTCTCCCATGACTGAGGTCCCTCCTCCTCTCTGTACCTTACGCACGTTCCGGCCCGGGCAACCCTCCGTCGCCCCTGCCGCAACGGCGAGGACCCCGCCACGTTATGTGACGGGGCCCTCACCGGTGGGGGGATTCAGTTGGTCTGCTGCGGCGATGAGCCGTTCGCGGCGGCCGCTACCGGCGTCCACCTGTCGGCGAGGCCGGGGTTCTCCTCCAGCCAGGCGCGGACGGCTTCCTGCTCCTTGCCCTTGCCGGTCTCCTGGATCTTCGCCTCCAGGCCGGTGAGCTGCGCCTCGGTCATCTTGAAGCCCTGGAGCCACTTGCCGACCTGCGGGTTCTCCTCGGAGAAGCCCTTGCGGGCGAGGGTGTGGATGCCGTCGCCCTTGCCCCAGGTGCCCTTCGGGTCCTTCAGCTTCTTCAGGTCGTAGGTGCTGTAGGCCCAGTGCGGCGACCACAGGGTGGTGACGATGGGCTCCTTCTTGTCGTACGCCCGCTTCAGCTCGGCGAGCATGCCGGGCGTGGAGCCGTCGACGACCTCGTACTCGCCCTCCAGGCCGTACTCCTTGAGGACCTTGTCCTCGAGCAGCCCCATCATCCCGGCGCTGGGCTCGATACCGACGATGCGGCCCTTGAAGCGGTCGGCCTTGCCCTTGAGGTCGTCGAGGGAGTCGACGTCCTTCATGTACGCGGGAACGGACAGCTCCAGGGAGGTCGGGCCGTACCAGGAGCCCTTGTCCTCCAGCTTGTCGCGGTACCTGTCCCAGTACTGGGCGTGGGTGACCGGGAGCCAGGAGTCCGTCTGGAAGTCGATCTGCCCGCCGGCGAGCCCGGTGTAGAGCGACCCGGCCTCCAGCTGCTTGGCCTCGACCTCGAAACCGCGGCGCTCCAGCAGTTCCTTCCAGAGGAAGGTGGAGGCGATGCCCTCGTCCCACGGGATGTAGCCCACGGAGATCTTCTTGCCCCGGCCGACGTCGCCCGCGCCGCCCGCCCCGGTGGGCGCGGCTCCGCCGAAGACGCCCATGCCTCCCGCGACGAGCGCGAGGACCACGACGCCGACCATCGCGACGACCGGCTGGGGACGGTGGTTCCAGATCCTCAGCCCGCCTGCCGCGGCCCCGGCCCGGGCGAGGGCCCGGCGGCGGAGGGGCGAGACCTGGCGCCCCAGCGCGCCCGTCATCCGGTCCAGGTACATGGCGAGGATGACGATGGAGACCCCGGCCTCGAAGCCGAGTCCGATGTCGACGTTGCCGATGGCGCGGTAGACGGCACCGCCGAGACCGCCGCCGCCGACCATGCCCGCGATGACCACCATCGACAGGCCCAGCATGATCACCTGGTTGATACCGGCCATGATCGTGGGCAGCGCGAGCGGCAGCTGGACGCGGACCAGCGTGTTGCGCGGCGTGGTGCCGAACGCCTCCGCGGCCTCCACCAGCTCCTTGTCGACCTGGCGGATGCCGAGCTCGGTCATGCGCACGCCGGGCGGCAGCGCGAAGACGATGGTGGCGATGATGCCCGGGACCACACCGACGCCGAAGAAGATGATGCCGGGGATCAGATAGACCATGGCCGGCATCGTCTGCATGAAGTCCAGCACCGGCCGGATCGACGCGCTGACGGCCTTGGAGCGGGACGCCCAGATGCCGAGCGGCACCGCGATCACCAGCGTGACGATGGTGGCGACGAGCACCAGCGAGAGGGTCGACATGGCGTCGTCCCACAGCTCCACGGAGTCGATCAGGGCGAAGCCGGCGAAGGCCAGACCGCCCGCGAGCAGACCGCGCAGCCACCAGGCCACCACGGCGAGGATGCCCGCGAAGAGCAGCGGCTCGGGTGCGGACAGCGCCGCGTCGATGCCGTCGTACATGCCCGTGACGACCGAGCTGATCGCGTCGAACAGCCAGGAGAGATGGGACTGGAGCCGGTCGACGCCGCCGTCGACCCAGTCGCCGAGGGGAAGCCTAGGCACTCGCGCTCACCTGCTTCTGCTGCGGCAGACGGCGGACCGGGGTGTCGCAGGGCACCGGCTCACCCGGCTCGCCGCCGACGAAGCCGATCAGCCGGGACTGCGGCACGACGCCGACGACCTGGCCCGAGGCGTCCTTGACGGCCACGGGATGCGGGACGCGGGCGCTGACGGCGCACACCTCCGCGACGAGGGTGTCGGGCGTGACCGTCTCGCAGCCGCACGCGTCGGCCTCGTCGGCGCTCTGCGGCTCGCTCATCACGGCGGCGGCCGTCAGCACCCGGGAGCGGTCCACGTCCTGGATGAACGACGTCACGTAGTCGTCGGCGGGGCGGAGCAGGATGTCCTCCGCGGTGCCGAGCTGGACGATCCGGCCGTCGCGCATCACGGCGATGCGGTCACCGAGGCGCATGGCCTCGTTGAGGTCGTGGGTGATGAAGACGATGGTCTTCTCGAGCCGCTTCTGCAGTTCGAGCAGCTGGTCCTGCATGTCGCGGCGGATCAGCGGGTCGAGGGCGCTGAACGACTCGTCCATCAGCAGCAGGTCGGCGTCCGTGGCGAGGGCACGGGCGAGCCCGACGCGCTGCTGCATACCGCCGGACAGCTCGTCCGGCCAGGACTGCTCCCAGCCGGCGAGGCCGGCGAGCTCCAGCGCCTCGGCGGCGCGGCGCTCGCGCTCGGCGCGGGCCACGCCCTGGACCTCCAGGCCGTAGGCGGCGTTCTCCAGGACGCTGCGGTGGGGGAACAGCGCGAAGTGCTGGAAGACCATGCTGATCTTGTTGGCGCGCACGTCGCGGAGCCCGCGGGCGCTGAGCGCGGTCAGGTCCTGACCGTCGAAGAGGACGCGTCCGGCGGTCGGTTCCAGCAGTCCGTTGAGCATGCGCAGCAGCGTGGACTTGCCGGACCCGGAGAGACCCATGACGACGAAGATCTGCCCCGGCTCGACGGAGAACGAGGCGTCGATCACCGCGGCTGTCGTTCCGTCGGCGCGGAGCTCGTCACGGCCTGCGCCGCTCTCGAGCCTGCGTACCGCCTCGTCGGGTCGTCTGCCGAACACCTTGTACAGATGCTCGGCCTGCAGCCTGGACACATACACCTCACGCGTCGAACCGAGAAACGGCCCGCTTCCCCCGGCGGCGGGCCGTGGAGCGGCCGGGTTCTGCCCGCTGCCCGGCGCCCTCACTGCTTGCAGGCACGATGGGGTCCGCTCCGGCGCCGCGCCTGCCCCGGCCCTCGGGATGACAAACGCGAGCGTGATCCAGTTCACGGGCATGTCGGCAGGTCACGGCGGGTCGGCCGGGCGGTCATGGGCGGCTCGGTGGCCGCGCCGGGGCCGTGCGGCGCGAGGGCCGTGACGGCCGAGGGCGGAGTCCGCGGCGGCCGGTCAGCAGCCGGCCCTCACGCCCGGTGCTCCCGGGTCGGGGTTGTTGTCGGCGGCGTACGGCATCATTCGGACTGTGACGCGACGCCTGATGCTCCTCGACACCGCCTCCCTGTACTTCCGGGCCTACTACGGGGTGCCGGACTCCGTGCGCGCCCCCGACGGCACGCCCGTCAACGCCGTGCGCGGGCTGCTCGAATTCATCACCCGGCTGGTCCAGGACCACCGTCCTGACGAGCTGGTGGCCTGCATGGACGCGGACTGGCGGCCGCAGTGGCGGGTCGAGCTGATCCCCTCGTACAAGGCGCACCGGGTCGCCGTGGAGACCGAGACGGGGCCGGACGAGGAGGAGGTCCCGGACACCCTCTCCCCCCAGGTCCCCGTCATCGAGGACGTCCTGGACGCCTTCGGCATCGCACGGGTCGGCGTCGCGGGCTACGAGGCGGACGACGTGATCGGCACGCTCACGGCCCGGGCGACGGGCCCGGTCGACATCGTCACCGGCGACCGCGACCTGTACCAGCTCGTGGACGACGCCCGCCGGATCCGTGTGCTGTACCCGCTCAAGGGCGTCGGCATGATGCAGGCCACCGACGAGGCGGTGCTCCGCGAGAAGTACGGCGTGGACGGCCCCGGTTACGCGGACCTGGCGCTGCTGCGGGGCGACCCGAGCGACGGACTGCCGGGGGTGCCGGGCATCGGCGAGAAGACCGCGGCGAAGCTGCTGGCCACTTACGGGGACCTGGCCGGGATCATGGCCGCGGTCGACGACCCCGCGTCCCGGCTGACGCCGTCCCAGCGCAAGCGGCTGGACGAGGCGCGGCCCTATGTGGCGGTGGCCCCGAAGGTCGTCCGGGTGGCGGGCGACGTGCCCCTGCCCGGCTTCGATCCCGCCCTGCCGAAGGAGCCCCGTGACCCGGGCGGACTGGAGCAGCTGGCCGCGCGCTGGGGTCTCGGGAGGGCCGTCGGCCGGCTGCGTACGGAGCTGGCGACCGCGAGTCCCCGCGACTGAGGTGTTAACTTAGGCAAGCCTAAGCACCTAGAGTCAGGGGAGACCGCCGTGGCAGAGACAGCCGCCCGCAAGGCACCGCAGGTCCATGAGGCCCGCGTCCTGCGCACGGAACGGATCACCCCGCACATGGTGCGTCTCGTCCTCGGCGGCGAGGGACTGGCGTCGTTCGCCACGGAGGGCTTCACCGACCAGTACGTGAAGGTCGTCTTCCCGGTGCCGGGCGTGACGTACCCCGAGCCGTTCGACATGGCCCGGATCCGCGAGGAGCTCCCCCGCGACCAGTGGCCGAGCAATCGCACGTACACCGTCCGTTCCTGGGACGACGTCCACCGCGAGCTCGTCATCGACTTCGTGGTCCACGGTGACGAGGGCCTCGCGGGGCCGTGGGCGGCCCGGGTCCGGCCCGGGGAGACCGTGCGGCTGCTGGGGCCCGGCGGCGGCTACGCACCCGACCCGGCGGCGGACTGGCATCTGCTCGTGGGCGACGAGAGCGCGCTCCCGGCCATCGCAGCCTCGCTGGAGCACATGCCGGTGGGCTCGCGGGTCCATGCCTTCGTCGAGGTCTCGGGCCCCGAGGAGGAGCAGAAGATCGCCACTCCGGACGGGACCACCGTCACCTGGCTGCACCGGGGTGCCCGTCCCGTCGGCGAGGCGCTGATCGCCGCGGTGCGCGGACTGGACTTCCCCGAGGGCGAGGTGCACGCCTTCGTCCACGGCGAGGCGGGCGCGGTGCGCGAACTGCGCCGCCATCTGCGGCTGGAGCGGGGCGTCCCGCGCGAACGGCTGTCCATCTCGGGTTACTGGCGCCTGGGCAGGACCGACGAGGCCTGGCGGGCCGTCAAGCGCGACTGGAACGCGGAAGTGGAGCGCGAGCAGGAGGCGTAGCGACCGCTCCGCGCACCCGAAACACCGTCCGCCCCACGGGCCCCGCCGCAGGATCGTTTGCGCTGCTCAGCTCACCGTTCTCCCCCGCTGTCCCCGGCCGGTCCGCCCGCAGCGGCGGGCCAAGGACTCGGCCGGAACACGGACGCGTAAAAAGTTCGGCGCGACGGCAGTCAAGACCCGCCTCCGCTCCGTATAGGGGAAGTGACACCCGCGGTGACGCAGGTCCGGGGAAGAGGGACCCGCCGGAGCAGACCGCGGCGAGGGGAGAGCGGTGAAGGAAGCGATACGCATCACAGGGGCACCATCGGCGGGGCCGGGACTCGACGAACTGCTCGTCCGGGTCGCGCGCGGCGATCAGCAGGCCTTCTCGCGTGTGTACGACGCGGTCTGCGGACCCGTACTCGGCGTCGTACGCGGGGTGTTGCGCGATCCCGCCCAGTCGGAGGAAGTGACGCAGGAGGTCCTGGTCGAGCTGTGGCGCACCGCGGCGCGCTACCAGCCCTCCCGTGGCTCCGCCCTCACCTGGACCCTCACTCTCGCCCACCGTCGCGCCGTCGACCGCGTACGCTCCGCCCAGGCCGCCGTCGAACGCGAGCAGAAGGCCGCGCGGCTCGGCGGCACACCGGCGTTCGACGACGTCGTCGAACAGGTCGAGGCCCGGCTGGAACGGGAGCAGGTACGGCGTTGCCTGCGCACGCTGACCGAGCTCCAGCGCCAGTCGGTGACCCTGGCGTACTACCGCGGTCTCGCCTACCGCGAGGTCGCCGAACTGCTCAAGGTGCCGCTGGGCACCGTGAAGACACGGATGCGCGACGGGCTGATCCGTCTGCGCGACTGCCTGGGGGTGAACGCATGAGCGCCGCGGCGAAGGGAGCGGGGCGGGACGCCGAACTGCACACGCTGACCGGCGCGTACGCCCTCAACGCGCTCGGTGACCGGGAGCGTGCCCGGTTCGAGCGGCATCTGGCCGCGTGCCCGGCCTGTGAGCAGGAGGTACGGGAACTCGGAGCGACGGCGGTACGGCTCGGGCTCGCCGTCACGGAGGCCCCTCCGTCCGCGATGAAGACGCAGGTGCTGGCTCGGATCTCGACCGTGCGCCAGGAGCCGCCCAAGGTCGCCGCCGCGGAGGCCGGCCGTATTCCGGTCCCGGTGCACAGGGCCCGCCCGGCCGGCCGGCGCAGGCTCTCCGGCTTCGTCCTCGCCGCGTGCGTCGCGGGGCTCGCGGCGCTCGGCGGGGTCACGGTCGTGCAGCAGCGGGCCGCGGACGAGGCCAGGACCGAGGCCCGTGAGGCCGCCGAACTGGCGCAGCGGCGCACCCAGGCGCTCGCGGACATCCTCACCGCGCCGGACGTACGCACGCTGAGCGCCGCGCTCGGGGAGGGGGCGACCGGCACCGTCGCCGTCTCCCGCGAGCGTGACCGCGCCGTGTTCCTCGCCTCCGGTCTGCCCCGGCCGGACAGCGGCAAGGTGTACCAGCTCTGGTTCGCGGACGGCGGCACCATGCGTCCGGCCGGGCTGCTCGCCTCGACGGGAAGTGCGGAGGCGCTGCTGATGGACGGCGCGGTCGGCCGGGCGACGGGCATGGGCATCACCGTCGAACCATCCGGGGGATCCCCGGCGCCGACCTCCGAGCCGCTGGGCCTGCTCAGCTTCCCCGCGGGATAGCCCGGACGTTCACGCCCGCGCCCGGGCGGGGCGGGATCCCTCCCCGTGGGCCGGGAGCTTCCGCCCGCGCCCGGGCATGTGGGGGTTCCCGCCCGGCAGCGGCGGGCGTCGCCGCCGCGGCAGCGGCGGGCGTCGCCGGCCGCCGCCGCCCGGATGGGTCCGGGTGCCGCGGTGCGCCTTCGGGGCCCGCTCGGCGCGGTGTCCGTACGCCCGGGCGGGGGCGCTCGGCCGCGTCCCCCTGCTGCCGGCCCGCTCCCCCGGGCCTGTCCTTCCGGTCGGCGCACCGCGGCCTCCGCGCCCCGTACGCTGACCGGATGGGCGGCGCGCACAGGGCGGATCGGGCGGACCGGGTGGCCGGGGCGGTGGTCGGCTCCGCCGTCGGCGACGCGCTGGGCGCGCCCTTCGAGTTCGGACTGCCCGGCGTGTACACGGCCCGGTTCCCGGACGGTGTGGGGGAGATGTGCGGCGGTGGCGGCTGGGACCCCGGCGAAGCCACGGACGACACCCAGATGGCGGTCCTCGTCGGTGAGTCGCTCCTGGAGCGCGGCGGGTTCGACCCCGCCGACATGTTCGACCGCTTCCGTCGCTGGGCCGCGGGCGAGCCCAAGGACATCGGCCTGCAGACCGAACAGGTGCTGGGCAGCGGTGACCCCTGGGACCTGGCGGCCGCGCTGCACTTCCAGGTCAACGGCCGTGCGGCGGGCAACGGTTCACTGATGCGGGCGGCAACGTCCGCCGTGTACTTCGCCGGCGCAGGCCGCGCCGCGACGATGGCGGTGGCCCGCCGGATCGCGGCGCTCACCCACGGCGACTCCGCGGCGTGGGAGGGCACGGCGGTCCTCCACGAGCTGATCCGGGTGGCACTCGAAGGGAACGACCCGGTGTCCCCCCGCGCGGTCACCGCCGCGCTCGACGAGGTGCACACGGACCACCGGGAACGTTGGGCCACCGTCCTGGCGCCGGACTGGCAGCCGGACGACGCGACCGAGTTCAACGGGGCGGTCTGGCCGTGCCTGGGTTCGGCGCTCTGGGCACTGCGGGCGACGTCGTCCTTCGAGGAGTCGCTCGGTGCGGCGATCGACCTCGGCGGGGACACGGACACGGTGGCGGCGGTGACCGGAGCCCTGTCCGGGGCGGTGTACGGCGCGGGGGCGATCCCCGCCCGCTGGACGCGTCCCCTTCACGTCCCCCTCCCGGGCCACGGCCCCCGGGTCCTGCGCATGCAGGATCTCCGGCTCCTGGCGCTCACGCTCGCGCGCTAGCGGGAGGTTCGGGCGGCGTGCCCCCGCGTGCTTCCAGCCCGCCGGGCCCGGCCGCACCGAACCCCCGGCTTCCACACGCCTGGTGCACCGCACCACCGGGGGCGGCGCACCAGGCGCGAGGTCAGCCGACCGAGCTGTACGCCACCACGCCGCGCAGCACCGCGTCCACGGCCTTGCGCGCGTTGCGGGCCACCGTGGAGTTCTCGCCGGGCGCCGCTGCCGCGATCTGGCCGAGCACGTCGATGACCTGCTTGCACCAGCGGACGAAGTCGCCCGCGGGCATCTCCGCCTCGCGCAGCACCTCGTCCAGGCCCTTGCCCGAGGCCCACTGGTACGCGGCCCAGGCGAAACCGAGATCGGGCTCGCGCTGGCCCACGCCCTCGGCCTGGTTGATGCGGAAGTCCTCCTCCAGGGCGTCGAGCCGGCCCCAGATCCGCACCATCTCGCCGAGCGCGGCCTTCGCCTTGCCGGAGGGCAGCTTCGGCGCCACCGCGTCGTCGGCCTGCCGCGCCTCGTACACCAAAGCCGAGACGCAGGAGGCGAGTTCGGCCGGGTTCAGCCCCTCCCACACGCCTTCGCGCAGACACTCACTGGCCAGCAGGTCGAGCTCACCGTAGAGCCGGGCGAGCCGCCGGCCGTGCTCGGTGACCTCGTTGCCCCGCAGGTAGTCCAGTTCGGTCAGCAGCGCCACGATGCGGTCGAAGGTGCGGGCGATGGTGTTCGTCCGGCCCTCGATGCGCCGCTCCAGCTGGCGGGTGTCGCGCTGGAGCCGGTGGTAGCGCTCGGCCCAGCGGGCGTGGTCCTCGCGGTCGTCGCAGCCGTGGCAGGGATGGGCGCGGATCTCCTTGCGCAGCCGGGCGATCTCGCGGTCGTCCGCGGCGGCGGCGCGCGGCTTGCGGTGCCGGTCGGGCACGATGTGCCCGGCCTTGGTCCGCAGCGCCGAGGCGAGGTCGCGCCGGGACTGCGGCGAACGCGGGTTGAAGGACTTGGGGATGCGCATCCGCTCCAACGGCTCGACGGGGACAGGGAAGTCCATCGAGGCGAGCCGCTTGACCTGCCGCTCGGCCGTCAGCACCAGGGGGCGCGGCCCGTCGTGGTACTCGTACCCGCGGTGGCCGTTGGACCGGCCGGCGGGCAGCCCGGGGTCGAGGACGAGCGCGAGGCCGGCGAACTTGCCGGTGGGGACGTGGATGACGTCGCCGGGCTTGAGCTTCTCCAGCGAGTCGGCGGCGGCCGCGCGGCGCTGCACGGCGCCCTGCTTGGCCAGCTCCGTCTCACGGTCCTTCAGCTCGCGCCGCAGCCGCGCGTACTCCTCGAAGTCGCCCAGATGGCACGTCATGCCCTCCCGGTAGCCCTCGAGCCCTTCCTCGTTGCGCTGCACCTGACGCGAGATGCCGACGACCGACTTGTCCGCCTGGAACTGCGCGAAGGAGGTCTCCAGCAGTTCACGCGAGCGGTGCCGCCCGAACTGCTGCACGAGGTTGACGGCCATGTTGTACGACGGCTTGAAGCTGGAACGCAGCGGATACGTACGGGTACCGGCGAGGCCGGCGAGAGCCCCCGGGTCCATGCCGCGCTGCCAGAGCACGACCGCATGGCCCTCCACGTCGATGCCGCGCCTGCCCGCCCGCCCGGTCAGCTGCGTGTACTCGCCGGGGGTGATGTCGGCGTGCTGCTCGCCGTTCCACTTGACGAGCTTCTCCAGCACGACGGACCTGGCGGGCATGTTGATGCCGAGGGCCAGGGTCTCGGTGGCGAAGACGGCCTTGACGAGGCCGCGGACGAAGAGTTCCTCCACGACCTCCTTGAAGGTCGGGAGCATCCCGGCGTGGTGCGCGGCTATGCCCCGTTCCAGGCCCTCCAGCCACTCGTAGTAGCCGAGGACGTGGAGGTCCTCGCGCGGGATGGAGGCCGTGCGCTCCTCGACGACGGCCCGCACCTCGAGACGGGACTCCTCGTCGTTGAGCCGCAGCCCCGCGTACAGGCACTGCTGGACGGCGGCCTCGCAGCCGGCGCGGCTGAAGATGAACGTGATGGCGGGCAGCAGCCCTTCCGCGTCCAGCCGCTCGATGACCTCGGGCCGTCCCGGGGTCCAGATGCGGCCGCGCTGCCTGCGCTCGCGCTCGCGGTCGGCCTCGCGGACCATCTTGCCGCGGCGGCGGTCGCGCGGGTTGTACGTGCGCGAGTTCTCCATCCTGGCCAGCCGGACCAGGTCGGGGTTGACCTCGCGTCGGGCGGCGCCGCGCCCGCCGTGGTCGGTCTCCTCCTCGAAGAGGTCGTACATCCGGCGTCCGGCCAGCACGTGTTGCCACAGGGGCACGGGGCGGGACTCGGAAACGATCACCTCGGTGTCACCGCGGACGGTGTCCAGCCAGTCGCCGAACTCCTCCGCGTTGGACACCGTCGCCGAGAGCGACACCAGGGTCACCGACTCGGGGAGGTGGATGATCACTTCCTCCCACACGGCGCCGCGGAAGCGGTCGGAGAGGTAGTGCACCTCGTCCATGACCACGTGACCCAGCCCGTTCAGCGACTGGGAACCCGCGTACAGCATGTTGCGCAGGACCTCGGTCGTCATGACGACCACCGGCGCCTCGGAGTTGACGCTGTTGTCGCCGGTGAGCAGGCCGACCCTCCCGGGGCCGTACCGCTTCACCAGGTCCGAGTACTTCTGGTTGGACAGCGCCTTGATCGGGGTCGTGTAGAAGCACTTGCGCCCCTGGGCGAGGGCGAGGTGCACGGCGAACTCGCCGACGATCGTCTTGCCTGAGCCCGTGGGAGCCGCCACGAGCACGCCCTTGCCCGCCTCGAGCGCCTCGCAGGCCTCGATCTGGAAGGGGTCCAGCTCGAAGTCGTACATCTCGCGGAAGGGAGCGAGCGCGGTGGCCTGCTCGGCGGCGCGGGTCCGGGCAGCTGCGTATCGCTCGGCTGGTGAGAGGTCCTCTGTCATCTTGTAGTCGAGCCTACCCGCCAGGTCCGACAGCGGGCGCGATCTTATTCGAGCGCGGACGGAGACTCAGGGTGAGCGGCCGGACGCGGCGCGCTCACCCGGGGGGACCCTCGGAATCAGGTGACGTCGTCGTACCCGTTGACGCGGCCCCGGTCGCCGCTCTGCTGCTCGGGGAGCGCGCGGGCGGCGGGGACGGCCTCGATCTCGCCGATGGCCTCGGGCGTGAGGTCGAGCTCGGAGGCCTCGTCGTCGCTCAGGCCGGCGTCGGGGTTCTTGCGTCCCCGGCGGGCGTCGTTGAGGAAGGAGAAGCCCACGGCGACGAAGTAGAGGACGGCCAGGGGGCCGGCCAGGAGGAGCATCGAGATCGGCTCACCACCCGGTGTGGCGATCGCGGCGAAGGCCGTGAGGCCGATGATCATTCCGCGCCACCAGCGGAGCATCCGCCTGCCGGTGAGCACACCGGTGATGTTGAGCAGGATGAGGAGCAGCGGAAGTTCGAAGGCGATACCGAAGACGATCACCATGCGGGTGATCAGGTCCAGGTAGTCGTCCAGCGGCAGCAGCGGCTTCGCACCGGACGGGGCGAACCCGAGCATGATCTCCGCGGTCTGCGGCAGGATCGAGTACGCGAGGTAGGCGCCGCCCACGAAGAGCGGGACGCCGGCGGCCACGAAGCTCAGCGCATAGCGCTTCTCGTGGTGGTGCAGCCCGGGGGCGACGAAGGCCCAGAGCTGGTAGAGCCAGACCGGGGTCGCGGCCAGTACGCCCGCCATGAGGGCGACCTTCAGCGCGATCGTGAACGGCGACAGGAGGCCCTGGGTCGTCATCTCGGCGCAGAGCTGGCCGTTCCGCATGACGACCTCGCCGTTCACGCAGCCGACCGACTCGAGGATCGGCCGCATCAGGAAGGCGAAGATCTCCTTCTGGAAGAAGGCTGCGACGATCGTCACCACCGCGATCGCCAGCACCGACTTCATCAACCGGTTGCGCAACTCACGCAGGTGTTCTCCGAGCGGCATCCGCCCCTCGGCGTCCTTCTCCTGCTTGCGTGCGGACTTGAGCAACCCACTTCCTCGTCTCGTGCGGGAACCGTCGGGGGAACCGGGTCAGCTCTGGGTCGTGCGGTTCGGCTCCGAGACCGGGCGGCTGCTCGTCACATCGCCGGGGGCGGCCTGGATGGTGCGCGGGGCGCCCTTCTGCGCGGCGGGGTCGGCGCCCGGCGTCGTCTGACCGCCCGCCGGCTCGTCGTCCTTCTTCATCGCCTTGGCCTCGCTCTTCAGGATCCGAGCGGACTTGCCGAGCGAACGGGCCATGTCGGGCAGCTTCTTGGCACCGAACAGCAGCAGGATGACCACGATGATCAGGAGGATCTCGAGGGGCTTCAGATTGCCGATCATGTGCGACTTCCTTCTCACTGAGGCGGCTGAAGGGCGGGCTGCCCGGCGGCGGTCGGACAGGAGTCCGATCGCCGACATGGCAGCGATCGTAACCCGCCGGAGTAAACGCAGGGCAATGGCTGTGCATACCGGCGATTGCGACCCGAACCGGCAGCGCGTCCACCACAGGCAGGGTACCTCCGGGCCGTCCGCCGGAGGAGACCGCGTATCCGCTACCGCAGGGCCTCGCCCGTGCGCGCCAGACCCGTCGCCGCTCTCTCCAGGTCCTCCGCGGCGCGGTTGACGCGTTCCGCGGTGGCGGCCACCTGCCGGCCCAGTCGCTGGACCTCCAGGAAGACACGGACACCGAGGACGCCGAGGACGGCGATCCCGAGGAACCCCAGGGCGATGGCGAGCATGGGCCAGAACATGGAGCAGAGCCTAGTGCCGCGAGCGGAGGGGTGCGCCGCGAGGCTCGCGGCCCCCCGGTGCGCTGTGCCGCCGGGCGGACGGACTGCTCACCCACCGTGCGCATTCGGGCGACTCCGCAAACGCCGCGAAGTACTGCCGTGCGGGTTGCCGCGGGACCGGTGAACCCTTCGGTCACGGCACCGGAGGCCGGAACGGGGTCAGACGGTGGAGTGGAGGCGCAGCGTCCGCACTCCGCCGCCGGTGAGGAGTTCGACTATCCGCTCCCCCGCCGGCTTGCGGACGGCGGCCCCGCACTCGGGGCAGGTGAAGGAGTAGAAGGTGGTCCGCCGGCTCGCACCGATCGCGAGCCGCAGCGCGCCCGCCGCCAGTTCGAAGCGGCCGCGGCAGTCGGGGCAGGCGGCCTTGAAGAGGGTCGGGACCTTCGGCGCCTGAATTCCGGACAGAGCGGACATATCCCTCATGGTTCCCATCGATCGGCCGTCAGTCCTGACTGTCGTACGCGGCGAGCGCCTCACGCGCCGCCTGCCGCGCGCTCCCCGCGAGGTCGGACGGCGACACGATCCGGCCGTCGCGCCCCAGCCGGAGCGCGAGCCGCCGCAGGGACGCCGGGTCAGGGGTGCGCAGGGTGATCCGCAGACCGCCGTCGGGCTGCTCCTCCGCGCTGTCGTGCGGGTAGTACTCGGCCACCCAGCGGCCACCCGGACCGACCTCGACGACGACCTCCGGATCCTCCGCCGACGGCTGCACCAGCCCCTCCGACAGATCGCGCAGCTCCGTCTCGGGCGGTGCCGACGGCTCGTCCAGGAGCCGGATCTCGGCCACCCGGTCGAGCCGGAAGGTCCGGCGCGCCTCGGAGAGGTAGCACCAGCCCTCCATGTACGTGTGGCCGACGGCGAAGAGGCGGATGGGGTCGACCTCGCGCTCGGTGAGCTCGTCCCGCGCCGGGGAGTAGTAGCGCAGCCACAGTCTGCGCCGCTCGGAGATGGCGCGGTCGACGTCGGCGAAGACACCCCCCTCGGACTCGAAGGTCACGGAGAGCCGGGAGCTGGCGCCCGCGGACTCCCCGGCCGCGGCCTCCAGCTTGGCGGTGGCCCGCACCAGTGCCTCGCGGTCGCCCTCCCGCAGCCCGGGCAGCGTGGCGACGGCGCGCGCGGCGACCAGGAGCGCGGTCGCCTCGTCGGCGGCCAGCCGGAGCGGCTCGGCGACGTCGTCCGGGTTGTGCCACCAGATGCGCTCACCGTCGGTGTCGATGTCGAGGAGATCGCCGCCGCGGAAGCTGGTCCCGCACATGGGCAGCACGTCGAGGTCGGAGATCAGCTCGTCCTCGGTGATCCCGAAGGCCCGGGCGACGTCCCCGACCCGTGCGCCGGGGCGTTCACGCAGATACGTCACCAGCGAGAGCATCCGCCGGGTCTGGTCGATGGCGTTCGCGGCCATGCCTGTACGAGTCCCCCTCAGCCCTTGGCCACGGCGCGCAGCCGGTCCACCACATCGGCCCGCAGATCCGCGGGCTCTAGCACGACGACGTCCGGTCCGAACTCCACCAGCCAGGCGTCCAGACCGTGCCCGTACGGAATCTCCAACTCGTCCCACCCGTCTCCGAGTTCCCGTACGGATGTGGCGCGGGCGCGCAGCGGGTAGCCCGCGCCGGCCCGCAACCTGATCCGCGCGGTCCTCGTGGCGGTCTCGCCGGCCCAGCTCTCGACCGTCTCGCGCACGGTGACGACGTCCGGCACCGGCGCGGTGAAGGCGCCGGTACGGGAGCGGACCTTGCCGGTGATACGGGAGAGCCGGAAGACGCGCTCGGCGCCGCGGTCGCGGTCCCAGCCCGCGAGGTACCAGTGCCCGCGCCAGCACTCCAGCGTCCAGGGCTCGACGTGGCGGGTCTCGGGGCGCACCGCGTTGGACTTGCGGTAGTCGAAGACGACGGGCCGCCGGTCGCGGCAGGCGAGCATCAGCGGCTCGAAGGCGGTCTCGTGGACCGGGATGCGCGGCTCGAGGGCGCTGTGCTGGACCTCGTACAGGTCCTCCGCCTCGGGCATTCCGGCGGCGCGCAGCTTCTGCAGGGCTCCGCTGGCCGCGCCGGCGAGCCGGGCCTGCTGCCAGACCTTGGCGGCGAGGCCGAGCGCCGCGGCCTCCTCGGCGTCGAGGGTGATGGGCGGAAGCCGGTTGGAGTCGCGGCGGGCGAGATAGCCGGTCTCGCCGTCGAGGTTGTCCACGGTGGCGATGACGAGTCCCAGTTCGCGGAGGTCGTCCTTGTCGCGCTCGAACATCCGGTTGAAGGCGTCGTCGGAGGCGGCTTCCATGTAGGCCTCGATGGAGCCGCGCAGCTCCCGCTTGCTGAGCGGCCGCCGCGTCCCGAGCAGACACAGCGCCAGGTTCATCAGCCGCTCGGCCTTGGCAATGGCCATCGACGCCCTTCCGCCCTTCCTCACCGTTCTTCTGATCGTCGAACCTACCGCTACGGAGCGTCGTGGCAAAAGCGCGGGGCCCATGCCCGTACAGGCATGGGCCCCGATCCGGACCGGCTGCGATCAGACCGCGACCAGGTCGCAGACGAAGATCAGCGTCTCGCCCGGGGCGATACGGCCGCCGCCGGCGCCGCGGTCCCCGTAGGCGAGGTGCGCCGGGATGGTCAGCTGGCGGCGGCCACCGACCTTCATGCCCTGGACGCCCTGGTCCCAGCCCTTGATGACCTGGCCGGCGCCGAGCTGGAACTGCAGCGGGGTGCCGCGGTTCCAGGAGGCGTCGAACTCCTCGCCGGTGGAGAAGGCCACGCCCACGTAGTGGACGGAGACGGTGTCCCCCGCCTTGGCCTCGGGCCCGTCGCCCTCCCAGATGTCCTTGATCTCAAGGTCGGCCGGCGGCTCGCCGCCCGGGAAGTCGATCTCGGGCTTCTCGATGCTCACGTGTTGCTCCTTGCGTTCTCTGTGCGAGTCAACGCGGACAGTCTTACAGAACCGCCAGGATGTCGACGGAGAAGACCAGCGTCGACTTCGCCGGGATCGGGCCCTGGGCCTGGTCGCCGTAGGCCATGTCCGGCGGCACGACGAGGAGCACCCGGCTGCCGACCTTCTTGCCCTCCAGCCCCTTCGACCAGCCCGGGATCACCCCGGCGAGCGGGAAGGTGACGGGAGCGCCCTTGGAGTAGCTGCTGTCGAACTCCTTGCCGTCCTTCCACAGGACGCCCTTGTACTGGACGGCCACCGTGTTGTCGGCCTTGACCGCGGGGCCGCTGCCCTCGATGACGTAGTTGGAGACCAGCTTGGTCGGCGCGGCCTTCTTCGGCACCGTGATCGAGGGTGCCTTGCCGTCGGTGTTCGTACCGACCTTGGGCAGGTCGATGTTGTCCTGGGCCACCTCGGTGCCCTTGGCGGACACGGGGAGGGTTGTGCCCTTGACGACGTCCATGACGAACACGAGCGTGGCGTTGGGCGGGATGTCGCCCTGGCCCTGGCTGCCGTACGCGAGCGACGGCGGGATGGACACCTCGAGGCGGCTGCCGACCTTCTGGCCGTCGAGCGCCTTCTGCCAGCCCTCGATGACGCCACCGCCACCGATCGTGACGGCGAAGGGCTCGCCCCGGTCGAAGCTGTTGTCGAACGGCTTGTCCCCGTCCCAGACCTGGCCGAGGTAGTCGACCTGGGCCTGGTCGCCCTTCTTGAGGGCCTGGCCCTTGCCCTCGCTGATGACCTCGACCTTGAGGTCCTTGGGGGGCTTGCCCTCGCCCTTGGCGAGCGTGGGCTTCTCGCCGAACTTCGCACCCGCGGTGATGGCGGGCAGTCCGTTCGACGTCTGGGCGGAATTGGAGCCCTTGTCGTCGCCGCACGCCGCTGTGGAGAGCAGCAGCAGGGGCACGACGAGCAGGCCGGCAAGTCGGCGCACGTGTTCCTCAGATCTCAGACGGCACTTCGGTCGCTCGACACTCTAGGCCGTGCCGAGGGCCCCGTACGAGAGACGTACGGGGCCCGAGGGACGTTCCCGGCCCGCCCTGCCGGGTGCTGGCGGGCGGCCGTACCGCTACATTCCGGCGATCAGCTTCTCCACCCGGTCATCCACGGAGCGGAACGGGTCCTTGCACAACACGGTGCGCTGCGCCTGGTCGTTGAGCTTGAGGTGCACCCAGTCGACGGTGAAGTCCCGCCGCTGCTCCTGCGCCCGGCGGATGAAGTCGCCGCGCAGTCGCGCCCTCGTGGTCTGCGGGGGCACGGACTTGCCCTCGAAGATCTTGAGGTCGTTGCAGATCCGGGCGGCCTGGCCCTTCTTCTCCAGGAGGTAGTAGAGCCCGCGCCGGCGGTGGATGTCGTGGTACGCGAGGTCTATCTGCGCGACCCTCGGGTGCGACATCGTCATGTTGTGCTTGGCCCGGTACCGTTCGATGAGCTTGTACTTCATCACCCAGTCGATCTCGGTGCCGATGCGGTCGAGGTCCTCCTCCTCGATGGCGTCGAGGGTGCGGCCCCAGAGCTCCAGGACCTGCGCCACCGTGCCGGTGCGGATGCCCCGGCGGTCGACGAAGTCCACGGCCTTCTCGTAGTACTCCCGCTGGACCTCCAGGGCGGAGGCCTCGCGGCCGCTGGCCAGGCGCACCTTGCGCCGGCCGGTGATGTCGTGGCTGACCTCGCGGATGGCCCTGATCGGGTTCTCCAGCGTCAGGTCGCGCATGACCGTGCCCGCCTCGATCATGCGCAGCACCAGGTCGGTGGCCCCGACCTTGAGCAGCATCGTCGTCTCCGACATGTTGGAGTCGCCGACGATGACGTGCAGGCGGCGGTAGCGCTCGGCGTCCGCGTGCGGCTCGTCCCGGGTGTTGATGATGGGCCGGGAGCGGGTGGTCGCGGAGCTGACGCCCTCCCAGATGTGCTCGGCGCGCTGGCTGACGCAGTACACCGCGCCGCGGGGGGTCTGCAGCACCTTTCCCGCGCCGCAGAGCAGCTGGCGGGTGACGAGGAACGGAATCAGGATGTCCGCGAGCCGGGAGAACTCTCCGTGCCGGGCCACGAGGTAGTTCTCGTGGCATCCGTAGGAGTTTCCCGCCGAATCGGTGTTGTTCTTGAAGAGATAGACGTCGCCCGCGATTCCCTCCTCGTGCAGGCGGCGTTCGGCGTCGACGAGCAGGCCTTCGAGGATGCGCTCGCCGGCCTTGTCGTGGGTGACCAGTTCGGTCACGTCGTCGCATTCGGGAGTTGCGTATTCCGGATGCGAACCCACGTCGAGGTAGAGGCGGGCCCCGTTGCGCAGGAAGACATTGCTGCTGCGGCCCCATGACACGACTCGGCGGAAGAGGTAGCGCGCCACTTCGTCAGGTGACAGTCGGCGCTGTCCCCTGAACGTGCACGTGACGCCGTACTCGTTCTCCAGCCCGAAAATGCGGCGGTCCATGAGGGAACATTACGCCCGATGGCCTGAGCTGAAACCGGGTTCGACGGCACCGCTTCGATCATTTTCATCCGCCGGCGCGTCGTGTGCGCCGCTGCCGGGAGCTGCGAGGACCCGTCCGGTGGCCAGGAGAACGAGCAGGGCGGCGATCCCGCCGCCCCCGGCGACGGCGAAGCCCGCGGTGGTCCCGCCGAATTCCACGGCCGGGCCGGCGGCGGCCGTGCCGACCGCCGCGCCCACGCCGAAGGTGGTCACCAGCCAGGAGAACGCCTCGGTGACGGTCCCGCGCGGCGCGTGCCGATCGACGACGAGGAAGGCGCACGCGATCGCGGGCGCGAGGAACAGCCCTGAGACTACGCCGAGCGCGGTCATCGCGGGCACGGCCGGGGTGAGCAGCAGCGGCAGATAGCCCAGCGCCAGCAGGCCGGTGATCACGCGCAGCCGCCGCTCGGGAGCGCCGGCCCAGTCCCGGGCACCGTAGGCCGCACCGCCGATCAGGGCGCCGAGGCCGAGGGCCGCCATGAACCAGCCGTACACGGCGTCTCCGCCGTGCTCGTCGGCGTAGGCGAAGGCGGCGACCGTGATGGAGCCGAGGGCGAGGCCGACGAAGAAGAACGAGCCGAGCAGGGCGAGCAGCCCGGGCGAGCGCAGGGCGCCCAGCCAGTGGGCCTCGCGCGGCGCGGACCGCCAGGCGCGGGAGGGCCCGGAGACCACCACGGAGAGTGCGCCGAGGACACCCAGGACGTTGACGACGAGCAGCGCGGCGGTCGGCGACATCAGCCAGACCAGCAGCGTGACCAGCAACGGGCCGACCGTGAACATGACTTCCTGGGCTATCGCGTCCATGGCGTAGGCGCGGTGCACCCGGTCCTGCCGGTGGCCGAGGACGTCCGGCCACAGGGCGCGCAGCCCGCCCTCGAGGGGCGGGGTGAAGAACCCGGCGACGGCGACGGCGGCGTAGGCCAGGGGGAGCGAGTCGATGCCGGCCACGGCGAGCAGGCCCATGCCGAGCGCCGAGAGGACGGCGGCGGGAAGCTGGACCCTGGGCTGCCCGTGGAGGTCGACCATGCGCCCGAGGAGCGGCTGGCCGGCGGCGGTGGTCAGTCCGTAGACCGCCGCGAGGGCGCCGGCGAGGGTGTAGCTGCCGCCCTCGGCACGGGTGAAGAGCACGATCGCGATGTGCGCGACGCCGTTGGGCAGCCTGCCCACGAGCGTGCCCGTGAGCAGGCGCGCCGCGTGGGGGGCCTTGAGGATGTCCATGTACCCGGAGACTCCGGCACCCATCGCTTCCGCCTCTTCGCTCCCACCCCGGCCGGATCTCGCCCCGACCTGGGAAGTTTTACGTATAACTAGATGCGTCATACGTACCATGTCAGATGCGGCGAGTCCACTCCCGCGGTGTACGGGACCGAGCGCGGAGGCGAGTGTGCAGACCCGGGAGCCCGCCGGCGGAGCGCGGCCGACCAGCAGGGACGTGGCGCGGGCGGCCGGGGTGTCGCAGGCCACGGTGTCGCTGGTGCTGGGCGGGAAGTGGCGCGGCCGGGTGTCCGAGCGCACGGCCGGTCTGGTGCGCGAAGCGGCCTCGCAGCTCGGCTACCGGCCGAACCTCGCCGCGCGCAATCTGCGGCTCGGCCGGACGCGCACGGCGCTGCTGGTCGTTCCCGCGCTGACCAACGAGTTCTTCGCGCGCGTGTACGGCGGCGCGGCAGCGGTGGCCGCCGAGCACGGCTTCGGCGTGGTGCTGTACCCCTCCCCCGAGGGCGTGGGACCGGCACGGGACCCCTTCGCGTCCGCGCGGGCAGCCCTGGACGGGGTGATCGCCTCCTCGATGGCGGCCGGGGCGCTGGACGCGATCCGCGGTTCCGATCTTCCGCTGGTGATGCTGGACAGCGACCCGTCGGACCCGGCGTCCGCGGCCCAGGTGAACCTGGACGTCGCGGACGGTATGCGGCAGGTGACGGACCATCTCCTCGCCCTCGGCCACCGGCGCTTCGTCCATCTGTCCTCCGCCGTGCCGTCCTGGACCTTCGAGGTCCGGGCCCGGGCGCTGGAGGCGGAACTGCGGGCCGTGCCGGAGGCGGAGCTGCGGACGGTTCCCTCGCCGCTCGACGTGGCCGGTGCGCTGGAGGCGGCGGGGCGGGCGCTCGCCGCTCCGGGGCCGCGGCCCACGGCCCTGGTGTGCGACGACGACATCCTCGCGGCCGGTGCCTGCAAGGCGGTCCGCCGCCTGGGGCTGCGGGTGCCGGAGGACGTCTCGGTGACCGGTTTCGACGATCTGACCCTGGCGACGGCGGTGGAGCCGGAACTCACCACGGTCCGTCTCCCGGCCGAGCGGATCGGCCAGGCCGGCATGACGGCGCTCCTCGACGTCCTCGCGTCCCGTTCCCCGGCCTCCGGCGCCCTCCCGGTCACCCTGGTCCCCCGGGGCTCCACGGGCCCGGCACCGGCGGCCTGACGGCCTGGCGGGGTCCGCGCGGCTGGGCACACCCCCACGGACACAGGACTCCACGGGCCCGGCACCGGCGATCGCAGGCCCGTGGGGGGCCGGCCGGCGGCTGGGCGCCCGGCCGCGCACACCCCCACGGACACAGGACTCCACGGGCCGGCACCTGCGATCGCAGGCCCGGGGGCCGGCCGTGGCCGCGCACGGTGCCCGTACGGACGTCCTCGCCCCGAAACGACCGCGCCCCGCCCGTGGGATCACGGGCGGGGCGCGGAGGACGGGATGTGCGCGTTACGCCTCGTCGTCCGAGGTCTCCTCGTCCGAGGGGGCCTCCGTCGGGGTGGAGGCGGCGTCGTCGGCCCCGAGCAGACGGGACAGCTGGCGTCCCACGATCCGCTTGAACTTGCGCTGCTGGGGACGCGTGCGGTCCAGGACCGCGACCTCCAGGCGCTCCGCGGGGATCTCCCGCTCGCCGCCGTTGGTGTCGCGGGACAGGGCCTGCACCGCGAGCTTCAGGGCCTCGGCGAGCGACATCCCGTCACGGTGCCGCTGGTCGAGGAAGGAGCTGATCTGCTCGGCGTTGCCGCCGACCGCGACGGAGCCGTGCTCGTCCACGATCGAGCCGTCGTGCGGCAGCCGGTAGATCTGGTCGCCCTCGGGCGACGTACCCACCTCGGCGACGACCAGCTCGACCTCGTACGGCTTCTCGCCCGCGCTGGAGAAGATCGTGCCCAGGGTCTGCGCGTAGACGTTGGCGAGGCCGCGGGCCGTCACGTCGTCCCGGTCGTAGGTGTATCCGCGCAGGTCGGCGTAGCGGACGCCGCCGATGCGCAGGTTCTCGTACTCGTTGTACTTGCCGGCTGCGGCGAAGCCGATCCGGTCGTAGATCTCGCTGAACTTGTGCAGCGCGCGGGACGGGTTCTCGCCGACGAACACGATGCCGTCGGCGTACTGCATCACGACCAGGCTGCGGCCGCGCGCGATGCCCTTGCGGGCGTATTCCGCCCGGTCGGCCATCGCCTGCTGTGGTGAGACATAGAACGGCGTCGACACCGGCTATCCGTCCCTTTCTGTCAGTGGCGAGGAGTCACCGCCCAGCGGTGTCCTGGGGAACATCAGAGCAGTGTGGCCCTCGGGCCGTCGGGCTGCTCCCTCCGGCGCTCCAGGACCGCGTGGGCGATCTCGGAGGCCTCGGCCTCGGTCAGCTTGCGGAAGCCCTCGTCGGTGATGACGGTGATGATGGGGTAGATGCGGCGCCCCACGTCGGGTCCGCCCGTGGCGGAGTCGTCGTCGGCAGCGTCGTACAGGGCCTGGATGACCAGGGTGAGCGCCTGCTCCTCGGTCAGGTCCTCGCGGTAGAGCTTCTTCATCGACCCGCGGGCGAAGATCGACCCGGAGCCCGTCGCGGCGTACCCGTGCTCCTCGGAGCGGCCGCCGGTGACGTCGTACGAGAAGATCCGGCCCTTCTCCCGGTCGACGTCCCAGCCGGCGAAGAGCGGGACCACCGCGAGGCCCTGCATGGCCATGCCGAGATTGCTCCGGATCATCGTGGACAGACGGTTCGCCTTGCCCTCGAGGGAGAGCTGGGCGCCCTCCACCTTCTCGAAGTGCTCCAGCTCGAGCTGGAACAGCTTGACCATCTCCACCGCCAGGCCGGCGGTGCCGGCGATGCCGACGGCGGAGTACTCGTCGGCCGGGAAGACCTTCTCGATGTCGCGCTGGGCGATCATGTTGCCCATCGTCGCCCGCCGGTCACCGGCGAGCACCACTCCGCCGGGGAAGGAGGCGGAGACGATCGTCGTGCCGTGGGGTGCCTCGATCACGCCCTGCACAGGGGGCAGGACCCGCTTGCCCGGGAGCATCTCGGGAGAGTGCTCGCCGAGGAAATCCATGAACGACGAGGAGCCGGGCGTCAGGAAGGCTGCCGGCAGACGCCCGGTGCTACGAGGGTTGGCTTCCACGCGTTTCCTTCCGGATGGGCGGCGGCCCGCCTGCGGACGAGCCGCGGGCCGATCTTGAAATGCACTGCACGGACCTTACCCGTGCCGTCGCCGGTCATCCGTCCCGGCACCGGCCGCCTTGCGCGGACCGCTGCCGGGACGGACGACGGGGCTGTCCCAAACGGGAGCCGGGGCGCTACTGGCCGCCCTTCTGCACGAAACTGCGCACGAAGTCCTCGGCGTTCTCCTCGAGGACGTCGTCGATCTCGTCGAGCACGGAGTCGACGTCGTCGGACAGCTTCTCCTGGCGCTCCTTGAGGTCCTCGGAGGTCTCCGCCTCCTGCGCCTGCTCCTCGACCTCCTCGGTGGAACGCGTGGCCCGCTGCTGCCCGCCGCCGGTGTCCTTGGTCGCCATATCCCTCACCCCGCTCGGATTGCCCGCTTGGTTCGGACTCAAGATCAGACCCTACAAGGAGGGTCCGACATCGGCCCCGCACTTTCCTCAACGTCCGGGGCCCACCTTCATGATTCCCGGACGCGGGTCATTTCAGCCCCCGGAGAGGACTCGGACCAGGTCCTCCGCGGTCCGGCACCGGTCCAGGAGCTCCTTGACATGGTTACGTGTACCACGCAACGGTTCCAGCGTCGGAACGCGCTGCAGGGAGTCCCGGCCCGGCAGGTCGAAGATCACCGAGTCCCAGGAGGCGGCGGCCACGTCGTCCGCGTACTGCTCCAGGCAGCGGCCGCGGAAGTAGGCCCTGGTGTCCTCGGGAGGCTTGCTCTCGGCCCGCTCGACGTCGGGCTCCGTCAGGAGCCGCTTCATCTTGCCGCGGGCCACCAGGCGGTTGTACAGCCCCTTCTCGGGGCGCACGTCCGCGTACTGCAGGTCCACGAGGTGCAGGCGGGCGGCGTCCCAGTCCACGTTGTCGCGCCTGCGGTAGCCCTCCAGGATCTCCCGCTTGGCGATCCAGTCGAGCTCGCCGGACAGGCTCATCGGGTCGTTCTCGAGCCGGTTGAGGGTGTCCTCCCAGCGCACCAGGACGTCCTTGGTCTGCTCGTCCGCGTCGACGCCGAAGCGGTCCTCGACGTACTTGCGGGCCAGCTCGAAGTACTCCATCTGCAGTTGGACGGCGGTGAGTGTCCGGCCGCTGCGCAGCGTGACCAGCCGCTGCAGGGTCGGGTCGTGGGAGACCTGGTGCAGCGTGCGCACGGGCTGGTCGACGGCCAGGTCGACGTTGATGAAGCCGTCCTCGATCATCGACAGCACCAGCGCGGTCGTGCCGAGCTTGAGGTAGGTCGAGATCTCCGACAGGTTCGCGTCGCCGATGATCACGTGGAGCCTGCGGTACTTCTCGGCGTCGGCGTGCGGCTCGTCGCGGGTGTTGATGATGGGACGCTTCAGGGTGGTCTCCAGGCCCACCTCCACCTCGAAGTAGTCGGCCCGCTGACTGATCTGGAAACCGTGCTCGCGGCCGTCCTGGCCGATCCCGACCCGGCCGGCACCGGTCACGACCTGCCGGGACACGAAGAACGGCGTCAGGTGCCGCACGATGTCCGAGAAGGGCGTCTCCCGCTTCATCAGGTAGTTCTCGTGCGTGCCGTAGGACGCGCCCTTGTTGTCGGTGTTGTTCTTGTACAGGTGGATGGGCTGGGCGCCGGGCAGCTGGGCGGCGCGCTCGGCGGCCTCCGCCATGATCCGCTCGCCGGCCTTGTCCCAGAGCACGGCGTCCCGCGGATTGGTGACCTCGGGGGCGCTGTACTCGGGGTGGGCGTGGTCCACGTAGAGCCGGGCGCCGTTGGTGAGGATCACGTTGGCCAGGCCGATGTCCTCGTCGGTGAGCTGGCTGGAGTCGGCGGCCTCGCGGGCCAGGTCGAAGCCCCGGGCGTCGCGCAGGGGATTCTCCTCCTCGAAGTCCCAGCGGGCACGCCGCGCCCGGTGCATCGCCGCCGCGTAGGCGTTGACGATCTGGGACGAGGTGAGCATGGCATTGGCGTTCGGGTGGCCGGGGACGGAGATCCCGTACTCCGTCTCGATGCCCATTACTCGCCGTACGGTCATGCGGCCCTCCTTGCCCGGCGGCGCTCCCGTCCGGGAGCGGCGCTCAAGTACCGCTCGTTCTCCGTTGCGTGTGCGGTGCCCGTCCCCGCACGGCGCGACGCGGCGGTACGGACGAGCCTAGAACGCCTCTGCGCTGGGGGGGAGATCAATTCGGTCATTGCCCTGTGTGGTGCGATTACCCGTCCGGAACCCCTCGGAAAGCAGCCGGCTGCGGATGCCCTCCCCCGATTTCCAAGGGGAGCCCCAGGACATCCGCAGCCGGGCTGCGATCTACAGGTACTGACCGGTGTTCGCCACCGTGTCGATGGAGCGTCCGGTGTCCGCGCCCTGCTTTCCGGTGACGAGGGTGCGGATGAAGACGATCCGCTCGCCCTTCTTTCCGGAGATCCGGGCCCAGTCGTCCGGGTTCGTGGTGTTCGGCAGGTCCTCGTTCTCCTTGAATTCGTCGACGCACGCCTGGAGCAGGTGCGCGACGCGGAGACCCTTCTGGTTGTGGTCGAGGAAGGCCTTGATGGCCATCTTCTTCGCCCGGTCCACAATGTTCTGGATCATGGCACCGGAATTGAAGTCCTTGAAGTACAGGACTTCCTTGTCGCCGTTGGCGTACGTGACCTCGAGGAAGCGGTTCTCCTCGGATTCCGCGTACATCTGCTCCACGACCGACTGGATCATGCCCTGGACGGCCGCCTCCTTGGAGCCGGTGTGCTCGGAGAGGTCGTCCGCGTGCAGCGGCAGCGAGGGCGTGAGGTACTTCGCGAAGATGTCCTTCGCCGCCTCCGCGTCCGGACGCTCGATCTTGATCTTGACGTCGAGCCGGCCGGGCCGCAGGATCGCCGGGTCGATCATGTCCTCGCGGTTGGAGGCACCGATCACGATCACGTTCTCCAGGCCCTCCACACCGTCGATCTCGGCGAGCAGCTGGGGGACGATCGTGTTCTCGACGTCCGAGCTGACACCGGAGCCGCGGGTGCGGAAGAGTGACTCCATCTCGTCGAAGAAGACGATGACGGGCGTGCCCTCACTGGCCTTCTCACGCGCACGCTGGAAGACCAGGCGGATGTGCCGCTCGGTCTCGCCGACGTACTTGTTGAGGAGCTCGGGGCCCTTGATGTTGAGGAAGTAGCTCTTCCCCGCGGGCTGGCCGGTCACCTCGGCCACCTTCTTGGCAAGGGAGTTGGCGACGGCCTTCGCGATCAGCGTCTTGCCGCATCCGGGCGGGCCGTAGAGCAGGATGCCCTTGGGCGGCCGCAGTTCGTGCTCCTTGAAGAGATCGGGATGCAGGTACGGGAGCTCGACGGCGTCCCGGATCATCTCGATCTGCCCGCCGAGGCCGCCGATCTTGTCGTAGTCGACGTCCGGGACCTCTTCGAGGACCAGCTCCTCGACCTCGCTCTTGGGCACGACCTCGTACACGTACCCGGACCTGGACTCGAGCAGCAGGGCGTCGCCGGGGCGGATGGTGACGTCCAGCAGCGGCTCGGCGAGCCGTACCACCCGTTCCTCGTCGGTGTGCCCGATCACCAGGGCCCGCTCGCCGTCCTCGAGGATCTCCTTGAGGGTGACGATGTCCCCGGTGCGCTCGAACTCCATGGCCTCGACCACGTTGAGCGCCTCGTTGAGCATGACCTCCTGGCCGCGCCGGAGCTCCTCGGCCTCGACGCCGGGGCTGACGTTCACCCGGAGCTTGCGGCCCCCGGTGAAGATGTCGGCGGTGCCGTCCTCGTTGGCCTGCAGGAAGACACCGAAGCCGGCCGGCGGCTGCGCGAGCCGGTCGACCTCCTCCTTGAGGGCCACGATCTGGTCTCGGGCCTCACGGAGCGTGTTCGCCAGTCGTTCGTTCTGTGCGGACACGCCGGCCAGGTTCGTCTGCAGCTCGACGATCCGCTCCTCGAGAATCCTCGTATGACGCGGAGAGTCGGCGAGCTTGCGGCGCAGGACGGCGATTTCCTGCTCGAGATAGGCGACCTGGCCGGCGGGGTCTTCAGACCCCCGCCCCGGCCGGAAGCCGCGGTTGTTGTCGTCGTCGTGGGCTGCCACGGTCCTCACCTCCTCCAAGGGGAGCTGGACGCTTCCTGACCCTACCTGGGTGGGTGGTGATTGAAACCCCTAGATCACAAAGACGGAAGGGGTGTGTCCGATCTTCACCCTTGCGCTGCCCCTCACGCCAGGGGAATACCCACCCATCAACATCGGAAAGCGGGCGGTTGTATGGTCGGAACGGTCAACACCCGTCAGGGCTGGCCCGTATTGATACAACACGGCTCGATGCACACCGCGCAGGAACGGCAGGCGACATGAACGAGGCTCTCGAAGTCTGGATCGACCAGGAGCTGTGCACCGGCGACGGCATCTGCGCCCAGTACGCGCCCGAGGTCTTCGAGCTGGACATCGACGGTCTGGCCTATGTGAAGAGCCCCGACGACGAGCTGCTGCAGGACCCCGGTGCCACAACGCCCGTACCACTGCCCCTGCTGACCGATGTCATCGACTCGGCCAAGGAGTGCCCGGGCGACTGCATCCACGTACGCCGCGTCTCGGACAAGACCGAGGTGTACGGGCCCGACGCCGAGTAGCCCGTCCGTCACGGACCGAGGGTGACTCCTCACACACTCCCGGTGGTGTCGCCGCCCTCACCGGACTCGACGAACTTCCCCCCGCTCCAGTGCCACTTGACCGTCTCGCGCCGGTCCGGGCAGCAGCGCGGCACGTCCGGCGACGAATAGCCCAGCAGTCCGGCCGTGACGACTCCGTCACCGACGGCCAGCTCGCCGACGCTCTGCCGTCGTGCGGGCTCCAGCAGGGTGGCGACGACGCGGGAGTCGCCCGCCCGCGACCGGGCGAGCACGTAGATCCCGTTGGGCGGGGTTCCGGAACCGGCCTCGCAGCGCGCCGCCACGACCGTCTCCGGGCCGCCGTCGCCGTCCAGGTCCCCCGTCGCCTGCTTCACGACCACGGTGGGCGCTCCGCCGCACTCCAGGGGCAGCGCGACGTCGTCGACCCCGGGGGCCGGTGCGGGAGCCGCTGCCGCGGCGGTGGTGGCTCCCCGGTCCCCGGACTGCCCCGCTCTGGCGTGGTCCGGCTGCAGCAGACCCGCCATGGCGACGACCGCGGACATGGCCGTCGCGGTGGCCAGCCAGTGCACCGGGCGGGCGTGTGTGTGCGCGAGATCCGGGACGGCGGAGGTCTGCACCGAGGCGTCTCCTGTGAGCGGGCGGTTCCGGTGGGGTGCCCCGCATCGTGCCACACGTCACAGGGCGCGGGAACAGCGGGGTACGAAACCGCCGTGGCGAAAAACCGGCACAAACCGCCCGGCGCGAACCAACGCGGCCGGGCCGCCCGGGAGTTCCCCGCCGGTGACCGGAACTCGTCGTCGGCCCGGCCGCGTTGCCGGGAATGCGTCCGCCCCGCACCCGGAGCCGGGTGCGGGGCGGTCCGCTGACGGGTACTCAGCCCTTGTTCGGGCCCTCGTAGTCCTCGCCGTAGGCGCCCTTGGCGGGCCTGCGGCGGCGCATCGGCGGCTCCACGCCGTCCGCGAGCCGGCGGGCGGTGACCAGGAAGCCGGTGTGGCCGATCATCCGATGGTCGGGGCGCACGGCCAGGCCCTCGACGTGCCAGTTGCGGATCATGGACTCCCACGGCTGCGGCTCGGCGTAGCAGCCGATCTCGCGGATGGACTCGACGGTCCGCGCGAGCTGCGTCGTGGTCGCCACGTAGCAGCACAGGATGCCGCCGGGGACGAGCGCCTTGGAGACGGCCTCCAGGCACTCCCAGGGCGCGAGCATGTCCAGGATGACGCGGTCGACGTCGGCGTCCGAGAGGTTGTCCTGGAGGTCCCCGACGGTGAGCGTCCAGGCCGGGTGCGGACCGCCGAAGTAGCGCTCGACGTTGCCCCTGGCGATCTCCGCGAAGTCGTCACGGCGCTCGTAGGAGTGCAGCATTCCCTCGTCGCCGATGGCGCGCAGCAGGAAGGCGCTCAGCGAGCCGGAGCCGACACCCGCCTCGACGACGCGGGCCCCGGCGAAGATGTCGGCGAAGGCCAGGATCTGCCCCGCGTCCTTGGGGTAGACCACGGCTGCGCCGCGGGGCATGGACAGGACGTAGTCGGGGAGCAGGGGGCGCAGCGCGAGGTAGGCGACGTTTCCCGTGGTACGGACAACACTGCCCTCGGGGGCGCCGATCAGCTCGTCGTGCGGGAAGGAACCCTTGTGGGTGTGGAAGTTCTTCCCGGCCTCGAGCGTGAACGTGTAGTGGCGTCCCTTGGGATCGGTGAGCTGGACCTGGTCCCCGACCTTGAAGGGCCCGCGACGGCGGGCGGCACCGGTCGGTTCGGACATGTGACCAGTGTATGGGCTGCGGGAACCCGCCCGTGCCACGCGGTTCAGGAGCCGGGACGGGCCATCGCGGCCACGAAGGCCCGCTCGACGTCCGCAGTGGAGAGCACTCCGTAGATCTCCCCGGTCTCCTCCACCACCAGGTACTCGGTGGCCGGATTCGCGCGCAGCCGGTCCAGGAGCGCCTCGCCGGCGAGTTCGGCCGGGACCTTCATGCCGTCGGTGAGGTCCTGGGCGAGGCCGCCCACGGCGACCCAGGGGCGGCGGTGCTCGGGCACGCCGACGATCGCGGTCTCGCGGACGAGGGCCGTCGGGTCGCCGTGCCCGTCGACCACGACGAGGGCGCGGGCACCGGCCTCGTTGGCGCGCCGCAGTGCCTCGGAGAGCGGGGTGTCCGACCCGACGGGGACGGCCCGCCGGGTGAGGGCCCGGGCACGCAGTTCGGGCAGGTGCTCCCGCAGACGGGCCATGCGCAGGCTGTTGCCCGCGCCGGTCCAGATGATCGCGGCGAGGATGGCGGCGAGCAGCGCGTCGGTGACGGTCTCCATGCCGCCGATGTCCTCGGTGGCGTTGCCGAGTGCGCCGGTGTGGGTCAGCAGCGGCAGGCCGATGAGTACGGCGACGGCGAGGGCGCGGCCCACCCACGCGGCGGCGACGGTGCCGCTCATCGGCTTGCCGGTGATCTTCCAGACGACCG
The DNA here is from genome assembly GCF_030406905.1 of Streptomyces sp. HUAS CB01. Classification (NCBI taxonomy): domain Bacteria; kingdom Bacillati; phylum Actinomycetota; class Actinomycetes; order Kitasatosporales; family Streptomycetaceae; genus Streptomyces; species Streptomyces chengbuensis. The sequence continues at coordinate 1,406,903 of NZ_CP129137.1, forward strand.
CGCGCAGCATCCGGCCGCCGTCCAGCGGCAGTCCGGGGAGCAGGTTGAAGGCGGCGACGATGAGGTTGGAGATCATCAGGCCGGCCAGCAGCACACCGGGGACGGTGCCGGGCTCGACCGCCTGCATGCCGGCGTAGAAGACGGCGGCGAGGACGAGCGACAGCAGCGGGCCGACGAAGGCGAGGACGAACTCCCGGCCCGGGGTCTCCGACTCCTTCTCGATCTCCGAGACGCCGCCGAAGAACTGGAGCTGGATCCGCCGCACGGGCAGCTTGTAGCGCAGCGCCGCGACGGTGTGGGCGAGTTCGTGCACCAGCACGGACGCGTAGAAGGCGACCGCGAAGAACAGGGAGACGAGATAGCGGGCGCCGCCGAGCTCCGGGAGGACCCTGTCCAGCTGGCCGCCGAAGACCCAGGTGATGAGGGCCGCGACCAGGAACCAGCTGGGGGCGACGTACACCGGCACACCGAAGGGGCGGCCCATGAGGATGCCGCCGCCGGGCTCCGCCGAGCGGTCCCGCTTGCCGCCGCCGGGGTCCGCTTCCCCCGTGCCGGACCGCGCGCGCGTACGCTCGCCGCTCTCCTCGTCCTTCTTCACGGGTTCCCTTCGTCACGAGGCGTCGCTCGCTCGATCATGCAGTGCGAGAGGGTCTGACGTCGATGGTATGCCGCTCGCTGTCGGTGGCGGGCCGTAGGGTCTGAGTCATGAGTACGAGTCAGCCGCCCGTTCCGGAAGGCCCGCCGCACCCCGAGGGGGTGCCGTCGCCCGCCGAGCGGACGCTCCCCCCCTCCGCGGCGGTGCCGCCGCAGGCCGCCGGGGTGCCGCCGCAGGCCGCCGGGGTGCCGCCGCAGCCCGCTCCGGTGGATGTGCCCGGCTCGGCCGACGGGCATCCGGTGCCGCCGGAGGATCGCCCCTCCCCGCCGGAGGGCCGGCCGCCGATGTCGCTGTCGCCCTCGCGGGCGAGCGACTTCATGCAGTGCCCGCTGCTCTACCGCTTCCGGGTGATCGACCGGCTGCCGGAGAAGCCCAGCGAGGCGGCGACCCGGGGCACGCTGGTGCACGCGGTGCTGGAGCGGCTCTTCGACGCGCCGGCCGTCGAGCGCACGCCGCCGCGTGCGAAGTCACTCATTCCCGGTCAGTGGGACCGGCTGCTGGAGTCCCGGCCGGAGCTGGGCGAGGTGTTCGCGCAGGACGAGGACGGCGAGCGGCTGGCGCGCTGGATGTCCGAGGCGGAGGCGCTGGTCGAGCGGTGGTTCTCGCTGGAGGACCCGACGCGGCTGGAGCCGGCCGAGCGCGAGCTGTTCGTGGAGACGGAGCTGGAATCGGGGCTCCGGCTGCGCGGGGTGATCGACCGGGTGGACGTGGCGCCGACGGGCGAGGTCCGGATCGTCGACTACAAGACGGGCAAGGCGCCCCGCCCCGAGTACAGCGAGGGCGCGCTGTTCCAGATGAAGTTCTACGCCCTGGTGATCTGGCGGCTGAAGGGCGTGGTGCCGCGGCGGCTCCAGCTGGTCTACCTGGGCAGCGGGGAGGTGCTCACGTACGACCCGGTGGCGGCGGACCTGGAGCGGGTGGAGCGCAAGCTGCTGGCGCTGTGGGACGCGATCCTGCGCGCCACGGAGACGGGCGACTGGCGCCCGCGGCCGACGAAGCTCTGCGGCTGGTGCGACCACCAGGCGGTGTGCCCGGAATTCGGCGGGACGCCGCCGGTGTACCCGCTTCCGGTCGTCCCGGCGGGGTGACGCACGGCCGGCCGCCGCCCGGGGGAGGGCGTCGCCCGGGGGCAGGGCAGAATGGGGCCGGTCCCGTATTCCTGAGGAGATTCCGTGGCTATCCGCGTCCTACTCGTCGACGACCAACCGCTCCTGCGCACGGGCTTCCGGATGATCCTGGAGGCCGAGCAGGACATCGCCGTGGTCGGTGAGGCCGGGGACGGCCTGCAGGCCCTGGACCAGGTGCGGGCCCTCCAGCCCGATGTGGTGCTGATGGACATCCGGATGCCGCGGATGGACGGCGTCGAGGCGACCCGCCAGATCACCGGCCCGGAGCGGGACGGCCCGGCCAAGGTGCTGGTGCTGACCACGTTCGACCTCGACGAGTACGTCGTGGAGGCGCTGCGGGCGGGCGCGAGCGGCTTCCTGCTGAAGGACGCCCCGGCGAACGAGCTGGTGCAGGCGATCCGGGTGGTCGCGGCGGGCGAGGCGATGCTCGCGCCGAGCATCACGCGCCGGCTGCTCGACAAGTACGCCGGCCATCTGCCGTCCGGCGAGGAGCCGGTGCCGAACACGCTGCACACCCTGACCGAGCGCGAGGTCGAGGTCCTCAAGCTGGTCGCCCGCGGCCTGTCGAACGCGGAGATCGCGGCGGACCTCTTCGTCAGCGAGACGACGGTGAAGACGCACGTGGGCCATGTCCTGACGAAGCTGGGCCTGCGCGACCGGGTCCAGGCAGCGGTGTACGCGTACGAGAGCGGGCTGGTGCGGCCGGGAGCGCAGTGACGGGCACACGGGCGGTGTGCGGTGCTCGGAGGGGCGCCGCACCGTAGGGCCGCGGCCGGTTGGGGCGGGCCGGCCGGTCGTCCGCCGGTGAGCGGGGCGGCGACGGCCCACCGTGGGCCCGCTGCCACCGCCGGGAGCGACGGACCCCGGGGCCGAGGGCCCCGGGGTCTTCTGCGTGCGGCCGGGCCGGACCGGGACTGCTCCCGGACCGGCCGTCGGACGGGCGTCAGTCCTTCTTGATCTCCCAGAAGCGGAAGACGGTGGAGGCGTCGAGCGTCCACTCCAGGCCCGTGATGGTGCCGTTGTAGACGGCGTACTGCTTGCCCTGCCACAGCGGGAGGATCGGCAGTTCGTCGGCGACGATGTCCTGGAGCTTGGCGAACTTGTCACCGGTGGAGGAGCGGTCGGCGACGGCCGCGGTCTCCGGGATGATCTTGCCGGTGATCTGCTTGTTCTCGTAGTTGTTGCCGAGGACGTTGCCCTCGCCGAAGAACGGCTGGGTGAAGTTGTCGGCGTCCGGGTAGTCGGGGACCCAGCCCTTGACGTAGACGCCGTACTTGCCCGCCTGGATGCCCTTCTCGTACTGCTCGAACTCGACC